>JBNKZT010000225.1:0-9946 GCA_050301775.1 Promineifilaceae bacterium (SeqCode)
ATCTTCCAAAGAGCCGTCCAGGCCGAGTCCTTATCCACAAGCGTCAAGCGCCAGGCTGAGGCAGTGCAGGCACTCAATCGCCGTCGCTGGCTGCAGCAGCGCAGCAAAAGCAAAGCCCCCATTCTCCTCTTCCAACAAGCGCCCCTCTTGCTTGCCCCTTAGTTTACCTCCGTATTTAACGACAACTGAACGAAATCTGGCCTTCTGTCGCCGAAGCGTTGGCGATTGCAGCCTTGGTTGGCTTTTTCCTATTCCTAAAACCAACCAGGTGAATATCTCTCACCCGTTGCATCAGCCGCTGCCCGCAACAAATCAAGCCGGACAGGCTTCGTCCCGGTCAGATTTCTCCCATTGACTTTCCAAAACTCAAATTGAATTGATGGAACAGTCGTCATGAACGGCCGTTCCTCGGAGGTAAAAACACGTGATAAATACCCAAACCCGGTATGGTAATACCCGGAAAAAGAACCTGACCCTGACCATAGCAGGGCACGATCAGATTGACACTTATGCCCAGGCTCACGGCCTGACGTTTAGCGCCGCTATCGAAACCCTGGCCCTCATCGGTATGGAAGCCGACCTATCAACGTTGCTCATTCCCCTCATCAATGACAGCGTGGAAAAGGGAATGCAGCGGAACTTCAACCGCATGGCTAAGCTGACGATTCTGGCCGCGGCCGAATCGGCCATGGCCCACGACCTGACCACCATGCTGCTCCTGCAAATGGTGCGACAAGAAGCAGTCCATCACCCAGAGGATTTTGAGACACGCATACCGGTCAGCCACAACCGGAAAGACTCGCTAGATAGCCGTATTCGCGAGATGTACAACCGGATGCGTCGCGTGGCTCGGCAGCGGCAGCGCCGGCTGCTGCGGCAGTCGCTGCGAGATTTGCTGGCGCGATTGGACGGTGATGGTTTAGACATCGCCGCCGTTGAGGAAGAGGTGGGTGATGAGTAAACCCAAAGCAACCAACATCGTGCGCATGGAGTGGCTGCAAAACCGCACCCCCACCGGCAAACGATCGGCGACCAAAGTCCGCAAGCTGGCCCAATACCTGGCCTATGGCCGTGGCCGGCTCCAAGAACAGATGGAAAGGCCGCAGCGTGGTCAGTGGCTGGACCAGTCCGGCCGGGTCGTCTCTCACGAAGAGGTTCTTAAGTGGGTTAAGGAGCAGGGGATGGAAAACTTGTACACTCGCCAGTTCATCCTCTCTGTCAAAGATGCAGCCCTCTCCCCCGAAGCTTTTAACCGGGCGATGGCGGCGGGCGGTGACTTGTTTTCAGAGTGGCGGCTCATCCGGCATGGGGATACGCAATACCCCCATGCGCATGCACTGGCCTTTGGCCAGGAGGAAGTACGCATCAAATCGGCGGCATTTCGGGAGTGGTGGCTCGACGTGCGGGCGGCGCTGGATCGAGAGCGGCAGGTCCATATTGAACAAGGGAACGTACAACAGCAACTGGCCCGGGGGCTTGAGCCGCAAGCGGAACGAACCGCAGCCCAACAAGTGGAGCAGTCGTTTAGTCATGAACCAACGGCCGTTCCCAGCAAACAACAGACTGTCGAGGTGGACAACGAAGTGGAGGCTGCCGAAGCACGAGACCAGGATTTGGAACAGAGCCAACAGCGCGGCTGGGGATTGGGGTGGTAAATGAAACCATTGACGACTCTTCACCATACCTGGCGTTTTCGCCGGCAACAGAAGCAGCATCGTTTCGCACAAGGGCGACTGACTCCGGACGAAGCAGCAGAACGACTGACTGGAGAAGGGCATATTCCCCTGATCAGTCTAACTGTTGGCCGCCGCTCGGAATCCATTGTAAGTATCCCAACTGACGACAACGGCCATCTACTCATTGTCGCCCCACCCGGCAGTGCCTGGCATGAACAGCTTGGTCACACCCTGGCGCTTTGGCCGGGCGCAGCCCTGGTGGTAGACCCCGATGGGAAGATGTACCAGCGCACCGGGTTCCAGCGACAAGACAACTGGGGACCAGTCTACTGCTTGCCCGGTTACCACCTGGCGGGAAAGGCACCTCTCCGCATTTGGCACAGAGAAGCAGCCAGCCAACTGCATGACTATCTCATGCTGCCGGTGACAGAGGCCGAAAAGCCGCTGCTGGCTCGTTCCGTGGCCTTGTTTTGTGCGGTTGGCCACTATGGTGCGGCCAACAAATTCAATCCTTTCAACCTGCTGTTAGACGTGGCCCTGACCGACATGCACACGGCACTGGCGGCTTTGGAAACGGTACCTGAAGCCAGGCTGTACGTCCGCTACTTTACCAAAGGGCAGCCGCCGCATCAGGCCATTGATGATGCCGAACTGGTGCAGGCGTATTCATTGTTTGCCCGCCAGCTTTGGCGTTATCAGGCAGCCTATGATGTTTTCGTTATCGATGGGACGCGAGAGCCGGTTGTCCCCGAGAAATGGGTCGCTGTTAACGGCTCTGTTTACCTGACTTACAGCACCATCCAACTGGCTGACCTGAGTGGGTTGGTCGCCGCCATGGTAGACAACCTGCTGCAAGGACACCAGACGTTTGGTGACGGTCGTCAGATGCTGGTGATACTTGATGTATCGTTGGCCCGATGGCTACACAACTTTGTGGAGCTGCTGCCCGTGGCTTCCGACTATGGTCTCACAATAATTCTGACCGCGCCGTCACTGGCGGCGCTGGTTGCACTGGCGCCAAATGGTTCTGGCTCAGCGCTGGCCGGGCAGTTTGCGCACCAGCTGTGGTATCCACCACGTGACCGCCAGACGGCCGAACATATGGCCGGGCGCTATGGCACCCATCTGACGGAAGGTGGAGAGGTCGCGCCTGCTTTGTCACCCGAGCAGATGATGGCCTGGACCGATGGCAAGGTGCTGCTGGTGACAAGGCGGGAACGGCCGTACTGTGTCATAGGAAGCCCGGTCCGCTTGCCTGAAGACCTGCCCCAACGACAGCCGCCCTTGCCTCCCCAGATAGCGGCCTTGCCCAGAATCTATGACGGCTGGCTGCCGGAAGGTCTGGATTTAACACCACCCACTTCTGTCGCGTTAGTTGGAGACCCGCCGTTACCCAAAGACAATAACCAGGCGGATGAGAAAACGGCCGTTTCCCAATCACCACCGCCAGAGGATCACACCAGCCTATCGACGCCATCCCTGACGGGGGTTCCAAAGACAGCCGATGTGGACGGTGAGACGGGGCAGGCGATGGAGGACCAGGGCAAACTTGGTTCGCGAAACCATTCAATGTTCCGTTAAGTAACTGACTTGACACAGTCCTCTGGGTTTTTCATTTCATAGTGATGAACCCGGAGGTCAGGCTGTCATTATCGAAGCTCGCTTAAATACGGAGGAAAAAATGTCAAAATCCTATTTGAAATGTTTTACCTTAGGCCGGGCGGCGCCCCTGAAAGACCGCCGCGATTATCTATTGGCTTGCAATCGGGAACAGGTCCTTTCCTTGCTGGCCCTTCACCTGGAAACCAAACAGATTATGGCCGGCGGCCAGCGCCTCGTCCGAGCTAGAATTCCTCATTCTGCCTTCTCAATCAGCCGCCCTTCGAGCAAATTCATTGCCTCGTACTTGCTCCGCTGTGGCTATTTAACCTTTTCCCGTAACCCCCTGATCCGGCAGATGGAAACGTGGCTCTATGAGTATCAGCTCATCCGCCATTTCCGGAAGCGGGAGGAGACTTTGGACGAAGTGGTCATTGAAATCTTTTATTCAGAGCGCGCCTTTCACTCACCGCCCGCTTCCCTTGAAGAATCCACCGGTGGCCTTACGCTGGCCCGGCTGCATTTCTGGGAACAGACTGACGGCCAGACATATTTGCGGGTATTTATGGGTTGGGATGATGATGTCCCTTTGGCGATGCTGCAAATGTTATATGGTATGCTGCAAGGGTATGATCAGCTGCTGGAGCAGGCCGCCGGCAGGGAATTTGTCCAGTCCGGTGGAACGAGTCTGTATACGGGATCTCTTACGCCAGAGATTGTATTGGAGACGGATTCAAAAGGGGTTCAGTTAAAGGCATGGCCGTCTACTCAAACAGATGGGATTGCCGCCGAAGAAGATAACTCAGTAGGGGAGAACTGTTATCAAGCTGCTGAAGTTAAATCCGATGAGTTTCTCCACGAAGCAGCCGAGGGATATTTTCCAGATACGACCGAAGAAGTTCTTCTAGAACCGTCTGACACACCTTCTGACAAGAGGGACAACACAGCTGGCGTAAGTATTGAAGGTTCAAGCAAATCGCTTGCAGATAAACAATCACCGCTGTCGAAGGCTGAGACTTCAACGACCACCCTGCCGGCCGACGAAGAATTGTATCGGTTGATGAAGCCACCGCGCATCTATGGCAAGACGCTGGCTAAAGTCTGCCTGATGGTGGCGCAGCGGCAGCAGCAGATTTATAAAAACGGCCGTATCCAAGATATTAATCAAGTGCGGGACCAATGCGGCCCAAGCAAAAACACTCTGCTCAAGCTCCCGGAACTGGTTACCAACTGGTATGACCGGAGCTATCATTGGAATGTCATGACCTGGCTGACGGTCTATTCAGGCCATACTGAGAAAGAAATCTCGGAGCGGCTGTCGTATCTCAAGGCTAATCTAACCGAGGAAGTGTGGGCGGTGGTGGCGCAAACCGATGAGAAAGCGGTTGTCGTTGAAGGCTCACGCCACCACGGCCGAAATGGAAGAAATGCGAGGGTCAAAGCGAACGCTGCCTGCTGAAATCAGCCCAACGTACCGCCTTTTTGGCTTCGTTGTTCATGCCCCACGATGTGCCTCGTGGGGCATTTTTTTTGTGCGCTTCACCTTCGACATCTACCAGTTTAGCCCACGGTTTGGTCAAATTCAGGATCAACTCCTCCAAGTTTGGGATCAACTCGATCAACTCCTCCAACTCTTAGTGACAGTGACACATCTGCCCGCTATCTTTGTTTGCAGGTGACGCCACCCAAATCCAATCGTCACCAAACGGAGGTTATGATGAACAACAAGCGTGAACTTTACATTCACAGCCGGGTTACCCGACAAGAAATGCAAATCGTTGATGCCGTAGCCCGGTACATGCGCCGGACGCGCAGTGACACGATGCGTGTTCTGGCACTGGAGAAGGCGGAGGAGCTTGGCCTGCACCCCGATCCGCCCCGGCCTATCGGGAAAATCGACCAATCCATTAAATATGATGCGAGGGACGCGATATGACCCAGAGTGAAATGAATGAGGTAGATCCAGTTTTGAAAGAGGCACGGGCGAAACTGCTGGCCAGAGTATATTCCATGATTCTCTCCCCGGACTGGGGTGAACCGGATGAGCCGGTCAATCTGCCCGGACGGCGGCGGCCGCCCAAGCAAAAGCAATCCAATGGAGAATGAAATCGTGACGCTTTCTGACCACCATCTGGCCATGCTGCGCGATGATTCTGGCGTTAGTGATGATGTGATAGCTGCTCGCGGCTACCGCACCATCGCCGATGAGGCCGAACTCCTGCGGCTGGGTTTTGCCCCCAGCCAATGCCGGGTGCCGGGTCTGCTGCTGCCGCTGCACACCACCGATGGTCAGCCCGGTCCGGCAATTTACCGGCCGGACAGCCCGCGGGTGGTGGAAAACCGGCGTAAGCGGCTGGCCGATGGCACCCATCCTCAGCGGGTCATCAAGTACGAGCAGCCCAAAGGAGAACCGGTGCGGGTAGATTGCCCCCCGGTATGCCAGGCTCAACTGGTGGATCCGGCCGTGCCCCTGTTTATCACCGAAGGGCAGAAGAAAGCCGATGCCCTCGCTTCCCTGGCTGCTTGTGCCATCGCCTTGACCGGTGTCTGGAACTGGAAGCAGCGCAACAAGTACGGCGGCACCGTCTTCACCAACGACCTTGACTACATCGCCTGGGAAAAACGGCCGGTTTACCTCGTCTTCGATTCCGACGTGATGACCAAACACGGTGTGCGGCAGGCGCTGGAACGGTTTACGGACCATCTCAAGCGCAAGGGCGCTGTGGTTAATCATGTCTACCTGCCCCCGCTAGATGACGGCAAAACCGGCGTCGATGATTGGCTGGTAGCCACAGGGAAGGGGATAGCTGACCTCATCGCCCTGGCTCAAGGCCCGCGTCCGGATCCCAAACCGGCCGCACCTAAAGTAGAACTGCTGGACGAAGCACCGGCCCGGCTGGTACGGCCGTTGTCACTGATAAACGGCCGTACCTACGCCGCGACCTGGTGTTACGTCAAAATCTCGCAGAGCGAAACACAGAAAAAAGATGGCACGATTATCCGCCACGACCCGCCGCAGCAAAGCTTTGAAAAACGGCTGTTCATCCTGCGCGATGACGGCGTCATCTTTGGCGACGGCGGGCACCAACCGCTGGAGAATTTATCGTTGGAAGTTTATCTGCCGGAAATTCCGCTGGCGGAACGGCTGCTTTCCACCCCGGGTTTGAAAGCGTATGCCGCCGGGTATCGGGCGGAGCCACTGGCCGTTTTTGAGCGGATACAAGAGGTGGTCAACCGCTTCATCGATTTTGACCATTCGCTGGCCAGTCAGGAGACGATGACGGAGTTCGTGGCTTGCTACATCATGGCTACCTGGTTTCTGGACGCCTTCACGGTAACCGGTTATCTCTGGCCCAACGGCGACCGGGGCAGCGGCAAGACCCAGTTATTGTTGGTCATCTCGGAGCTAGCCTATCTGGGCTACCTGGTTCAGGCCAGCGGTTCCTTTGCCGCTCTGCGTGACCTGGCTGATTACGGGGCTACCCTGGCTTTTGATGATGCCGAGGATTTGGCCGATCCGCGCAGCACCAGCTCCGAGAAGCGGGCGCTGCTCCTGGCCGGCAACCGGCGCGGCAGCACGATTCCCCTAAAGGAGAAAGACGCCGAGCAAAACTGGGTGACCCGGCACGTCAACACCTTTTCTTTTCGGCTCTTTTCGGCGACCCAGCTGCCGGATAATGTACTGGCCAGCCGGACCATCGTCGTCCCCTTGATTCGCACCCCCGACCGCTACCGGGCCAATGCCGACCCGCTGGAGAGAAAGCTGTGGCCCCACGACCGGCGGCAGCTCATCGATGATTTGTGGCGCCTGGGATTGTTTAATCTGCCGGTGGTGAAGCTATGTGAAGGGATGGTCAACCAGGAAGCGCGGCTGACTGGGCGCAATCTGGAGCCGTGGCGGGCCATCCTGGCGGTGGCCCGCTGGCTGGATGATGAGGGCTGTGCGGGACTGTGGGAACGGCTGGAACGGCTTTCCATGATCTACCAGGCGGAACGACCGCAGTTGGAAACGGATGATTTCACCAGCCTGGTGCTGCACAGTTTGCTTCATTTCTGTGCCAACCATGCCAACTGTGCCAACCATGCCAACCATATGGGGTATACGAGCCAGGCTCATTGGCTGTTTAGTTCCAGCCAGTTGGTAGATGGACTCATGGAGATTGCCCTTGAAATGGATGTATCTTTGGACACCGGGCGCAGCCTTGCCCAACAGGTGGGAATGGTTCTGCGCAAGATGCGGCTCACCAAGCCTACTAGACTGGGTGGACGGGGGCAGCGGCAGTGGCTGGTCACGGAAAAAGAGTTGAAGCGGTGGGCCACGGCTTACGGCCTGGAATGGCCACTAACTTCTGACAATGATAAGGCCTACTAACGTGTCGCTGTGTCCCATCAGGTTGGCATAGTTGGCATGGTTGGCTTAGTTGGCTTGAGGGAGAATCAAATTTGCGGGCAGCAAGCTGTTCGGCCGATTCTTCCAAGATGTACTTTTGTAAAATTTTGAAAAGGAAGTACTAAAATAGAAACACTTCAGGAGGTGTTTTTGAACAAACAAACTTCTTGCAAACATTCCGATGTAAATGAGGCCGCAATTTTTGAGCTGTTTGAACGATTGGCAAATTTGGGCCAACGTATTCGCAAGTTTAATACTGTACCGAATCATACGAAGGTAAATTTACCAGGTTCCCAATCGCACGATTATAGACAAGACCAGGATTAAACTAACATTTTTGTGTTAACTATACCTGCTAATATTCCCGAAAGTGCTTTATTGTGGCAGGATATTGTACAATCGTGTTATGGCAGAAACTTGGATAACTGTGCAAGAAGGGGTTACGCTAACTGGCTACCATGCTGATCATCTGCGGCGATTGATCCGTGCTGGAGAGATTGTTGCAATGAAAAAAGGAAATGCTTGGTGGGTAAGTCAGGAATCATTATTAGCGTATTTCAAACAGGCCAGTAAAGCAGCCGATAAGAGATGGGGACCTAAGTCCAAAGATTAAATAACTGAATATTGTGTTCGCTTGAGCGCGTTTGGTTTGATATAATATGTCTTATTAGTGCGACATATTATTTAGAAAAGTAGGGCCATGAAGTTGCGGGAACAACAACATGGCCCTCATCCAGTTGCCAAAGGATCTTGGCGCTGGACTGTAACGATTTTAGCATATTCGAGCATTTTCGTTTCTTGAAAGTTGCCCGAATGCTAACCTGGTAACAGTCCTGCCACTCAAGAGGTGACAGGACTGTTTGTTTTTAGGAGAAGATACATGAAAGTTCAGGTACAAATTGCAATTAGTCTGATTTCCCTTCTTTCATTGTTAACCTACACACTTGTACATACCGGAAGCTTATTGTCTCGGTACGTTCATCCATCCATTGTTGGCTACATTGCGGCATTTGGTATTGAGGTGGCAGTTATAAGTTTGTCCCTGCGCATTGGTCAATTACGGCGTAGTAAAGATTCATCAGGTTTTTTTATTTTTGTCTTATTTGCCGTGGTGTTTGTCTCTGCCATTGCCAATGTTGCAGAGGGATTCTCGGCCATTCAATCCGAATCTTTGACAATTGAAAGTTTACGTCAGTTAGATCCGATTCAAGCTTTTATCGGAGTATCTGCAACCGGATTGGTTTCATTAATTGTTTTGGCATTGGCCGAAATTGTTGGGACAGATGTAGACGCGGCTGTCCACAGAATTGCACAAAGCTCGGAACCTAAAATTCAACAACCAGTGGCTTCCAATTTTGATATTACTTTTCCTAAAACCAAAACAGGGGGAAAAACTTTGTCAAATACTGGCAATTCTTCCAGTGTTGAACAGGCGCGTGCGGTTAAAGCCAAACTAGATGTGAACAACAAGTTGCAAGCTCAAAGTAAGTTGATCGCTTTCATTGAAGAAAATCCCACGGCCAGTTTAGCTGAAATTGCACAGGTTATAAGCAGGTCAAGGACAACTGTTTCTAATTATTTACAGGAACTACAAGGAACAGGCCGGATACATAAAAGTAGCGATGGATGGCATGTAAACCAACCTGGACGATAAGGATATGATGATGAAAAAATTTGCAGCAATATACGTACGAACCTCTTCTGAACATCAAGCTGAACGATGCAGCCCGGAAGAACAAGAACGCGACTGCCGAGAGCTTGCTGAACAAAATGGATTAACAGTTGTGGCAGTCTATTATGATTTAGAACGATACCGAGCAAAAAAGAGGCTTGTTGATCCTTCCGGTACACGCACAGATCGGCCTGGTTTAAATCGTATGTTAAGGGCTGCTGCTGCTGGCAATTTCGGAGTCATTCTTGCCTGGCGCGAAGACAGACTTTATCGGGGATTACGGGCCATGATGTTTGTATTAGACATTATCCAAGAGCATCATCTGGAAGTAATGCTCGTGAAAGATACCTTTGATCCAAAAATGGCACCTATTAAAGCATGGGTTGCTGGGATGGAACTTGAAGCCATAAAAGAACGAATGACAATGGGGGTTAAAGCGCGACTGCGGGCAGGCAAGGCTAATACGGGTCAGGATCGGTATGGATACGAGAGAAATGGCGAAAATATAGTTGTAGTTGAAGAAGAAGCCAAATGGGTTCATCAAATATTTGAATGGTACAACAATCGCGTTCCACTTAAAGAGATACGAAGACGCCTCATCCAGGCTGG
>JBNKZT010000226.1:0-9788 GCA_050301775.1 Promineifilaceae bacterium (SeqCode)
GTGCGCCGTTCGATCAACTTGCTGTCGGATCAGGGGGTGGTGAGTACGGCGCAGGGGCGAGGGACGTTTGTGAAGCCGTTGGAATTGGGAACGGCCGTGTTCGATCTGCAAGAACTCCAGGAACTATTCCAAAACGGGATGGACACAACGGTCAAACTGCTGGACGTGCGGGTGGTCTCCGCCGATGAGCGCACGGCTCGCAAGCTGGGCTTGTGTGAAGGCGATAACGCCATCTACATCCGGCGCTTGTTGTCCCGGCAAGGCCAGCCGATTTTTTATCACCGCGCTTACCTCATTTACGATCCCACGCGGCCCATCGTGGAAGCAGAAATGGACGTGACCTCGTTGCAAGGTCTGTTCGCCAACGCTGACAATCACCTGCTCAAACGTGGGCAGTTGACGATTGAAGCGACGATGATGAACGAAGAAGAGGCCAGAATCCTGCAAACCAATTTGCCGGCCGCTGCTTTTTACCTGGAACATCTTTTTTACGATTTTGAGGAGCGGCCGATTAGTTGGGGCTGGTTCGTTTTCCACAGCGACCATTTACGTTTCACAGCCCAAATTGGCATTCAAGAGGGTCGAAAAGATGAGTGAACCTGATCCGCAGCGGCTGATTTTGATTGCTCACGTCGCCGATCTGAACGAAAACGAGGTTTTGTCTCTGGTCGAGGCCCGCATTGTCGAAGGTCATGATCCGCTGGCGATTATTGAGGACTGTCAGGAAGGGCTGCGGCAGGTGGGTGAACGGTATGAACGGCATGAGTATTATTTGTCGGGCCTGATTATGGCCGGCGAAATCTTTCGCGAAGTGATGGAAATGGTGCAGCCGCTGATTGTGGAGAAATTCACCGGTAACGAGTCGGGGACGATTTTGTTGGGCACGGTGAAGGGCGACATCCATGACATTGGCAAAAATAATCTCACGATGCTGCTGACCTGCTATGGTTTTTCGGTTTACGATTTGGGGGTAGATGTGCCACCGTCGGAATTCCTCTTACAGGCAATGCAAATCCGGCCAGACATCATCGGTTTATCGGGTTTGTTGACCAGTTCCTATGACACTATGAAGGAAACGATTGATTTGCTGCGGATTTCGGGCGACGCGGCGATTGCGAAGATTCCGATTATCATTGGCGGCAATCAACTTAATGAACAGGTTTGCCGTTACGTGGGAGCTGATTATTGGGTGAATGATGCGATGAGCGGGGTGCGGTTGTGCCAGGAGTTAATCCATCAAAAATAGCTCAGCGAAAAATCTTTGCCTACCCAAGTTTGTCAAGGCATCAATCTTTCTCTTTTCACGAAAATCAGTAGCGGATCCTCTATCAAAAAACCATATACAGTCAAACAAAATGCTTAATTTGTATACATCGTACAAATGCTGCTGCTCAATAAGGGTGAGTGGGCGGTATTTCATATATTCCTGCACGACGCTGCGAGCTTTTGCTAAGCTGAGCATTTTCTCGGTGTGGGGCCAGGCCCAATATTCAATTAAACCGATCAGATCGAATGACAGGTATGTGTAATTGGCATCATCAAAGTCAAGTAGGGCGACGAATTTCCCCTCATGGAAGAGTACGTTTGAAAAGTGAAAATCACAATGACAAATCCCTTTGGGCAATGACGATGGGAGATCGAGTGCTGCTAATTCATTCAGTAACCAGGCAAATTTGGCACGGCCGTTTTCTGTATCGTTCCGCCTGACTTCAGCTTGTGCCAGCGTTTGGCATAAATCGGTGTCGTAATTCCAGCGATGAGGCGTGTACTGGGAGTAAAAACCCTGTGCTATATTTTGTAATTCGGCAGCCTTTTGTATGAGCTGCTGCCAATGATGGGTTTGTGGATGTTTTATCGGTTTGCCTTCAATAAATTCAAAAATGGCATATGGTTTATGACGATATGTGCCGACGTATTCACCGCATTTGTTTTTAATCTGGGCCGGGCACGAATAGCGATGGGTTTTGAGATAGGCAACTAATTGGCTCTCAAATAAGACGGATTCTTTCGCCCGATTTTCGTAATAGCGGAACACAAACATGCCTTGTGTGGTTTGAATGAAGTAGTTTGTTTGGATTGTTCCTTGTGAAATAGCTTCTGAACGAATATAGGTTCCAAGGTCGTATCGCAAGAGAATGTCTGCGAATTCATCGTCGGTGAATGTGGTTTTTACTGCCATTTAGGTTTTCTATCATTTCTGGTGACAGTGTGGCTTGATAAACGGCCGTTACCGCTCCCACCAGCATCACATCCCAATTTTCACTGATTTCAACCTGGGCTGTCCCGCCGTCCATTTGCACTTCGACCGGGCTTGAGCAGTGGCCGAGGCTTACGGCCGTTCCCGCTGCCGCGCTGGCCGATGTGCCTGAAGCCAGCGTGTAACCGGCCCCGCGCTCCCAGATGGCAATGCGGATGGTGTGTTCGTCGATGACCTGGACCAATTGAACGTTCGTGCGCTGGGGGAAGATGGGGGCTGTTTCGATTTGCGGGCCAATCCGGTGGATGGTTCCCAGATCGTCGCGGAAAATGACGTAGTGGGGGTTGCCAATGGAAACGGCCGTTCCCCGCACCACTTCCTTGCCTATCGTCAGCGGCTCATTGACCCAATTAAACGTTAATCGTCCCATCCCCAAACGCAGCCGGTTGGCCTGATGGTCGAGCAGTTCGACCGGAACCGTTTCTCCGTGAATGTGGATGGTGAAGATATGGTTATTCACGTAACCGGAATCCCACACATAACGGGCAAAAATACGCAGGCCGTTGCCGCTTTTCTCCGCTTCGCTGCCATCGGGGTTGAAAAAGCGCATGGCCAGCGCCGGTCGCTGCTCTGGCAGCGGGCCGTAGCAGATGCCATCGGCGCCGATGCCAAAATGGCGGTCACACAGGAGTTGAATGGTTTCGGGGGTGAGCGGCGTTGGAAATGAAGCCGGGTCGATGACGATCATGTCATTGCCCAACGCCTGGTATTTGTGGAAACGGCCGTTCACTTTAATCCTGCCGGAAACGACACCTGGGTGTTGTTAATAATCTGCTCGAAAACAGGCCGCATCTCTGCCGCGCTTGGCTCCAGGGATGCGGCTGAAATCAAGGCCATGTAATCCTCGTTGATGATGACGGCCAGAATCGTGATTAAGGATTCCCCTTCTTCAGTGGAATGCAAAACCATCAAACTTGACGACTGCGCTTCGAGGTCCAGCGAGTGGGCCGGTTCAACGATTTGGTAGGATTGGCCTTCCCGCTCCAAAAGCTGTTTGTAAACGCCCAGAATGATCAGGGCATCTATGGGGCGGAAATCCTGGCCGGTCTGAGCATTAAAAACGGCCAGTTCGCCAGGAATGAAATTGACAAATCCCTCTTCACCCAAATCGGCTAGCGATTCGCTTTCGATAATCGCCTGGCTGGAAGCTATTGTTAAGCCGCCAAATACGGTTTGCGCGGTCCAATCTTCCGGATAAACGGTGGCCAGGCCCAGCGTTTCGTCGCTGAAGGGGACATAACTAATTTCGGCCGTAACTGCTTCTTCTGTTGGCGGTTGAGGTGTAGCGGGCTGCTGGCTGCAAG
Organism: Promineifilaceae bacterium (SeqCode); assembly: GCA_050301775.1. Lineage (GTDB taxonomy): Bacteria > Chloroflexota > Anaerolineae > Promineifilales > Promineifilaceae > JACKCC01. Next base: position 3,562 of record JBNKZT010000226.1, read on the forward strand.
CCGTTATAAACAGGCTGAGAAGTAGGAGAATGAAGGGTAGATATTTTTGTTTCATTATAATTCGTCGTCTTTGTGGTGTAGGGTTTGGTTACGTTATATGTTTTATGGTCATCAAAATGCTGTTATTGGGGCGAAGGGTGACCAGGGCGTGCTCTTCCACCTGATGGTCGGGGACGAGTTGAAGCTGATACTGCTGCAAAATCATGGGGATGATGATGATGCTTTCCATTAAGGCAAACTGGTCGCCGATGCATTTGCGCGCCCCGCCGCCAAAGGGGATGTAGGCATAGCGGTGACGGCCGTTTTCCTCTTCTGATGTAAATCGTTCCGGATCAAACCGTTCCGGGTCGGACCAAAATGCCGGATGGCGGTGCAGGGTGTAGGGGCTGAGGGCCACAATCGCGCCGGCCGGAATGTGGTAGCCGTCGATTTCATCATCGTCCAGCACCCGCCGACTGATGGACCAGGCCGACGGGTAGAGCCGCATCGATTCTTTGATGACCTGTTTGGTGTAGGTGAGTTGGGGGAAATCGGCGGGGGTTGGGGAACGGCCGTTTAACACTCTCGCCAGTTCCGCTTCAATTTTAGCGACAATATTCGGGTGCTGGGCCAGCAAATACCACAGCCAACTTAGTGTGCTGGCCGTTGTCTCGTGACCAGCAATGAATAAGGACATCACTTCATCACGCACTTGCTGGTCGCTCATCCCTTCGCCCGTTTCTTCATACCGGGCCAAAAGCAGCATGTCGAGCAAATCCTGCTGTGTCTCGTTTGGCTGCTGGCGGCGCTGGTCGATGATACCAAACACGATCTTATTGAGCTCGCCAAGTGTTTCTTGAAAGCGTCGGCGGCTCGGTTTGGCGATTTCGATAAGTGTGTTCACTGCTTCACCAACGGCTGCTGCTTGAGGGCCGATCTCGTAACCGAACAGCGTCCGCGTTACAATGTCCAGGGTTAATTTCATCATTTCGTCAGCGATGTCAATGCTGATTCCCTGGTCGGCGTGGGTGGCCAGATTGCCTAGCGTTCGCTCAGTCGATGTGGTCATGAGATCGGCGAAGTTGACGAGGTTATGGCGGTGAAAGGCCGGCTGGATGAGATGGCGCTGCAACCGCCACAAGGGCGGCTCGCTGGTCAGCAGCCCCTGGCCAACGACTGATTCGAGCATGTATTTGTTGAGGTGGGTGTTTTTGTTGTAGTTACGGCCGTTACTCACCAGTACATGCTTAACATAATCTGGGTGATTAATCAGATAAGCCGGTTCCGGAGCCGCCCGATATTGGACAATATCGCCATACTCTTGTGTTAGCTGCAAAAAGAAGCGATGCGGCCGGCGTACCAATTCCCGGGCGCTGCCGCTAAATCGGGGAATGTTTCGTGCGTAGGGATTTGTTGTGTTAGGTGTTGGGGACACAACGTTCAAAAGTCACCTCGCTATTCTATTCCAATGGAAAACATGCTTTCCAAATCGTGCCGTGAAAAGACGCGGAAAGCGATGAGCGTCTCCGAGTCGGTGATACCTTCAACATGCAGCATCTTTTCGGTAACCAGTTCGGCTAAATCGTTATTATGCGGCACACGAATAATAGCCACAAGATCAAAACGGCCGCCAACCGAATACACTTCGGTCACGCCTTTTAATTGAGCCAACAGTTCGCCAACTTCGTTCACTTTACCTCGGGCTGTTTTTAGCAAAACTAATGCAGAAACCATGTTTTTTCTCCTGAAATAAAGGCAGGCAATTTGCAAGATCGCCTTTGGGAATTACCTTCATCTTGAATTATTTAGGCGGCGAAATCAAATTCTGTGGGTATTGTGCCTGTGTTAAACTGTTCTGGCAACTCAGGTATGGCTAAATATCTATTGAATTGGATCGAAAACAGTGTTTCCAGGTTTGACCAAACCTTGCCGCTGTTCTATAATTTTTTTATCCTCACATGGCTGGAACAAATTGAGAAATTTTACAATGGTTCCAGGTTTAATGCATAAGTTAATTTGATAAACATCTGTCGATTCCAAATGGATAAATTTGTTCGATTTGCCTGGGCAAAGGCGGAGTGGTTGCCTTGACCGAGCTTAGTATAGACCCTCCTGATCCTTCCAGGCGGAGTTTCCGCCCCGTTTTTCCCGCTTATACTTCGCAATGTATCGGATTTGCAGTCTGTCCGCAGTGGCGGCATTTTGTGCTGTCTTTTTTTACGGGACAGCCTATGTTAATGGTTGAATGACGATTAGAACGAGTCAGTTTTTGTTGTCATGATTTTGTTGAACTGCGTCTGTTTGACGTATGTAATTAAGTTGTATTAATACATGTTGATTTCATTGATTGTCATTGTTGCTACTGTTGCCTTAATGATCTTTTTTAATGCTTTGTATGTGGCTGCGGAATTTGCCACGGTTTCGTCGCGACGTACCCGCATCAGCCAGATGGCTGGGCAGGGAAATCGTATGGCTCAGATGCTGCTGCCAATTATGGAGAATGGCCAGGCATTAGATAATTATGTAGCCGCCTGCCAGGTAGGGATTACAATTTCTTCACTGGTGGTTGGTGCTTATGGCCAGAATGCGATTGCGCCCCTTTTTGTAGCGCCGCTGGCGACGGTGATGGATTGGGTGCATCCTCTGTTGGTGAGTTTGGGATTGGCGGTGGCAGATGTGGCCACGACAACGGCCGTTACCAATACCGCCGCTGAATCTATTTCGGCCATCCTCGTTCTTATTGTCATCACAGTGCTGCAAGTGATTATGGGGGAATTGTTCCCCAAATCGGTTGCCATCCAGTTCCCGGAGCAGGTGGCGCTGGCGGTTGTGGTGCCGATGCGTTGGTCCCGAGTGGTGTTACGGCCGTTCATTTCCCTGTTTAATGGCAGCGGACGGTTAATCCTGCGCTGGCTGGGACACGAAGCCAGCGACAAACATGGTCAAGCCCACTCCCCCGAAGAAATCGAGCTGTTGGTGACCGAAAGCCACGAAAGCGGCCTGTTGGAAGACAGCGAGCGGCAAATGCTGCGCAATGCCTTTCGCCTGCGCGATTTAACAGCCCGCCAGGTTATGATCCATCGCACCCGATTAATGGCTGCTTCAATTGACCACACCATTTTGGACATTATGGAAATGACCATTGAAGCCGGTTACTCACGTATCCCCATTTACCGCGACTCCATTGATGACATTATGGGCTTTGTTCACATTAAAGATTTGTTCCGCCTGCACGTGCAAAATCGAACCGACCTGGAATCTATCATTCGAGAAGTGGTTTATGTGCCGGAAATGCTGCCGGCGGCTGATGTGTGGGAAAAACTGGATGCCAGCCGTAAATATCTGGCCATCGTTTTTGATGAATATGGCGGAACAGCCGGCCTCATCACGTTTGAAGATTTAATCGAGGAGATTTTTGGCGAACTGCAAGATGAATTTGACGATGAAATGGCTCTGGTAGCCCGTGACAAAGACGGCCGTGTTTATCTGCGCGGTGATTTATTGATTTCCGATGTCAACGAATATTTACAACTTGACTTGCCTGAAGAAACGGCTGATACCCTCAGCGGCCTTATTTTCCAAGAGATGGGCCGCCCCCCTGTTAACGGCGAGGAAGTGACCATCAGCGACATTGTCATCCGGGTAGAGGCAATGGCCGATTTAGGCGTTTCCGAAGTCTCCTTGCAGTTACCAACCAGCGGATCTTCGATGACATTTAGCGAATGGGAGGTGGCCGATCATGAGTAAGCTTCTCATTCTTAGTATGGGCATTCCGGGAGCCAGTTTTATTATTCTGGCATTGGCGGCGGCTGGTGATGCGCTGCCTAGTTTGGCCACGTTGATTGTGCCCATCATCGTCATTACGCTGCTGGTTGCCTTGAATGGGTTTTTTGTCACGGCCGAATTTGCCATTATTGGCGCCCGGCCCACCCAATTGGAGCAGATGGCAGATGAAGGCAATAAGATGGCGCGCAGCGTACTCAAAATCATTGAATCACGCGGTAAACAAGATCAATATATTGCGACAGCTCAGTTGGGTATCACCATCGCCTCTTTGGGCCTGGCAATGTATGGCGAACCGGCCATCGGCCATTTCATCGAACCTTACCTGGCGCGGTTGATGGGTGAAGAACCGAACGAGGTGCTGTTGGCAACGCTGGGCTATATCATCGCCCTATCACTGCTCACCTATTTGCATGTGGTTTTAGGCGAAATGGTTCCCAAATCGGTGGCTCTGGACGACGCGGCCAATATTGTGATTCGTATCGCGCGTCCCATGCGCATTGCCCAAAGCATATTGGGCGTTCCGGTACGTTTTCTAAATGCTATTGGCCGACTACTGCTGCGTTTGTTCCAAATTCCGGCGGCTGAAGGTGAGTCACGGGTTCTTTCGCCGGAAGAATTAGAACTTATTGTGACCGAAAGTGCTGAAGATGGGTTACTGAAAGAGGGCGAAGAAGAGATGATTCGCAACATCTTTGATTTTAGTGACCGCGTGGTCGGGCAGGTGATGACACCCCGCACGCGGGTACAGGCTATTCCGGCCACGATGGGGCGTGATGAAATTTTGAAATTTGTTACAGAAAGTCGGCAAAGCCGCTTTCCTGTTTATGATGGTGATCTGGACCACATTGCCGGCATTTTGCATTTGAAGGATTTGGTGCGGCAGACTATTCGCAGTAAAAGTGGCTTTGATTTGCGGTTGATTTTGCGTGCTGCACCGTCGGTGCCTGAAAATTACCCGGTGGAGCGGCTGCTGGCTGCTTTCAAGCAGCAGCGGTTGCACATGGCCATTGTCCTGGACGAGTTTGGTGGTATGTCGGGTGTAGTGACCTTGGAAGATCTGGTTGAAGAAATTGTTGGTGAAGTTCGTGATGAATTTGACCTGGAAAAGGAGCCGATAGTTGAAATCCGCCCTGGTGTTATTGAAGTTGCCGGAAATTATTTGGTAGATGATTTGCTGGATGATGTTGATCTGGGAGCGGAGGATGCCCTGCCTGATGTGGAAACGGTGGGGGGGTTGATTGTAACCTGGTTAGGCCGACCACCAGTAAAGGGGGATGAGTTTGTCTTGCACGAAACGGTTCATTTTAAGGTGCTGGATGTTGATCGCCGGGCGGTGGTGCGGGCCAGGATTGAATTTCCAACGCCGGATATGGAAGATAGTGGAGACACGGCCGTGTCCCCATCCAACGATAATCGTTAAAAAGGAGCTAAACGGTGGAATTTGTTTTAGAAATTCATGGATTGGTGCGTTGGCTGGTGGCCTTAGTGGCCATTGTGGCTATTGTCAAATTTGCCCTGGGCTGGCTGCGTAATATGCCTTTTACCCCGACTGACCGGAGTATCATGTCGGCTTACACGAGCTTGGTTGACCTGAATTTGGTACTCGGTTTGACTTTGCTTTTTGGTTTGGGGAACGGCTTTCCCATGAACCGTATCGAACATGCCACGACGATGATTGCGGCGATTGTCGTGGCCCATCTTTCGGCGATTTGGCGGAAGTCAGATGATTCTGCGAAAAAGTTCCGCAACAATTTGATTGTGGTGGTGGTGTCTATCCTCTTAATCATTACGGCCGTTATCCAGCTGCGGGGCGGCTGGATTTTTGCGTAACCAATTTAGGCGTTGATGGAAACGGCCGTTTCAAGGGTCAATAAATTCTCTGCTGAAAAGAGGTAAAACATGGGTAAAACGAATACAGCACGGCTTGAATGGAAAGGGGAGAACCTGAACTTCCGCGGCCAGGTTGGTTCTGGCTATGAATTTGATATTAGCGGCCAGTCCGGGCCGGAAAACGGCGGCGGCCCGATGGAGTTCTTACTGGTCGGTGTGGCTGGCTGCACGGCGATGGATGTAGTGCATGTACTGCGCAAAAAGCGGGAACGCATCAGCGGTATTGAGATTGAAATTAGCGGGCTGCGCGCTGATGAGATTCCGGCAGTTTATACCGAAGTTGATATTTTGTATGTCATACGCGGGCAAAATGTGTCGGCCACCGCTGTTGAACAGGCGATTGAGCTGTCACAGACTAAATATTGCTCGTCCAGTATTATGTTTAAGCAGGCGGGGGTTGTGGTGCGAACCGAGTACCGTATTGAGGATGAGATTGCTTAGACCTTGTGTGTCAGAAAGTAAAAAGCGGGGATTAGGCGATTGGGGGATTCAATCAATAAATCCCTTCATCTGCAAATCCCCGCAAATTCCCATAAAAAAAGCCCCGGATGAATACAAATAACGTTGGAATG
>JBNKZT010000227.1:0-9787 GCA_050301775.1 Promineifilaceae bacterium (SeqCode)
GTCCGCCACCATCCCCAGAATACCAATCCTGGGAATGGCCCTACCGCGCCTTGTTTGATGCCAATCCAGGCTTGCCCATTGCCTGGCACGGCGATGATCCCTTTTTTGGTCGGATACGGCCGTTGGACGACCTGTACAGCCTGATCACCCGCAACGAGATTGGCAAAGATGGGCAGCTTTGTGAAGGGCAGGCCTGGCAAGCTCAGCACACCCTTACCGCCACCGAAGCACTGAAGATGATGACTATTAACGCCGCCTACGCATTGGCACGAGACGAAGAGGTGGGCATGTTGACACCCGGCAAGTACGCTGACCTGCTCATCCTCTCCGACAATCCACTGGAGGTTGATGCCGAAGCCATTCCGCAAATTGAGGTGTGGTTGACGATGGTTGGTGGCCGCGTTGAATTCTGTCACGACAGCCAACAGGCGTTGTGTCCCTAGAAGGTTGATAAGGTAGTCACCGATGAATGATAAAAGCCGTTTGATTCGTGTGTTGGGCGTATTGGCGTTGGTGGGGGGAATAACGGCCGTTCCCCTCATCATTGCCTTCGAGAAAACAGGTTGGGGCAGCCCCGGAACTGCTGTGTACCAAACATATGAGGTGTTGAATCGTCGTATGGCTGGTGCATTGTTGTTGATGACGGCAGGGTGGTTGGGGATGGTTCTCTGGCTGCCAAAGGGATACGGTCGTTTGGCAGCAGTCGTCGCATTCATCAGCTCATTGCTCATGGTGGTTGGCGTTGCGGCCGAGTTTTGGCTATATACAGATCTACCTTACGCCGAAGCAAACATGCGCAGTGCGGCTTTTTCGCTTTTTAGTTTGAGCAGTTTAGCATTGGATTTAAGTCTCACGGTTTTGGGTATCTCGCTTTGGCGTTCCCGACTTTGGCCGCGTTGGAGCGCACTCATTTTGTTATTGGCTTTACCTTTGGATCTGGTTGCTTTCTTTGGGCTGGATTCTATTTTCCTCGCTTCGACGATCTTGGCGCTAGTGATGGGGATTAATCTTAACTTTACGAAACAATTTCCTGCTCAAGTCAGGACGGACATCCCGTGACATGAGGACAATCAGGCGCTTAAGCTAGATGGCGCCGGAGTTAATTCATGATTAAACAATGGAGTTGGGTCATTTTTCTTCTATTGGGTTTGCTCATTTTGGTTTTTGCCTGGTATAACGCCTTTTTTATTCCGGCACTCGATCCCGCCGACCCGGATATGGGCTGGGCGTGGTTGACGACAGACCCGGAGATTATTGAGTACATCAAGTTCAACTTTCGGGCGCAAGGGATGTGGATATTTGCCTATGGTTTGTTAGTGATTGCCGCGGCTGTGGGTGGCTTTCGACAAGGAGAGCGCTGGGCTTGGCTTGGGCTTTGTTCTGTGCCGTTGGTCTTGTGTTTGATGCTTTTGATGATGCCCTGGACACTGCCTGTTTTGTTTTTGCCTCTGATGCTGTCGATTGTGGCCCTTGCTCTCTCTCGAAATCATCTTTTTATGGCAACGTAACAAGAAACGTTATAAGGATATTCCGTTTATAATGTGGAGATGAACCCGATGTCTACTGAAACGAAACCAATGGGCAATTTTATAAGTGGCGCACCAGATGGCAACGGCCGTTTCATTTGGCTTATCTGGATCGGATGGGTCATTGTGCTGCTTCTCGTGGCAGGGTTGTTCGCTGCCAGTCTGCCTCATGCTGTCATTGATGTGAAATATTATGAATGGCAAGTGCAGCAAGCGCGGCCTGTCGCTGCCAATCTCTTTGCCACCTATGATGCGTTTGTTACCTACCTTTTGGCGCTGCGTTTGACGGCGGTGGCTGTGTTTTGGGGAACGGCCGTATATATTGTATGGCGCAAACCAAGGGAATGGATGGTGTCGTATGTCTCGGCAACGTTGCTGATGATGTCTTACCTGTTCGCCTTCCAATCCGATATAGATCGCTGGCGTTTTCCCGCTGACCTGCTTGAACTTATCCCTGCTGTTGCATGGCTCGCCCCTTCGTTATTCACTATTTGCTTTTTCTTGTTGTTTTATTTGTTTCCAGACGGCCGTTTCTTACCGAAGTGGATAGGTGTTTTGGGACTTGCTGTAACAGGTGCTGCCATTCTGTTCTTTAGCCGATTAGAAACTAATCTCAACATTTCAGAAGAAACGGCCTGGGTTCTTTTTGTTTTCAGCATTTTTGTGTTTGCACTTATCGGTCTGTTCAGCCAAGCACTCAAATGGCGCAAAGCAACAGTGGTGGAAAAACAACAAACCCGTTTGGTATTATTTGCATTAGGTTTATTTATCGCCTTACCTTTCATACAGTCGATAATCGGCTTATTTGTCGGTGATGATCCTTTGCTGCACTTCCTCTCGCTTCATCTGTTTTTGTTTGGGGTAACCTTGATCCCGATCACGATCGGCATTTCTGCTCTGCGCTTTCGATTGTGGCGGATGGATGTTTTACTCAATCGCACCCTGGTTTATGGGGGCTTAACGGCCGTTATTATTTTGCTTTACATCGTTGTGGTTGGCCTGCTGGGTGCGTTTTTTGGACGAGATGGTAATGAGTTATTCGCTGTGCTGGCAACAGGTCTGGTTGCCGTCTTATTCAACCCTTTACGTCAGCGCTTGCAGCGCCTCGTGAATCAGCTTGTTTACGGGCAGCGAGACGATCCCTTTGCTGTGATCGCAAAATTGAGTAGGAAATTAGAAGAAACGGCCGTACCCAACCAAATATTGTCGGTACTGGTACAAACAATTGCCCAGACCCTTAAACTGCCATACGTCGCCATTGTCAATAACGAAAATGGTATTTTGGCAGCAACAAGCGAAAAACAGTTCACAACCCTTCACTCATTTCCTTTGGTTTATCAGTCTCAAACAATTGGGCAATTGCTAATTGCACCCCGCGAGGTTGGTGATGTTTTCACAGTTGAGGAAGAAAAATTGCTGCGAAATGTGGCTCGGCAGGCGGGCACGGCCGTTTATGCCGGCCAACTTACCGACCAACTGCAACAATCTCGTGAGCGACTGGTCATCACCCGCGAGGAAGAACGCCGTCGTTTACGCCGCGATTTACATGATGGTCTCGGCCCACAACTGGCAGCCCTCACCATCAAAGCAGGTGCTGCGCAAAATGTGTTAAGAAGCGATCCAGATAAGGCTGGGAAGCTGCTCACTGAGATCAAAACAGAGTCGCAAAACGCGATCAAGGAGATTCGGCATGTCGTTGAAGGGTTACGGCCACCTAGTTTAGACCAACTTGGCTTACTGTCTGCTTTGCAGGAGTTTGTGGCCCAAAATGATAACGGCCGTGTGCAGATCACCATCCAGGCAGCGGAAGAGCTGCCCAACCTGCCTGCCGCCTTAGAAGTGGCCGCCTACCGCATCCTGACCGAAGCCATTACCAATGTGATACGCCACGCCCAGGCCCAAACGTGCCAGGTTCACCTCACTGTTAATGAGCAGTTGACGCTCACCATCATGGATGACGGGATCGGTCTCCCCCCGGCATTGCCAACTGGCGTCGGGTTTTTATCAATGCGAGAACGAGCTGAGGAGTTAGGTGGTACCTTTAACGTTATTTCAAATGAGGGTCAGACGCTGGTAACGGCCGTTCTGCCCCTACCAACCTGATGCGGGATGTGAAAATATGACGGAACCAATCTCCATTCTCATCGCCGATGATCACACCCTATTCCGTGATGGCTTGAAAGCATTGTTTGGCTCTGTGGCGGATACGGCCGTTATCGGCGAAGCCACAACTGGTGCAGAAGCGATCCAACAGGCGGAAAAACACCAGCCCGATGTCATCTTGATGGACATACAAATGCCCGATTTGAATGGTATTGAAGCCACCCGCCAAATCGTGCAAACCAGCCCCCACATTGGCGTTATCATGGTAACCATGTTTGAGGATGATGAGTCACTGTTTGCTGCCATGCGAGCTGGTGCACGAGGCTATGTACTCAAAGGTGCTGATCAGGATGAGATGCTGCGGGCCATTCGTGCGGTTGCTAGGGGAGAAGCATTATTCGGTCCGGCAATTGCTGCTCGGCTGATGACCTTTTTTAAGCCCTCTAACTCTCTGGCTGCAACCGCCTTTCCTGACTTAACTGATAGAGAGATTGAAGTATTACGATTACTTGCCAAAGGGCTGAGCAATCAGGAAATCGCAGACAAATTAGTCATTTCTGTCAAAACAGTTCGTAATCACGTTTCTAATATTTTCAGCAAGTTACAGGTGGTTGATCGCGTACAAGCCGTTATTCGTGCTAGAGACGCAGGATTGGGCTAAGAAGTTGCTAGCCCTGTATTGAATTATTCCTTAGGGTTCAATCATAAATAACTTTGGACATTGTTACGAAAATAAAATTTGTCAGCCGGCGACGGAAACAGAATACCCAAGCCTGGTCAATTCTTTTACCATCCGGTTAACTCGCTTCTCTTCGCTGACTTGCTTACGTTCTAAAAACCTTTGCTCATCGTAAGGTCGGTTGGTTTTGAGCATCGTGTAGATAATTACAAGCAACTTACGTGCCAAAGCGACAATGGCTCGCTTGGCACCAATCCGTTGCTTGAGACGCCAATACCAACCTGACAGGTACAAATTTCTTTGTCGGGCGATCACCCAGGCCACCTCGCAAAGGATCGTTTTGAGGTAATTGTTGCCGTGGGTAACATGTTGGTTCTTCTTTTTGCCAGCACTTTGATGATTTCCAGGGGCAAGACCGGCCCAGGCGCACATGTGCTGCGCTGTGGCAAAAGCAGACATATCCACACCGATTTCGGCCAGAATAGCATGCGCTGCCGTCAAATCAATGCCCGGAATCGTGTCCAACAATTCGATGATACGCTCGAACTGCGCAAAGTTGATACGAATGTCTTGCTCCACTTCCGCGAGATTGTCCTGTAAGTCTTGCAGGTGGGCCATTTGCCTCTTCAGCAGCTTGCGTTGCGGAGAGGACAAGGTGCCATTTAGATTGACCAAGATTTCGTTGGTCTTTTGGCGGGCACGCCCTTTGAGACAGTTCTCTAGACTGTGCTTGGTGATATAGCCGACCTGAACCAACTGCGCCATGATCGCCCGGCCGGAAGCACCGAAGATATCGGACAGAAAGGAGGATAGACGAAAACCACTGGACTGTAACAACTTTTCAATCCGGTTTTTCTGGGAGGTGATATCCCGAATCAGGGCCTTTCGATAACGGGTGAATTGACGCAAATCTCGAATATCTCGTTCGGGCACAAAACTGCCGCGCAAAAGACCGGCACGCAGCAAGATAGCCAGCCATTCTGCATCGCGCATGTCTGTCTTCCGGCCAGGCACCTTTTTCAAATGCCGGGCATTCACCACCAAGAGGTGCATCTCATCGTCGAGGGCTTCTTCAAGAATGGCGTACACGGGTTGCCAGTAAATGCCGGTGCTTTCCATGGCGACGTAGTGGCAATTATAGGCACGCAGCCACTCTCGCAAGGCATACAAATCGGCTAGCTGTGTCCCGAAGTCTCTTATCTCGCTGGTGGGTTTGTAGCCTTCTTCCAGCGGTCCTTGCAACAGACAGGCGACGATGCTCTCCTTATGAATGTCCAAGCCACAACAACAGGTCAAGACGTTTTCCATTTTTCCTTACTCCGGTCACTTTGGTTTCAGCAGGGATTGCCGAGATAATTCGTACTTTGCTACTCGTGCTGGTTGCTACAACCGCGACAATTCTTTGTGCTCACAGGCAATCGGTTTACGTTAACAAACGGGATGAGGGTCACCAATGTGCGACCAAACTCTATCTGCTGTGGACCGGAGCTTACCACATTTTCATCCTTCATTGTGCAAAGTCATTGCATGGATCGTTAACAACTGAATCGAACAATCGTGTACCATGATGGATAAAAAACCATTGGAGGTATACAGATGTTCCCAATTGTCGAACTACCAGAAATCGTCAAGCATTATGAAAGCTGGTTTGAGCCAGCCTTTTCCGAAGAAGCACTGATTCAATTTCAGCGCTACATTAGTGGGTTGATTGTCTCCGAAAACAAAACCATTGACGGCATCAATCGCCTCGTCGTGCATGAAAGTCGGAATCAAAGCAGCTTGAATCGCTTGTTAACAGCCAGCGCTTATTCGGACAGGGTGCTCAACCAGCAGCGGTTAGATTTATTGGCCAGTTTACCGGGCACGGCCATGAAAAAGAATGGGGTCTTGAGCATTGATGATACGCTGTTGACGCATTATGGCCAGCACTTTGAGAAGATCGCCAAACTTTGGGACCCGGTTGAAGAGCACTACGTCTGGGCGCACAAATTGGTAACGCTGCATTACAGTGATGACCAAACCGATTATCCCCTGCTTTTCCAACTGTGGGAACCGGCTGATTTGGCGCGTATTGAAGCGGGGCTTTTGGCGGCTGGGATACCCTGGCGCGAACAGAAGTTTGCCTTAAAAGAAAGCCATCCGCAGAAGTGGCGGCAGTATCTGCTGGGCGTTTGGCGACGGCAGCAAGACCGACCGGAAGTGGCGGCCTTGTATGCCAGCAAATTGCTGATGGCCCGTTGCCACCTGGCCGAGTTTGTCGCCGCCTATCCCGAACTGAAGTTGCCGGTGACCTTTGATAACTGGTACACCCAACCGTCTCTCTGTCGCTATATTGACCAAGAGCTGGGCTTGCCTTATGTTGGCACCCTGGCCAAAGATGACAAAGTCAATCTCCAAAGCGGCCAGGAAACGCTTGGTGCTTTCAGTCGGCGGCTCAAAAAAGAACATCTAGCCGCCGTTGAGGCTGGCCACAAAAAGCTATTTCACAAAATCACCATTCCCTACAAAGGGAAAAAGGAAAGCTATTACAGTTTCTGTCGGACAGTCCGCGTTCATAACTTTGGCAAACAACGCCTGGTCATCAATTACAGCCAGACTGACCTGTCCGATTCGCCTCGTTTCTACATCTCGAACCGCTTGCTGTGGCAAGCTGCCGGGATAACGCGTATTCGCCGCCATCGCTGGCCCGTTGAAGTCTATTATCAAGAGGGCAAGGCCGAGGGACTCGACCAGTATCAGGTCCGGGACTTTCAGGCTGTTACTCGCCATGTTGGCCTGGTCGCCGTCGCCTACAGCTTACTGCGGGCTGCGCCCCACGACCCCGCTCTCCAGCACAAGCTTCAACGTCAACTCAAGTACAATCTTGACGACAGTGCACCCGCTTGGCGGCGCGCCACCCAGGCCCAGAGCCTTTGGAGTCTGGGTTGCCTGATTGCCGCCGGTCTGGCTCAAGGCCAGACTTTGGACGCTATTCTAGCGCCCTTGCTGGCCAAGGTTTACGCTTAAACAACAGCTTGTCCTGACAACCAAAGTGGTTCGACCTCTACCCAGCCAGCTTTGTCCTGGCTGGGCATGGGTGCGGCTTGCCCGTGCCCAAGAAAGTTCATTCATTTATGCTGTTTTTAAGGTTCTGTTATGTCAAGCAAAAGTCGAGTTACAAGTGTGATGATTATTTCGATGCTCATTTGCAGCGTACCACGCCAGAAAACCAACCTCATTTTTATCACATTGGCCAGATGACATGGGAAGAAATCTGGATGCATCCCGTCGCCACACAAGTAGCTAACGAAATTGCCATTTATCGTGAACAGTTCAGTATGATTCTGGAGGATTTGCAGGCGATACCGGATGACAGACCCATTCTGGTTGAAGGCGCGGCGCTGCTGCCTGATCTGGTAGCCCCGCTGTTGTCTCGTCCAGAACAAGCGGTTTTCATCATGCCAACGGAACGATTCCAAAAGAAAATGTATGCGCAGCGTGACTGGATTCAGAATATTTTGGAGCAGTGTTCACAACCGGAGCAGGCATTCCAAAACTGGATGAATCGGGATGTGGAGTTTGGACGGTGGGTGGCGGAAACGGCCGTTACCCACAAATTACACGTTCTCACTGTCAACGGCAGTCGTTCTATTGCTGAAAATGCCATTCTTGTCGCCAACAATTTTGGATTCAGTCAAACGCCATCTCCCCGACCGTCACTGCAAAGGGCAGCTTATTTTCCTCTGGCGGCAGCGGGCACACCCAGCGATCGTTGTAAGCGCAGGACGGATTGTAAGCAAAGTTAAAATCGAGCAAGATTTCGTCGGTTCCCGCGCCTAAATCGGCCCCCTTGATTGTATCGTAAAGGTAACGGCCGCCGCCATACGTGCGACGGCCGTTGGTCACGTCCTTAAACGGTAGAAATAATCCCCCACCATACCCTTCCACCCAAAATAGGCTCAACTGGGCCGCTTCCCCATCAATCGCAAACAAGATGTGCGCAATGCGCGTGTAGGCGAATGCCCCCTCATCAGGCAGATCAATGTGGAAAGTTTCACGGTTTACATTGTAATCAATCTGGCCTACAACCCGCCAGATTGGGTCGTAGGGATAAAATGACAGGCCGGTAAATGCCTCTTTTTGCCCGGCGTCCAGGGGGGATTGGGAGTGAAAGCTAAACAAATCGTCGCGGGCGGCGCGGAAATTACGCCAGGCTGTACCCGGATCGGCCGTACTTTCATCGCGGACACAAGCATAGAGTTGGGCAACTGTTCGCCGCCAATGGACTAAATTTAGGGGATGAGAAGGAGCAGTCATTTTGATACCCGTTTTTTGAACAGCAAATTGTATGACTCCCATTTTACCATGATACGGCCGTTTTTTTTGAATAATTTCCTGCGTGAGGCCAATCGCGGCAATTCGTGACCTTCCTCACAGATTGAATGAACAAAAGATGAATAATAAGAACAAAAGAGCGTTACCCACTATCAAAAAGGCAACAATTTGTTCAAAGGAGTCATTATGGTTCAGTTTACTTATCAAAAATCCCGCCGGTTCATTTTGGCGATTGTGCTGTTATTTATATTGGCGGCTTGTAAGGCGACAACGAATAATGATGGCGAGCCTGTTCCCGTTGGCAGCACAGATGTCACGGAAAAATCGGCAACGGCCGTTCCCACGCAAGAAAATCTGCCTCAAGAAACCCCCACCGACCCTGACGAGGTGAACAGCGTGGACATATTTACAACCGACAACCGCTCCGACCGGCTGCGCAGCCTGACCAGAAGTTGGGGTACCAATTGGGCATTACGCACTATCGACACCAGCGAAATCCTCTCCGGCGGCCCCCCGCGCGACGGCATTCCTTCCATTGATACGCCTCAATTCGTCACCCCTGCCGAAGCCGAAGCCTGGCTGGCCGATAACGAACCGGTCATTTTCGTGGAAGTAAACGGCGATGCTCGCGCGTATCCCTTGCAAATCCTGATCTGGCACGAAATCGTCAACGATACCGTTGGCGATGTGCCGGTTGTCGTCACGTTTTGCCCGTTATGTAACTCGGCGTTGGTTTTCGACCGGCGGGTAGACGGCGATGTGTACGAGTTTGGCGCCTCTGGTCTGCTGCGCAACTCCGACCTGATCATGTACGATCGCACAACAGAAAGCTTGTGGCAGCAGTTCACTGGCGATGCCATCGTCGGCGATAAAGTGGGGACGCAGTTGACTTTCCTCCCTTCATCCCTCATCAGCTTTGCCGATTTCAAGGTGGCGCATCCGGATGGCCCGGTGCTTTCCCGTGAAACTGGCTATGATCGCCGCTACGGCGAAAATCCATATGTCGGCTACGATACGGTTGACCAAAATCCCTTTTTGTTCACCGCACCGCTGGATGAGCGCCTGCCGCCGATGGCCCGCGTCGTTACCCTCTCGCTGGGTGAGGTGGATGTGGCCTACCCGCTGGATATTCTGGCCGAGGCCGGCGTGATTCATGACAGGCAAA
>JBNKZT010000228.1:0-9748 GCA_050301775.1 Promineifilaceae bacterium (SeqCode)
GGGGCCGGTGTAGCTGATGGCAGCGCGGAAGGTCTTGTGGACACAGTGTTCGCTCCACGTCTGGGCCAGCGTCTCCAGTTCCACGTCGGTCGGATCGCGTTCCTCGCTGACAAAATAATCACGGATGGCTTGCATTTCGGCCAAATCTAGGGCCAATCGCCGCTCCTGGCTGAGGGTTTGCAACTGTTCGTCGTTGGCTTCGCGTAAAGGGAACACCTCAACGGTGTCATCGGGTGGCTGCGTGGGGACAAAAGGAGGGGTGATGGGTTGGTTAACGGCCGTATGTTGAATAACCGGGTTAGCTAAAATTTCATTGGCCAATCGGTGCAAATCGGCCGCGCTCAAATCGCCTTCCAGCCGATACTGCTGACCGGTTGCCGCCTGTTCCAGGCCGGTGATGCCCAATTGGTGGGCGGCGCGGACGAGATTTTCGGCCGGGGGATCGGTCACTCCGGGGTGCAGAACCACTTCGATAAGATTACAAAAGTCTGCCAGACTTTTGTAATCTGGCGCACCAAAATCTGGCGCGCCAATAGAAGTTTCGAATATTTCGGTGACAGGATCGGCCAACAATTTTGTGGCGATCTGCTGCACGTCATCGTCGGTGAGATGGCCTTGCAGAAAGTAAAGGCGGCTGGCATGACATGCTTCTAAATTGGTGATTCCTGATTGGTGGGCGGCGTGGAGGTGGCTACGGCCGTTTTCCTGGCGGGGCTGGACGTGGATGCGGTAGACGGTAGAGGCTTTTGAATCCTCGGGCAAATTTGCTTTAGACAAGTTCTCTTTCTCCAATGACAAACAAATAAAAAACTCCCATCAAAGTGGATGGGAGCTAAAGTTAATCGTTATTCAGGTAGAATGAGGCCAGGGTGGGCAGTGTGTTGTCGGGCAGTTGTCGCCAGGCCGACCTGTCCGGGCCAGCGCCAGGAATTATCTTATGCGAGTGGCAGACAATCATATGGTCTGTCTCCTTGTGCCCTGAAATTTCGTGTTAGGTAGCGTTTGATGGGTCATTTTCGCTATCATAAGCCATTATTCTACTTGATACGCGGTTTATCGTCTATTGAAGTGTTGCCTAAGTTATGAGGATGTAAATTTGGATAAATTGCTAGCAGGCTGTCGGAAAAAGAAATTTAGGCCACGGATTAGCACAGATTGGCACGGATTTTTTATGATTTTGCTCCCAAATCCGTGTTGATTCGCGTTAATCTGTGGCAAAATATCCTTATTCAGGACTTTTCCGACAAGCTGCTAGAAACGGCCACTTCGACGACGGACGCTGCGTCCGCTCTCAGTGCAATCGTTGTTCTTTTAAAACTAACGGCCGATTTTTATGGTCACTGCATCGCTAAACGGGTTACCGGCAATGTCGAGGAGCAGCACTGGTTCCAGTGAAGGGTAGCGGTACATGCCGGTGCGGATGGTGTACGGCCGTTCCCCATCCATCGGCCAGGGCAGGACAAACCGGCTGACAACGACATCCCCTGCTCGCCACTGCGCCGGCGAAAAGGTCGGTCCATCCACCTGGCTCACCCGCTGGCCAGATCCATCAATTAAGTGATTGAAGATTTGGTAGTTGGCCGGGTCGGGATTGTCGCCGGTACGCCAGTAGATTTGCCAAACGGCCGTGCCGTCATCCTGTACCACCGGCTCATCATAACCTAGCAGATTGACCCAATTAGCTAGTAGGTAGGGCGGATCAAAGACGACATCGGGTTGTGGTGCGGCAGCGACGGGCAGGGTCAGGACGGTAAGGCTGTCTTCACCGGTTCGCAGGGGAATTTCTTGTTGGGTAACGGCCGTTTCCCGGTATAAATCTGCCACACCCATTTCTCCATTCAACAAAATAACTGCCGCACCGGCCGGAAACAAGGCTGAACGATCCCCATCGACAAAACGGTGGGGCAGGCCGCGCAGCAAGACGTCATAAACAGCAGGGAATTCATCGACGCCTGGCGATTCACCTGGCCCGACGGCCAGGATTTCGGCCGCGCCGGTCTTGGGCAGCATCGTTTGGGCCTGCTCGACGACGGCCAGTTTGTAGGCTACTGGCACGCCGAAGCCGCCCGGCGTTGCCCGCTGCCCCAGGAAAAGGAGCAGGCTGAGGAAGACCCAGGTTTGCAGAACGGCCGTTCCCCCTAACACACTCCATCCGGCCACAACACCCCATCGACGGCGGTCTAACCAGTCCATCAGCCAGCCAAAAGCCACCCCGGCAGCAATATACTGGGCTGGCAGCGTGGCAATGAAATAATGAATGAAAACCGGCGTGAGATTCCAGGCGAAAACCAACGGTGGAATGAGCAGCCACAAAACGACCATCAAGCCGGCTTCTGAACGATGAACGATAAATGATGAATGGTGAATGACGGATGATGGATGACGATTGATGGTTGACGCGCGAATCATCAACAACACACCCGCGACGATGAGGACGCCCCACAGCAGGTGAACGGCCGTCATATCCGGTATCTTCGCCAAATAATCGGCAAACGCATCGGGGCCGGCCAGAGAATGGATGTCGGTTCCCAAACTCAGGCGAGTGGTTAGCTGGAAGGGTTTCCAATCAAGTTGGGCGGTGCGGGTTGAACTGCCCAGACTAGCTTTGTTCTGGTTTTGCCAGAGGTAGATGAGGAAGGGAACGGCCGTAGCCACCCCGGCCATGCCGCCCGCAGCCAGCCATTTCCAATCAATCCGCCGCCAAAAGATGAGCAGGTAAACGGCCGTTGCCACCCCCAACGCCACAGCCGCCAGATGAATTTGCACCGCGATAGCCAGACAAAGCAGGTGCAGCAAAATAAACTTAGGCCGCCGTTCCACAAAGGCCAATGCGCCGCTAATCGCCCAGCCCATCACAAACAGCGGCAGCAAATTCTGTGCCCAAACCTTGCGCGAAAAAATGACAGCCCACGGGCTGACGGCCAGGAGCAGTACCGCGGCCAGTGCGGCGCGTACGCCCCAATAACGGCGCACAAACCAATAGGCCGCAGCTACCGCCAACAAATTGAGCAAGCCGGTAAACAGGGTCGCCGCGTAAACATGGGGCCAAATCCGGACCGGCAGGGCGTACAGCCAGACGCTCATCGGGAAGTTGGGGAAGCCGACGGAACTGCTGATGCCTCGCAGCGCCAACCCCTGCCCCTGGGCCATATCCAGCGCCAACGCCAGCAGCCGGGCTTCGTCGGCTTTGAACTCGGTCAGTCCCGGCCAGCCCAGCCGCAAAACGGCCGCCAGTGCCAAAATCACAACGAGTCCCAGGGCTTCAGTCCGCCGCGAAAGGGCCGAATCATTCCTCATGCATCATTCCAATTTCATCATTCAAAAACAGGCTGACCGGGCAGTGGTCGGATCCCATGACTTCGGGATGGATGGCGGCGTTGTGGATGAACGGCCGTACATCAGGACTCACAAAAAAATAATCCAGCCGCCAGCCCACGTTCCGATTCCGCGCCCCGCCGATGTACGACCACCAGGAGTAAGCCCCGGCCTGTTCCGGATAAAGATCGCGGAAACTGTCCACATAACCCTGGGCCACAACCTCGTCAATCCAGACCCGTTCTTCCGGTAAAAAGCCGGTTGTGTTTTGATTTTGCCGCGGCCGGGCCAGGTCAATTTCCCGGTGTGAGGTGTTGACATCGCCGCAAAAAATGACCCGTTTTCCCGCTGCGCGCAGCTCATTGCAGTAGGCCAGAAAATCAGCTTTGTAGGCCATTTTGAAAGGGACGCGGCTGTGATCGCGGCTGCCATTGGGGAAGTAAGCGCCAATCAGGACAAACCCATCATACTCAGCCACGATGGTGCGCCCTTCACGATCATATTCTTCAATCCCCAGACCGATTTGCACCGATTGGGGTTTTTGCCGGGAGTAGAGGGCGACGCCGCTGTATCCTTTGCGTTCAGCACTGGCCCAGTAGGTGTGGTAGCCGTCCGGTTGGCGCAGTTCGTCATCCAACTGGTCGGGGTGGGCTTTGGTCTCTTGCAGGCAAATGATGTCGGGGGAGGTTTGCCGCAGCCAGTTCAGAAACCCTTTTTTCTGGGCGGCGCGGATGCCATTGACATTCCAGGAGTAGAGTGTAATCATGCACTCTATTTTAAGCGGAAACCGGAAAACGAGAAACAAACCCGGAAGAATTGGGGGATTAGAGATTGCTGGGTTACGGTCAATTTTGGCGGCAAATGTTGTAAGATTGTGAATGGGGAGGTTTGGCAAGAGCGTTTGGGTCAGTGAATCAGAGATAAGAATGAAGGAAATACATCATGCTGAATTTTGAATGGAATAAGGCGATGGCCGAAAATATTGATAAATTTGTCTTGTATACGCTGAATCGTCGCATTCCTGGTTCATTTGAGGCCAGTTACCACGACTCACCTACATTTGAAGCGGTGCTGGCCCAAACCAGGATTAATGTACGCAAAACGGCCGTTTACAATCTTACAGCGCCTGGTGAACATACCATTTGGCTGGACACAATAGCCGGTGAACTGCGCTGCCGCATTCGTGTGCGCCCGGCAGTTGATCCAGCTGCTCCCCTGGTTATGTTTCATCACGGTTTTAATGAGATGCCGTACGACATTTCCTGGCGTCGTCTTTTTTACCATCCAACTTTGTCCAATGTACATGCGGTTTGTATCCAGGCCCCTTTTCATGAAAGTTATTTACAGCCCACTGCGGAAGGGTTCGCCACTGTGCAGAATGTATATCAGATGTTTGCCGGGTCGCTGCGTATGATGGAGCTGGTTCAATCTTGTTTTGAAGGGGAAGGGGTGGTGGAAACGGCCGTAACCGGGGTCAGTTGGGGCGGCATTACCAGTTTGTTGTATGAAGGGGTTTTTCAGCGAACCCGGGCTGTCATTCCGCTTCTCTCCTCACCCAATCTGGCCCAGGTAATCTGGGATATTGCCGAATTATTTGGTCGCAAGATAACCCTGTCCCGCGCCGAAGTGGCGCAGGTGTTTGATTTTACCAGTTATTATCAGCGCTGTGATCCCGATAAAGTTTTCCCGCTGATGGGCGAGCATGATCGCTTTTTCCGATTGGAACATCACGGCCGTTTATTTGTCACACCACCTTCAAGGGAACGGCCGTATGCCACCATTCCCGACGGCCACATTACCGGACACATGAAAACGGCCGGACTGCGCCGGCATATTCTGGGCGTCTTATCTCGAACGGCACTTCAATCTACTTCTCAGGAATTGCTTAAGTTAAATTCAGGTTAAACTCAGAAAGCAAGGCTATTATTACTCATGAAGTCGCCAATAAAAAAAGTGTTCAGCCCCGGTTTTCCCTCCTGGCCGGGGCTGAATGCTATCTGGGGGTTGTAATCGCCTCTTGTCACATAACCTCACAACGCGTACAATAAAAGCACGTTCAAGACAATTTACAACAGCATAAAGAAACGGCCGTTCGGGAGAGAATCCAGTGGCAACTTTAGGTTCACTGAATCGCCGAAGGTGCAAAGGGTATAACAATACCCTGAAACTCTCAGGCAAAAGGACCGGGCGGATAGGTATTTCTGGAAAGATGTGGGTAAGCATCTCAGCCGTTCAGCCAGTCAGCAATCCAGCTTTTTTCTGATCCCGCTGATTAGCTGATAAGCTGACAAGCTTCCCGCCGCCGAAGGGGCAAATGGCGTTATGCGCTGTGAATCTCTCAGGTTAATGACAGAGGACACCGGCAGCAAATTTTGTTGCCGCGTGTCCTTTTTTATTTCCATTTATATAGAGAACTGGAGACTGGAGATTAGAGACTGACAAGTTCTCATTCTCCAATCTCTAGTCTCCAATCTCAAATATTCAGGAGAAAACAAATGAGCAAAGTAGTAGCCGGATTACTGTATACAAAAGAAGATGAATGGATCAAAGTAGATGGCGACGAAGCCACTGTGGGTGTCACCGACCATGCCCAGGACGCGTTGTCGGACATCGTTTACCTGGAACTGCCTGATGTCGGCAGTTCATTTGACATGGGCGACACCTTTGGTGTTGTGGAGTCGGTCAAGGCAGCCGCTGACCTGTACATGCCGGTTTCAGGGGAGGTCACGGCCGTTAACGAAGACCTCATCGACACCCCCGAAACCGTCAACAGCGACCCATACGGCGCCGCCTGGATGGTCAAAATCAAACTCAGCAACCCCGCTGAACTCGACGACCTCATGGATGCCGACGCCTACACCACCTATTTGGCAGAACGAGACTAGAGAATGGTCAATGGTGAA
Source organism: Promineifilaceae bacterium (SeqCode) (assembly GCA_050301775.1). Lineage (GTDB taxonomy): Bacteria > Chloroflexota > Anaerolineae > Promineifilales > Promineifilaceae > JACKCC01. Next base: position 6,219 of record JBNKZT010000228.1, read on the forward strand.
CGGTTAATGGTTAATGGTTAATACGTGAGCGCAACCATTAACCATTTACAATCAACCATTAACTATTAACCATTGTCTCTCCCTTTCCCACTGGAGAAAAAAATGAGCATGCAAGGTTATCCCCAAACCAATTGGCAAGATTTCATCGAAGCCAGTCATGACCCTTCCCGCAATGGCGCCTCCCCCTTGAGCAACCGTGATTTGTTGCAGCCGGCCGACCGCTTCGTCAAGCGCCACATCGGCCCGCGCAGCCACGACGTTACCCACATGCTGGCTACCCTGGACCTATCCTCATTAGAAGAATTGGTCAACCAGGCTGTACCTCAGACTATTCGCATGGATGGCCATTTGAATTTAGAGCCACCGCGCAGTGAAACAGCCGTACTCAACGAACTGCGCGAACTGGCCGCCCAAAACAAACTGTTCCGTACCTTCATCGGCATGGGCTATTCCGGAACCGTCACCCCGCCTGTCATCCAGCGCAACATCCTGGAAAACCCCGGCTGGTACACCCAGTACACCCCCTACCAGCCCGAAATCTCCCAGGGTCGCCTGGAAGCGCTGATTAATTTCCAGACGATGATTACCGACCTGACCGGTTTGGAAATCGCCAACGCCTCCTTGCTCGATGAAGGTACGGCCGCTGCTGAAGCGATGACGATGTGCCAGCGGGCCATGCCGCGTAAATCCAAGGCCAATATCTTCTTCGTCTCCGAATTGTGCCATCCGCAAACCATTGGCGTCGTCCAGACCCGCGCCGAACCACTGGGCATCAACGTCGTCGTCGGCAATCATGAGACCTACGATTTTGCCGATGAAACTTTCGGCGTTTTGCTGCAATACCCCACCACCTACGGCGACATTCTGGATTACGCCCCCTTCGCCGAAAAAGCTCACGAACATGGCGCGCTGGTCGTTGTGGCTGCCGATATTTTGTCGTTAGCCCTGCTGCGTGCTCCCGGCGAATTTGGCGCTGACGTAGCCATCGGCAACACGCAGCGCTTTGGCGTCCCCATGGGCTTTGGCGGCCCCCACGCTGCCTACATGGCCACGATGGAAAAGTATCAGCGCATCATGCCCGGCCGCTTGATTGGCGCGTCGATTGACGCCAACGGCAAGCCCGGCTACCGGCTGGCTCTGCAAACCCGCGAGCAGCACATCCGCCGCGAGAAAGCGACCAGCAACATCTGCACGGCGCAAGTGCTTTTGGCCATCATGGCCTCAATGTATGCTGTCTATCACGGTCCGGAAGGGCTGCGGCGTATTGCCCGGCGGGTTCGTCTGCTGACCGGCATTTTGGCGGCGGCGCTTAAGGATGCCGGTTATGAATTGAACGATGCACCGGTATTCGACACGCTCAAAATCAGCGGCGGCCCGCGCACCCAGGCCGATATTCACGGTGCGGCTTTGGCAGCCGAAGTTAACTTGCGCTACTTTGCTGATGGTTCCGTTGGCGTTGCGCTAGATGAAGCCTCCGGCGTCAGCAGCTTAAAATTGTTATTCGCTGTCTTTGGTCTGGATGGGAATTTGGAACAGTTGGCCGATGGCGTGAAGCTGAACTACCCATCGCCCCATCAACGGACCACTGATTTTCTAACCCATCCTGTTTTCAACAGCTACCAATCAGAAACGGAGATGATGCGCTACATCACCCGGCTGCAAAAGCGGGATTTGTCGCTGGCCCACTCGATGATTCCGCTGGGGTCGTGTACGATGAAGCTCAATGCGGCGGTGGAAATGCTGCCCATCACCCTGCCGGAATTCGGCCAGATGCATCCCTTTGCACCATCCGACCAGACGAAGGGCTACCGTGAACTGTTCCGGCGGTTGGAGAAATGGCTGGCGGAGATTACGGGCTTTGACGCCATCTCTTTGCAACCCAACTCTGGCGCATCCGGTGAATATGCCGGGATGCTCGTTATTCGCGCCTACCACAAATCGCGCGGCCAAGGTCATCGCAATGTCTGCCTCATCCCCAGTTCAGCTCACGGGACCAATCCAGCCAGCGCGGTCATGGCCGGGATGGAAGTGGTCGTTGTCGCCTGTGATGACAACGGCAACATTGACGTGGCCGATCTGAAAGCCAAAGCCGAAGCGCATGAAGCCAATCTGGCGGCCTTGATGGTGACTTATCCGTCAACTCACGGTGTGTTTGAGGAAGCGATTGAGAGAATCTGCGCCATCGTTCACGAGTATGGCGGGCAGGTGTACCTGGATGGAGCCAACATGAACGCCCTGGTCGGACTCACCCGCCCGGCGGTTGATTTTGGCGCTGACGTTTGCCATCTGAACCTGCACAAAACGTTTGCCATCCCGCACGGCGGCGGCGGCCCTGGCGTCGGCCCGATTGGCGTGGCGGCCCATCTGGCGCCGTTCCTGCCCAACAGTGTTGTTATACCCGGCGTGGGCGGCGATCAGTCGTTGGGGCCGGTGTCATCGGCACCTTGGGGCAGCGCCAGCGTGCTGCCGATTTCCTATGCCTACATCGCCATGATGGGCGACTGGGGGCTGACGGTGGCGACGCAGATTGCCATCTTGAATGCCAATTACATTGCCCAGCGGCTGGAGCCGTATTTCCCGGTGTTGTATCGGGGGATTAACGGCCGTGTCGCTCATGAGTGCATCGTCGAATTACGTCACTTGAAGGAGTACGTGACGGTGGATGATGTGGCCAAGCGGCTGATGGATTTCGGCTTCCACGCCCCGACGATGTCATTTCCGGTTCCGGGCACGCTGATGATTGAGCCGACGGAGAGTGAATCGTTGGTGGAACTGGACCGATTCTGTGAGGCGATGATTGCCATTCGCGGCGAGATTCAGGAAATCGAGGATGGCAAAATCGCCCACGAGGACAGTGTCCTGGCGCACGCCCCGCACACGGCGGAGGTGGTGTTGAGTGAAGAGTGGGAACGGCCGTACACCCGTGAACAGGCTGCTTTCCCCACCGCTTTTACCCGCGAATCCAAGTTCTGGCCCCACGTTGGTCGGATTGACAATGTTTATGGCGACCGTAATTTGGTCTGCACTTGTCTGCCGATTGAAGAGTATGCTTGATAATTAATCAGCTTTGATTGGCCCGGATAAAGTTCGCCTTTGTCCGGGCTTTTTTTATTGACAAAGCAAGAAAATGATTCCATAATGGAACCAAAACAAAACCGTCGGAGGTGAAAAATGCCCACAATTACAGTAAAAAACATTCCGGAGGATGTGTACGAACGGCTCAAAGAGCAAGCTAAACGTAATCGGCGCAGCATTAACAGCGAAATCATCACGCTGATGGAGCGTGCAGTTATGAGTTATCGCATTGACCCTGAGGAAATCCTTGAAAGTGCCAGAGTCATCCGCGAAAGTCTCAATTTTGTAGCGACAGAGGAAGAAATCAATCGAGCCAAAAACGAGGGTCGTCCATGATTGTTGTTGATACCAATGTTATCAGCTACATCTTTTTGCCCAGTCAAGAATTAACAACGACCGCGCAGCGGATTTTTCGCAAGGATTCGAACTGGGCTGCTCCGCTTTTATGGCGGAGC
>JBNKZT010000229.1:0-9751 GCA_050301775.1 Promineifilaceae bacterium (SeqCode)
AAGCTCTTACTTCACCGCCCCGGACGTAATCCCCCGGATCAACTGCCGCGAGAAAAGCAGGTACAAAATCAAAACTGGAATCATCGCCAACGTTAACGACGACAGCACCGCATTCCAGTCACTTACAAACTGGCCCAAAAACTGCTGCGCACCCAGCGTCACCGTCTTCGTCTTTTCGCCAGGCGCTAAAATCAGCGGAAACCACAAATCGTTCCAGATGGGAATCATGACAAACACAGCCACCGTCGCCACGGCCGGCCGCACCAACGGTAAAATCAGGCCAAAAATCCGGTATTCGCTGGCTCCGTCCACCCGCGCCGCTTCCTTGAGTTCGCGCGGCACCTGGGCCATAAACTGCTGCAACACAAAAATCGAGATGGGCAGCCCCTGGGCCACATACACCAAAATCAGCGCAGTCAATGTGTTCACCAGATTCATCGACGAAACCAGACGTAAAATGCCAATCGTGCCCAATCGGATGGGGATCATAATCCCCAAGGCCAGATACAATCCCAACAGCGGGTTGCCCGGAAACTTGTACTCGGACAGGGCAAATGCGGCCATGGCCCCGGCAATAAGCACCAGGAGGATGGAAACGGCCGTGACAATCAAACTATTTGCAAAATAAGTGTCAAAACTGGCTCGTTCCCAAACCGTCGCATACCCTTCCAGACTAAACGTACCGCTCGTAGGCAGACTCAGCGGCGCGGCAAAAATCGCTTTGCGCGCCTTAAACGAATTAATAACAACCAACACAATCGGGAAAAGCGCGATAACCAGATAAGCTAACAGAATGGTATGCGGGACAATGGATTCAGTAAATCGGTGGCGCATTTTGGCAAGAGTCATTTTCCCCTCCTCACACTTCGTAGGTTGTAATCCGGCGCTGCCAGCCCACCATGTACAGCACAACACCGGCCAGGATGATGAGCAGCATCATCGCCGCTACCGTCGCGCCCATCTCCGGGTTGCCCAATTGTAGCTGTTGGCCAAAGAAGGTGCGGTAAAACAGCGTGCCCATAATATCGGTCGCGAAGTTGGGACCGGCTAAAGCGCCTTTGACCGTGTAAATCAAATCAAACGCATTAAAATTGCCTACAAACGTCAAAATGCCAACCGTGCCGACGGTGGGCAAAATCAAGGGAAATTTAATGCGCCAGAACACCGTCCAGGCCGTCGCCCCGTCAACATAGGCCGCTTCAATTAATTCATCGGGAATACCCAGCAAGGCCGCATAAAAAAGCATCATCGGAATCCCCACAAACTGCCATACGGAAATAAGCGACAACGTAACCAATGCCGAGCCTTCCAATCCCAACCACGGTTGGAAGAATTCACCCAGTTTAACAAAACTCATGAACCCTTCGGCAATGCCCCACAGCGGACTAAGGATCAACTGCCAGATAAAGCCGATAATAACCACCGAGAGCATCGTCGGCATGAACAGCAACGTCCGGTAAGTATTCGTCCAGCGCAGCGTGCGGCGGCTGAGCAGGGCGGCCAACATCAAGCCAATTGGGTTTTGCACCGCCATATGGATGAAAAAGAAGATGAAGTTGTTTTTGAGCGCGCCCCAAAAGCGAATCGACCACTGCTCATTGGTGAGCAGATTCCTGTAATTTTCCAGCCCGCCAAAACCGCCCGTCTCACCAGACAAGAAACTCAAACGCAGAGAATCACCAAGCGGATAAATCATAAATAATGTGTAAATGATGACGGCTGGTGCTAAAAAGACAAGAATATGTGTGGGCAAAGGTTGTCGTTTACGGCTTTTCTCTGCTCTCATTCCCAACCTCCTAGAGTTAGTCTTTGAAAAGCGCAGGTATTTTGCCTGCTCATGTAGGGAGTTGCCTGCGCTCCAAATCCAATTATAACAAGTTGGGTGACTGCCACATAGTTGTGACACCCACCCAACTTTTTGGAAACCTGACAAGTCCTTACCCGATACCTTGCTTCACTGAATTTCTTGGAGAGACCTGTCAGGTTTTTTGATTATGAATGAACTATTCGGGCCAGGACTCGTCAATTTCGGCCAGAGCCGTATCGAGATCGGCCGAGCCGCTGACATAATCGGTCATGCCCTTCCAGAACGAACCCGCGCCAACTTCCGCCGGCATCAGGTCGGAGGCGTCAAAGCGCACGCTGGTGGCGCTCAGAATCAATTCAGCCACATCGCGATCTACATCGGTGGTGTACCAGTCGAGGCTGGAATCAGCATGTGGGGAGATGGCGCCGCCGAGGCGCACCCACTGCTCTACACCGGCGCCCGTGCTCAGGTATTCCATCAACGCCCGGACTTCGTCGCGGTCGTTGAACATCGTCATGATGTCGCCGGCAACCAAAACCGGCTTGCCGTAGGCTTCGTCAATCGGCGGCAGATAGAAGAAGTCGTAGTCTACACCCGATTCCAACCCTTCGCCGAAGAACCCGGTGATCCAACTGGATTGGATGTGGAACCAGCAGCCAGGCGGGTCGGTGAACATCGGCACCGGCGAATCGCCGATGAAAGTCGTCAAAATGGAGGCCACGCCACCGAAGACGTAGTCGTCGTTCAGCCAGATTTCACTCATCTTCTCGGCCGCATTTTTAACTTCGGGCGAGGCGAATGGCAGTTCACCGGTGACCCACTTATCGTAGTTCTCCAACGATGTCGTGCGCAGCATGATGTTTTCCATCCAGTCGGTGGCTACCCAACCGGTGGCCGTACCACTCTCGATGCCGATGCACCAGGCCGGATCGCCGTCGTCAGCGATTTGCTGGGTCAGGGCCAACATCTCATCCCATGTCACCGGTACTTCATAGCCGGCCGCGTCGAATTGCGCTTTCGGGTACCAAACCATGCTCTTGGCTGAGACACGGTGCCAAACACCGGCCATGATTGGGCCATCGGGACTATCCATCGTGGCCATGTCCAACCATGATTGATTGTAGGTTTCTTTCAATTTATCTGCGTTGAGGAAGGTGTTTACGTCAACGACATGGCCGGCGGCGGCCAGATTGGCCAGCAGACCCGGCTGCGAGATATTGGCGATGTCGGGGGCGTCGCCCGCGTCCACACGCACATTTAACTGGGTCTCGAACTCTTTGGTGCCGATGTAATCGACTTCGATTCCGGTCGCTTCTTCAAACGGCCGTAACGCCTCTTCCATCTTGACCTGTTCTTCGTCAACCATTACACCCAGCAGGGTCACGGTCGTGCCCGCGAATTCACCTGCTTGGGCGCGCGCCAGGTAGCCGTCTTCCATCATATCTTCGCCAACGGCCGTTTCCGCCACCGCGCCAGCCTCAGCACTGGGAGCATACCAGGATTCCAGCCCATCTTGCAGCTGCTGCGTCGCTTCTTCCGGGGTGATGTCGCCATTGATGACCTGGGCACTGGTGCGCCATAGTTCATTTTCCAGGTTCGGTTCGCCGCGGGAGAGAATTTGGTAGGAGTTACGGATGGTCGATTCACACTCATTGCGCCAGCTTACAAATTCCTGGGCAACGGAATCGTCAATGGTAACATCCACATTGGCCAGAGAGAAGAAACCGGGCAGCGCATTGCTGTAAAGACCGGCAAATTCAGCCGAAGCCACCCAATTCAGGAAGATTTTGGCTGCTTCCGGATTCGGGGTGTTGGCGTTCATGCCGATAGCAATGTCGGTGTGGTCACTGATGTAGCAGGGATCGCCGGCATTGGGGACGGGCGGCTTGAAAGCGCCCAGTTCAAAGTCGGCCTGGTCGTTGAAGAGGGAAATATCCCAGGAACCGGCCGGGTAAACGGCCGCTTGTCCCAACGTGAACAAATTCTGGGAATCGGGGTAGGTTTGAGCCTGGAAGCCGCTGGGTAAGAAGTTGCGCCAGGAGGCCAACTGCTCGAAGACGGCCACATATTCGGGATCGGTCAAACGGGCCTCGCCGTTGATCAATGCCAGGCGGCCTTCTTCACCTTTCCAGTAGTTAGGCCCAATATTTTGGAATCCCATCGTGGCTGCTTCCCACTGATCGGCCGTGCCCATATCCAGTGGCACATAATTGCCATCGTTTTCAACCGCTTCCAACATGGTGAAGAACTCATCAACGGTTTCTGGTTCAGTTAATCCGAGTTCGTCAAAGATGGCTTTATTGTAAATGAAGCCATGGATGACGGAGGCCATCGGCACGCAGAAAACGTCGGAGCCGTCATCGGTGATCCAGGCGCTCTTGGCGACGGAGCCGAAGTTGCTCATGCCTTCCAGATCGTTGAGTGAGGCCAGATAACCGGCATCGAACAGGGCCAGGGAAGCGTCAAATGGACGGCAGGTGATGAGATCGCCGGCTGTGCCGCCTTCCAGTTTGGTATTCAAAACGCCGTTGTATTCGGCCGGGGCCGCCGGGGCGAAGATGACTTCGATTTCGGGATGTTCTTTATTGAAGGCGGGGATGATAATGTCCTGCCAGATGGACAGGTCGTCATTACGCCAGCTTTCGATGGTGAGGGTGGCCGCAATATCAGCGGTTGCTGGTTCAACGGCCGTGTCTCCTGTTTCGGTTGTATCGGCTGCGGTATCTTCAGCTGTGGTTTCAGCCGTATCGGCCGGTGTGTCAACGGTTTCGGCCGTATCGCCGCCGCCACAGGCTACCAACAGCAAAGCCAGTAAAATCATTAAAAAAAGTGGTAATTTGCGAATCATTTGTTCTCTTCTCCTTCGAGATTTTGTGGTCTGCGCGAATCACTTGGGGGTTCTTGCAGTTATTTGGGTCATTCACCATTGTGATTGCCCTTTTACAATAATTTGCTTCATAGTGGGGTGCGATTTTCTGGAATTTTGCTGGTTATCACCTCCTTATGTCAATTTTCAAGAGCCAATCCGTGACCAAACGCATACAAACCAGGAATGGTAACTGGCAGCTGGCCGGTGACCGGAGCGCTGCCCCATAAAACAGCGGCCAACGCTTTCATAGAGGGTTCGTGAATACTGTAAGTGCAAAGATGGGTTTGCGCCTGGGGATAGGCGGTTAAATCATATGGCGTGCGCAGGGCAACGGTTACGGTGGGAATGTTAAGGGCTAATAATTCGTTGGCCAGTGCCGCTTGTTCTGGCTGCATACTGGCACTGATCGTGCCGAGGATGAGGTAATCATATTGGGCTGCTTTTTGGCGCAGGGCGGCGATCTCGTCGTTTGTAGGCAGATGGGCGGTGATGTATTCGTCAACGTGGGGGTGGTATTGGCGTACGGCCGTTCCCAATCCCGGTTTGACATAAGATGAGGTATCCGCCGGAGTCAAATCCTTGGGCTGGGGCATAATCACCGCGATTTTGGCCTCGGACGCCAGGCGCAGCGGCAGCAGATTGGCTGCGTTGCGCACCAGTGTAATCGAACGCCGGGCTGCTTCCGCTTCCAATTCCCGATGTTCAGCACAGCCGACAAAAGCAATATCCGGTTGAACTTGTTGGCTGACCCATTTTTTCAGGGCAAAAATGCGGTTCACCGAGTTTTCAATGTGCCATTTTTCCAACAAACCGCGCGAATAGGCCAACTGTAAACCGCGATAGAGACGTTCCTGGACTTCCGGTTGATTGGTCGTTAGCAGTAAATCGACTTCAGCGCGGGTGGCGGCAATCACGTCGATGATCTGCCCCGCGCCCTGGGTCAACGCCCCCATATCCAGCGCATCGGTGATGACGACGCCGTCGAAGCCTAATTCCTGCCGTACCAGATCGTGCATGACGGCACGGGAAAGGGTGGCCGGCAAATCGGGGTGTTCGGTTAACGAGGGAATGGCGAAATGACCGGTCATGACCAGTTTGACCCCGGATTCGATGGCGGCGCGGAACGGCCGTAACTCCATCTCTTCCAAGCGTTCCCGGCTGTGGTCAATCAACGGCAGGGCGTAATGGGAATCGACTTTGGCGCCGCCTTTGCCGGGGAAATGTTTCATCGTCGCCGCCACACCGGCCAATTGCAACCCGGCCACCATCGCGCCGGCCATTTGTGCCGCCAGTTCTGGCTTATCGCCGAAGGCACGAATGCCGGTGGCCGGATTGGCCGGATTGGTGTTGATGTCGCAGTTGGGCGCGTAATTGATATTAACGCCCATTGCCGCCATTTCTGTGCCGATGGCTTGCCCCACGCGCCGGGCCAGTGCCGGGTCGCGGGTGGCAGCCAGGGCCATGTTACCGGGGAATTGAGTCGTCTCCGCGCCCAAGGCCATCAGTTGGCCGCCTTCCTGATCAGAAGCGATGAGGAGGGGGGATTGGAAGTGGGGGGAAACGGCCGTTTGCAAACGTTCCGTCAATTCCCGCACCTGGCCCGGATTTTTCACGTTCAAAGGGCGGAACAGCGAAAAGCCGCCCACCGGTCGCTCGGCCAGCCAGTCCAAAATACGCGGCGGCGGTGTTGTCCCCTCAAACGCCAGCATTAACTTGTAACCCAACAACTCTTTCACACTCATATAAAAAACTCCGTGTTCTCCGCGTCTCCGCGGTTTATTTCCTATCTTCCCAACTGCCGGGCCAAATTCATCCGCACATCCTCACGGAACTTGTCAATAAAAACCAACACGTACTCGGCAATGTCCAGCGAATCATCCTGCACCAACGGCGTCAAATCCAGCGCAAACGTGAGTTGCGATGCCTCATCCACCGAATGGGAGCCAAAATAGGTGGCGTTGGCCTGGCGGCGGCCGATGGTGGCCAGATCATAACGTTTGCCGCCGGCAATTTGTGAATCAAACAGCCCTACCAGCGCCGCGGCCATGTTCTCCCGCCCGCTGACGTCCAGGGCCACTTTGTCTTCGTCCGGCAGCCAGTCCAGATCGCGCCATACTTCGCAGCCGTACACTTTTTGCGGGCGCGATTCCGGCGGCATTTGGCGCAGCGCCAGCAGGGTGGGGATGACGATGCCGATGTGTGTTGCGTGTTTGTCGGCCGGATTGTGGGTGTAGACGACGTCGGGCCTTGCGGCCTGCAAAATTTGTACCAAATCTTCTTGCAGCGCCGGATTGGCCGGGTTTTTGACCACCGAACTGGGGTGATCCAACTGAATCATTGCCCCATACCGCCCCAAAATCGCTGCCTGCCGCTGCTCTTCACGGCGGACAGCCATCATCGCTTGGTCGGTGTACTCGGCATAAGGCCCAATGCGCGCCGAACCGGAGCCATTGGTGCAGGTCACGCCGCTAAACCAGGCATCGGGGCGGTCAAAGCAGGCCAAAATGCCGTGATAGGCCATGATTTCCAGGTCGTCCTGGTGCGCGCCGATGCCGAGGTGGGTGGTGCGGGATAAGGCTTCACCGGTTTCTGTGCCGTCGGGGGTGAAGGTAACGGCCGTTGCATTGTGTAATTTTAAACTCATTTCTCACCATAAGTTGTAGAATGGGGCAGTCTGAAGACCAACCATTGCCTTTTACATTTTTAATTATGCGAGTTTTCGCAGTTTATCTATTGTTAGGCTGGCTACATCTCGATTGAGTTGCTTGTAACTTCCATCCTGTCCTTTAACCATTTGCCAAGTCGTATCATTATCTCTAATCCACTCAAGCGCTGGAATTGCTCGAATGTCGTTAAATTCACCCAATGCCCAAGCTACCACCCAACGTACATAATCACTAGAGTCCTATGCAAGATCGATCATAGGTTCTAAAGCGCGTTTATCTCGAAAATCTGAGAGGACGGATGCTGTATAGCCACGGGTAATAGGTTCAACATCTTGAAGGTTACGAATAAGTGGTTCAATAGCAATTTCATGAATCCATCTTTGGTATTTGCCTCTAAACCATATTTGTCGAATCACGTGGGCAGCATGATACTTTTCGGTACTTGATCCTACTGCAAGTAACTTTGCCAGTGGCTCAAGAATCTGATCCCCAAATTTCTCCCATTCCCATGAAATTGAGTCATGTGCCTTTTCGTTAGATAACTCTTTAAGATATGCGTTGATATCTTCCATCAAAATTATGACCTCCACCCAGTGAAATAATGTTATTTTGGCAAACTGGCGGCGGCAACGGCTTGCCCAACACGGCGGCTTTTTTCGTCGGGGACGTGCAGTTCAATCCTCGCCGCCAATTCGGGAAATTCGTCTTGTAAAACTTCGTTGGCCTTCGCCAAAATAATCTCGCCGCCGCGCCCGGAAGTCACCCGACCCAAAATCAACAAATGGTCAAAATCGTAAAAATCGGCGTAATGGGCGATGGAGTAACCCAGGTAAATGCCAATGCTCTCGAATATTTGCAGCGTCGCCGCATCGTTCATGTCGGCGGCGGCCTGCACTGCTTTCAGGCGGGTGGGCAGTCCCATCGAGTCCGGGAATTGGTAACCCGCCGCCGGGGCCAACTTGTTGACCGCCTGCTGCGAAAAGTACAACGCGCCCACGCCCCGGTCGCCTGACCATTCATCCGGCGGTGCGTCGGGGTTGTAATCAACGGGGGCGAAGGCCAGTTCGTTGAGCCAGCCCATGATGACGCCCTCTTTGCTCAAAAAGCCGACCGCTTCGCTGGAACCCATCGCGATGCCCAACATGCCGTGCGTTTCCAACGACAAGGCACCGGCCAGCGCTGTCACGTCGCCGTCGTTGATCACTTCCAACGGCACGCCAAATTCCCGGCCAAACTGGATGAACATTGGCTTGATGACGCTCTCGAATTGGTCGGGATTGTCTTTGATGACGGTGCGGAACAAGGAAGCGACCATTGGCTGGTTATCGACCCAGATGCCGGCTGAACTGCCGCCGATGGCGTCCAGGCGGGGCATTTTAGACGCGGCCAGCTTCAGACCGTCCCAGATACGCTGTTTGTGGTAGTCGGGATTGGCCTGCACGGTCGGATCCCAGGGAATTTCGGTGCTGAAAACAGGTTCGCCGTCGACAACGGCCGCTAACTTGTAATCGCTGGCTCCCAAATCAAAACCAATCCGGTAGCCTTCCAAATGCCCGCCCAGCGCCGAACCGGATTCTTGGGCGGCGGGGATATCGTTGGTTTCACAAATGACGACTTCGAAGGAACGGCCGTATGCTCGACTCATCAAATCAGCGTCAAACGCCCGCGCCCCGCCGGGCTGGTAGGCAGCCTTAATCCGTTCGGTAACGGCCGTTGGCCCGGCCAGATAAAGTTTCCAGCCGCCGCGCGACCAGAGCAGAAACTTCAATGTGCGCTCGACGTAAGCGTAAGAGTCCTCATCGTGTGGCGAACCAGGCGAAAAAATCTCCAGTTCGGCGCGATGCACCAGTCCGGCATTGCGTTCGATGCCGATGGTGACGGTAGCTGTATTTTCAGCCTGGGCTGCCGCTTGGCGGTAGTTGCGGTTGCCCAGAACCATCGGCCGGAAGCCAGGGTCCAACGGCGGAACAAAGCGGGGAATAACTTGAAGCAAAGTTGAAGACATGGATTACACGACTCCGAGTTCGCGGGATAGAACCATCGCGGCTGTGCCCAGGATGACCATATCGCTGCCCAGGCTGTTAAGTTCGATGTGGGTATTTTGGGCAATGCGGCCCAGTACCTGTTGGTTCACTTCGTGGCGGATAGCGGTCAGCAGTGGCTCGCCAAAACGGGCCACCTGGCCGCCGATGCTCATGTGTTGGATGTTGAGGATGGCCGCCAGGTTGGCTACGGCCGTTCCCAAATAATGACCTGCCTTAGCAATCAACGACTGAACGGCCGTATCGCCGGCAGCGAAGGCTTGCAAGACTAGATCAAGGGTCAATTCATCGGCCTTAGCCGCCAATTGGGCCAGGATGGAATCGGGATTTTTCTCAACAATTTTTGCGGCCTCTTCAAGAATGGCCC
>JBNKZT010000230.1:0-9732 GCA_050301775.1 Promineifilaceae bacterium (SeqCode)
CCCCTTCACCCTGCTTTTAGAAGCTGCCCGAAAATAAAAACTTCTTGTGACCATGACCGCCTCCCCACAGCGCCGCTTATTAGCTCCCGAAGTTGTCCAAACCTCGGCGATGGATTGCGGTCCGGCGGCGCTCAAGTGTTTGCTGGAGGGATTTGGCGTGTCGGCCAGCTACGGCCGTCTCCGTGAAGCCTGCCAGACCGACGTTGATGGTACCTCCATCGATACACTTGAAAATTTAGCCAACCAACTGGGCCTTGATGCCGAACAAATCATGGTGCCGCTGGATCATTTGCTGTTGGACGAATCGGCTGCCCTGCCGGCTATCGTCGTTGTGCGTCTGCCCAATGGCTTCACCCATTTTGTCGTTGCCTGGCGCAAACTGGGCAGCAAGATAGTTCAAATTATGGACCCGGCCACCGGACGACGCTGGCCCACTGTGCAGCAGTTCCTGGACACGGTTTATGTACACTCCTTCCCTGTGCCGGCCGCTGCCTGGCGCGAGTGGGCCGGCAGCGACGAGTTTCTGGCTCCGCTGCGTCATCGCATCGAAAAAATAGGCGGCAGCCCGATGCTCATCGAGACGGCTTTGGCTGATGTGAGTTGGCAAGGTGTGGCCGTGTTGGATGCGGCCGTTCGTTTGGTGACAGCTTTGATCCAGTCTGGCGGCGTGCGGGCCGGGGATGCGGCGCAATCGCTTTTGCAGTCATTTGTTCGGCGCACCAAAGAGGCTGAGGTTGTCACCGATGGCCCGATTCCGGCCGCGTACTGGTCGGTACGGCCGGTGGATACCGCCGCTGAAATGGAAGATATGGCTCTCCATCTGCGCGGCGCGGTGCTGGTGCGGGTAAAGGGCCTGCGACCGGAAGTAGAACACGCGCCGCCGCTTTCACCGGAACTGGCTGCCGCTCTGACCGAGAAACCGATCCGGCCGGAACAGCAATTATGGCAGTTGTTCAAATCGGATGGCTTGCTGCGGCCGGCTTTGCTTTTGCCGGCCATCTTTTTGGCGGCATTGGGCGTCGTTTTGGAAGCGGTTCTGTTTCGCGGCTTGATTGATTTGGGTCAGTCGTTGGGGTTGGAATCGCAGCGGGCGGGGGTGATGACGGCCGTTACCCTTTTCCTGATTGGCTTGCTCTTGCTGCAAATGCGCATCACCGCCCATGCCCTGCGGTTAGGACGCGCGCTCGATATGCGGCTGCGCATCGCTTTTCTGGAAAAAGTGCCCCGTCTGCGTGATCAATATTTCCACAGCCGCCCCACATCCGATATGGCCCAGCGCAGCCATTCCGTCTACAAAATGCGCGATTTGCCTAACCTGACCGCCGCTTTTTTGCGCAACGTCTTCACCCTGATTTTGACGACGGCCGGCATCATCTGGCTCAGCCCGGAAACGGCCTGGCTGGCAGTTTTGGCCGGGGTGGCGGCATTGAGTTTCCCGGTTTTCATTTTGCCGTATTTGGCCGAGCGGGATTTGCGCGTTCAGACGCACGTGGGCAGTTTGAGCCGTTTTTTCCTTGATTCGCTGCTGGGATTGGTTCCCATTCGGGCGCATGGCGCCGAGCGGGCCGTGCGCCGTGAACATGAAAATCTGTTGGTGGAGTGGGGGCGGGCGGCGCTGAGCTTGTTCAAAGGCGTGGTTGCGGCCGATGCCGGGCAATCCTTGCTGGGCTATGCGTCGGCGGCGGCGATTATTTTTGTCCATCTCAACCGGGGCGGCGATGTGGCCAGTATTTTGCTGTTGACCTATTGGGTGCTGAGCTTGCCGACAATGGGACAGGAAATCGGCCTTATTTTGCGCCGCTACCCGACCTATCGCAATGTGGTTTTGCGTTTGATGGAACCATTGGGCGCACCGGAAGAGGAAACGGCCGTAATGGACATCGACCGACCGGACTTTGACAGGCTCAGTCCGCGGGTTGAATCAGTCACAGGGATTCGCATAGCGATGGAGGGCGTCGGCGTGGTGGCTGCTGGCAACGTTATTTTGCAGGATGTCGATTTGCGCGTCGAACCAGGCCATCACGTGGCTATCGTTGGGCCGTCAGGTGCGGGTAAATCGAGCCTGGCGGGACTGCTTTTGGGCTGGCATCGGGCGGCCAACGGGAATTTGCTGGTCAATGACCGGCCGTTGGATGCTGATTTGCTAGCCGAGGTTCGGCAAAGCACAGCCTGGGTTGATCCGGCCATTCAGTTATGGAACCGTTCCTTTCTCGATAATTTGTATTATGGCACAGAAGCAGGGCAAGCTGGGTCCCTGCCCCAAGTGCTGGAACAGGCTGATTTGTTGAATGTCCTGCGTAAACTGCCCGACGGTTTGCAGACGCCGCTGGGTGAAGCAGGCGGGTTGGTGTCAGGCGGCGAAGGACAGCGGGTGCGTCTGGGGCGGGCGATGCTGCGCCCCGATGTGCGCCTGGCGATTTTGGATGAGCCGTTCCGCGGGCTGGGCCGGGAACAGCGGCGCGAAATGCTGCGGCGTGCCCGCCGTTTGTGGCATGATGCTACGCTGCTGTGCATTACCCATGACGTAAGTGAGACGCTGGATTTTGAGCGGGTGATTGTGCTGGTCAATGGGCGCATTGTGGAGGATGGCGTTCCGGCAGCGCTGGCGGCGAATCCCGATTCCCGCTACCGGGTGATGCTGGATGCCGAGGAACAAGTGCGCCAGACGCTTTGGTCGGATGAGGGTTGGCGGCGGCTGCGGTTGGAGAACGGCCGTATCGCTGAGGGAATGTCATGAACGGCGTGATAATTCACAGATTGTGCAGATTACGCAGATTTTTTGTGCTCTCTCTGCGTTCTTTGCGTCTTTGCGGTGAAAATTTATTTGGGGTGGCCTTGTGACTGATTTGTTCCCCCTGACCTGGCCGCAGGAACGATTGGGCGAGGCGCTCATGGCGTTGGCCCAGGCGGCTAAGTTATCACCGCGCCAGGTGGCGACGCCGGTTCCCCCGATTGGACTGACTGGTGAAGGGGTGGGGCGTTGGTTGGAAACGGCCGTTGCCTCGCTAGGCCTGGAAGCGGAACCGACACGCATTGCTTATGGCGAACTGCCCCGTTTTTTGCGCACCGCCGGACCGGCTGTCTTCCAAATCAAAACAGATGAGGGATCGCGTTTTTTGGCTTTGCTGCGGGTAAGGCGGAAAACGCCCGTTCTACTGGGGCCGGAGCGGCAGATGCATAAGGTTCCACTGGAAATGGTACAGGCGGCATTGGCGGCGACGGTGGAGGCCCCTGTGTTGCCCCAGATTGATGCGATGTTGGCGGAAACGGCCGTGACATCCCGTCAGCAGAATAAAGCGCGTCAATTCATCCTGCGCGAGCAGTTGGCCACCGTACCGATTGACGGCTGTTGGCTGCTCGATTTGTCGCCCGGCAGCCCGTTTTGGCCCCAACTGCGCCGGGCCGGATTCGTGTGCCAGGCGCTGACCTTTACCGGCGCTTACTTTGTACAGCATTTCCTCTTTTTGTTCTCCTGGTGGGTGATTGGCCGGGCTGTTTTCCAGGGGCAGATCGAGATAGGTTGGCTCATTGCCTGGGCACTGATTTTGTTCAGTTTGCTGCCACTGCGGGTGCTGAATACCTGGCTGCAAGGGCTGATCGCCGTTAATTTGGGCGGGCTGCTGCAAAAACGGCTCTTGTTTGGGGCGACTCGCCTTCATCCCGACGAAATTCGTCATGAAGGAGCCGGCCAGTTGATGGGCCGCGTTTTTGAGAGTGAAGCTATCGAAACGCTGTCGCTGAACGGAGGCATTCGCGGATTGACGGCTATTATCGAGCTGGTTATGGCGGGCTGGGTGCTGGCTTTGGGGGCTGGCGGCGGTTGGCACGCACTGCTGCTGCTGGTCTGGATTGGCATCATCAGCGGCATTCTGGTTGTTTTTTATAAGCGGCGGCACCGTTGGACGGTCATGCGGCGTAATTTGACCCATTATTTGGTGGAAGTGATGGTTGGCCATCGTACCCGCCTGGCGCAGGCGCTGCGCCGCCACTGGCATCGTGGCGAGGATGATGAATTGGCTGTGTATGTCAAGGTGCTGGACAATGTGGATCGCACGGCCATCATTCTGGAAACGTTTATTTCGCATGGCTGGCTGGTGGTGGGTGTGTTAGGGTTGGTTCCGGCGTTTGTCTCTGGCAGTGCCGATCCGGCAGCGTTGGCCATCAGCTTGGGTGGGGTGTTGAGTGCCGAAGTGGCGTTCCGTAAGTTTGCCCTGGGGTTGGTCAATCAATTAATGGCCGGTATCATTGCCTGGGACCAGATTAGGCCGTTGTTTGAGGCAGCCGCCCGGCCGGAAGTAGAAGGTGATCCGAGTACGGCTGTGTTGGACTTTGACAAGGCTTTGACAAGCCCGGCTTCGACAAGCTCAGCCGACGGGCACAATCACCTCCTCGGTATTCACGATGTCAGCTTCCGCTATAACATGCAGGGTGATCAGGTGCTGGATCGGTGCAGCCTGCGTGTGCAAAATGGCGACCGCATTTTACTGGAAGGGCCGTCGGGCGGTGGTAAATCAACGCTGGCATCGGTATTGACCGGGCTGCGTCAGCCGGACAGCGGCCTGGTTTTATGGCAAGGACTGGACAGGATGACGTTGGGCAATACCGGCTGGCGGCGGCATGTCGTCTTTGCACCCCAATTCCATGAAAATTACGTTTTGGGCAACACGTTCCTGTTCAATTTGTTGATGGGACGGCGCTGGCCGCCGCGACACGAAGATGTTGAATTGGCACAAGGGTTGTGTGAGGCGTTGGGTTTGAGCGAGGTGTTGGCCCGGATGCCGGCGGGGATGCTGCAAACGGTGGGTGAGACGGGCTGGCAGTTGTCACATGGTGAAAAGAGCCGTCTGTACATAGCGCGGGCTATTTTGCAAGGGGTGGATTTTCTGATTTTGGATGAGAGTTTTGCGGCGCTGGACCCGCAAAGTTTGCAGCGGGCGATGGCCTGTGTGCTGGAACGAGCACCAACGCTGTTAGTGATTGCCCATCCTTAAAAGGAATAAGACCCTGAAGTTTTTTGAAAAACCTCAGGGTCTTGACGAACGGGTTACGCGATGGGGAAGAGGTGGTTGCATAACGGCCGTTCAATTGGTGGATCTCCTCCAGGAACGATGACTGAAACTCTTTTTAAGTAAGCGCCTACCCAAACCTCCAAAATCCTAATCGGTGCCTCTTGATTGGCCGCCTTCCCCGTTTAGTGTGGTAATGGCATGAATTAATGTGTCGGTTGACACTGGTTTTATCAGCGATAGATGACAAGTCGCTTTTAAGCTGGCATCTTGTTGGTCATCATTGGGTACATTCTCATGTGTCAGGGCGATGAGCGGGATTTGCCGGGTTTCCGGCAAATGGCGCAGCACCTTGGCTGTTCGGAAGCTGTCAAGTCCGGTCAGCTCTCCTTCCAGAAGAATCACGTCAGGGCGTTTGTTATAGGCCATGAACAGCCCTTTGGAGCCATCTGGTGCAGTGATGATGGTGGCTTCCGGGTAGGCTGAAGCTACCAGATTGACCAGTGCTTCTCTCGTTAAACTGTTACTGTCAATGACTAATACCGATTTCATTTGTTTTTACCGTTAATGAATGGATTCTTTATCTTCGATAGCTGCTTGCAAATATTGAATTAAATCTTCCCAGTCGGTGAACCCTTTGCGCTTACCGGTACGGGTATCCTGGGCTGTCAGACGGATTTTGTGACTGCTGTGACCCTCTTCTTCCCACATACGGATCATGTAGGCATGATAATTGGGGTTGGCGAGTTCTGGACGGTGTCGTGGATTCTCGTTTATAATCATTTTGGACATGGAAATAAGACCTCTTTAATGGAATGATTGCTCAGTTAACTAAATGTAATTAATTTATCTAAGGCAAAGTGTAGCAATCAACCGTTAAAGAATCGTTAAAGCGGATATTCAAAATTTAACGAGAAGAGAGGCGCAACCCCGTTGTGGCATTAAAACTGGCTTTACTGGGAAAACCCAAAATCGAATTCGAGGGTGAGGATGTGAACGGCCGTCTCCCGGTCAAAGCGCGCATCCTGTTCTATTACCTGGCCAACAATCCCCAAACCCACGATCGCGGCCAATTAGCTGAATGGATGTGGAATGGCGCAGCCAACCCACGTGGCAGCTTGCGTGTGGCTCTGAAATCGATCAGGAATCACCTGGGTGGAAACATCATTACAGCAACGCGTGGTACAGTAGCTATCAATCGAGAACACGATTACGTGTTGGACGTTGAAGAATTCGACAATCTCATCCAACTGGCGGGCAAGGTGGTTGGAGCCACAGAACGCGCTCACCTGCGTGATGCCATCGAAATTTATCGGGGCGATTTCCTCGAAGACGTCATCATTGATGAAACATTTCTTTACGATGAGTGGCTTTTGCTGGAGCGGGAACGGCTGCGGCAGCAAGCGCTGGCCGCTTACGATCGCCTGGTCGAAATGTCTCGCGAACAGGGGGATTACGAAGCTGGCATCCGCTACGCCCAGGCGCTGTTGCAGGTGGAACCGTGGCGAGAGAGTGCTCACCGCCACTTGATGTGGATTTATAACCACCTGGGACGTCGTGCCCACGCGCTCAATCAGTTTGATCTGTTAGAAGAGGTACTGGCCGAAAAATTTGACGTTTCGCCAACGGAAGAATCATTTGCGCTGTACCGGCAGATTGCGTCCGGTGAAGTGGCTGAGGAAGCGGCCACCGAATCGGAGAAGCCGGGCGCGCCTTTCCTGGCTCCCAAGCTGGCGCCTTTCTTTTCCGGGCGGGATGCGGAACTGGCCGATTTGCAGGAAAAGCTGCTGCCGCAGGCGAAGCGACGGCTGATTGGTCTGGTGGGGCCACCGGGTGTGGGTAAGTCGGCGCTGGCGATTGAACTGGCCCACCGGCTGCGTGATGCCTTCCCCGATGGCGTCTTGTGGATGAATGCCGATTTGGACGACCCCATGTCGGTGGCCGAACGTTGGGCCACGGCTTATGATCATGATTACAGCCGCATTTCTGATTTGAACGAGCGTACGGCCGTTCTCCGTGACCTCCTCGCTGAAAAACGAGCGCTGATTATTTGTGATGAGGTGACCAATGCGGCCAAGACACGGCCGTTCCTGCCCGAAAAAGGCCAATCGACCATCCTGCTCACCAGCCGCAGCGAAAATCTAATCCGCCGGTTGGGGGCGGAATTGGTGATTGTGCCGGTTATGTCGTTGGTGAACGGCCGTGCCCTCCTGGCCAGCATCATTACGGAAGAGCGGGTGGCTGCCGAAGAAGATGCCGCCGCCGAAATCATTGCCTTGTTGGAGGGGCTGCCCCTGGCCATCGCCATTGCCGGGCAGCGGCTGGCCCAGCAGTCGCGGCGCAAACTGGCCCTCTTTGCCGCCCAACTGGGCGACGAATCGGCCCGCATCGATCTGGCCGACCGAGACCGGGCCATTCGCACCTCCTTTACCGTCAGTTGGAACGGGCTGGACCAGATCCAACAGGGCGTCTTTGCCCGGCTGTCCGTTTTTGCCGGACGCAGTTTTGCCGTAGACGTCGTGACTGCCATTGCCGAGATGGATTATTTTGAGGCATTGGACCGGCTGGATGCGCTAGTAGCCCTGTCCTTGTTGAACGATGTGGGCGACGAACGCTACCGGCAGCACGCCCTGCTGGCCGACTTTGCCCGCGAGAAAATGGGCGACGATGACAACCCGTACAGGAGGATGATCGCCTACTACCAGGTGTTTGCCGCCGGCCACAATGAGGATTACGCTGCCCTGGAACTGGAATGGGAAAATTTATCAGCCAGCATTGAACAAGCATACCAATTAACAATGTGGCCAACAGTTATAACGTTAACTGATACCTTGCGTCCGGCCTGGTTCACCCGTGGCCGTTATGCTGAAGCACGATTGGCTTTCCCACGAATGGAGGAAGCGGCCTATAATTGTGAAAATAAGCCGACCACAGCGGCTTGTCTTTTGCATTGGGGTTGCGCTTGCAATGAACAAAGCGACTATGAAGAAGCTGCTCAATTATTGTCCCGCAGTTTAAGAATATTTGAAGAGATTCGAAATCAGCCAGGTATTGCTGATGCAAAGTTTGAATTGGCGCGAATTGCGATAGAACAAATGAATCTGGATGAAGCCGACATTCTATTGGCTGATGTGCATCAAATGCGCAAGGAGTTAGGCGATCCTAAAGGTACTGCATCGGTGTTGTACCGACAGGCGCGTGTCGCTTACCGCCGCGATGATATGGATTTGACGATACGATTGTTGCAGGAAGCCTTGTCAATACAAGAAAAATTTAATGATCAAGCGGGGAGTATGCCTGTTTTACGGCTGTTGGCAATGGCATCGACCGGAGGAGAATCTAAAAAGATGCGTGACTTTGCAATGGCCGAGGAATGCTACCGTAAAGTTCTGAATTTGTCTGAAGAACTGGGTGATCAAAACGAGCGTGCGCTCGCATTGTGGGGGTTGTCAAGGGTAAATATGGAACAAGAGAATTTTCAGGCGGCATTGCAGTGCGCTCAGGAGAGTTTAGGGCTTTTGCAAAATATCGGAGATAGAAAGTCGGAAATCTTTGTCCGGCGCCAGATCGGTAAAGTCAAAGCAAAGATGGGGGAATATGACGAAGCGTTCCAAATAGCGCGGAAATGTCTTGAGCTAAGTCGTGAATTTAAAGACGAATTGGTGGTGGGTTTTATCCAATATGAAATGGGTGAATGGTATGAGCAATTAAACAAATCTGGTTTGGCAAGCAAGCATTTCAATGCATCCTTAAAAATTGGCCAGTCATTAACTTACCCATTTTTGATAAATAAATCACGCGAAAAATTATCTCGATTGAATAAAAAGTGAGGAGCAATCAAGGAAATGCTCCTCACTAAGCTATTCAGTCACGTCTTTTTATGGTTGGTCAGGGTCTGTTTCAGGTCCGTTGACATTCCACCCTGTACCGGCCAGCACCGCAATCCAACCACTTGAGGGAAGTGGATAGCTGCCTTTGGTTTTTAGCCCATCAATCCAGGTTTGCGTGTCGCCTTTACGCCGTTTATTTTCCAATTTATTGTTGATTAACACGCCAACTATGTCGCCTTCCTCCTTCAATTCAGGCACAGCCACGGTTAGCGGTTGGCCGACCCAATCGGCAAACCTTTGGTAGAGATTATCTAGGGCTTCGCCTTCGGCCAATTCCTGCGACCAGAATGTTTTAGGCTGAATTTCACACTCATCCCACAGGTAAGTCAGAATTTGTAGAGCGAACGTTTCCAGCTTTTGGCGAGCTTCTTCCAAACTCACTGGTGCATCCCCGCCATAGGGGATGAAGCTTTCTGGACTGTTGCGGGCGGCTAATTTGCGCTGCCATTCCTTTTCGAGTGCTTCGGCGGCGTTGGGGAAGCCCAGTTTGGCCAGCACTGTCACATAAGCGTAGGGACGAATCGCTTCTACTGGATGGTGGCCGTCATCACTCATGAAGTTTTCCAGGTCATTGTCGAATAAAATGTCTTGAAAATCCAGGCCGATGACGGGACCGGCAACCAGACAGCCATAGACATCGGCGAAAACTTCCTCGCGCCAGTTGTGCAGCCAGTCTGGTTGGATGGGAAGATGTTTACGCAGGTTGGCGGCTAATCCGGGGCTGTACCGATAGACGTGGTGGCCGATTTCGTGGGGTGTGGCCAGGAAGTCGTGGGAAACACTGTTCGCTGTGTAGGGCACAGCCACCAACGCCAGCGGCGCGTAAGGAATCGTCC
>JBNKZT010000231.1:0-9696 GCA_050301775.1 Promineifilaceae bacterium (SeqCode)
AAAACGCGATTGGGGCTGGCTGTAGGCGCATCCCTGTTGGAACAGTTTCAGGATGGTGTTTATTTTGTCGATCTGGCCCCGCTGGCCCAACCGAATGAAATTGGACTGGCAATTGCTGCCGCTCTCAATTATCAAGCGCCTGATAACACACAAGCCTTGTTTCCCCAACTATTAAAAACGCTAAGCCGCCCAAATGTACTGCTCATTCTGGACAATTTTGAGCACTTGCTGGCGGGCACGGCATTAGTGAATGAGATGCTGCAAACCTGCCCTGACTTGGCTATTCTAGTCACATCGCGGCAGCGGCTGGCGCTGGTTGAAGAAAATCGTTACGAGTTGAGCGGGCTGAACTTCCCCGATTGGTTGACGCCGGAAGATGTGCTGGATTACACGGCCGTTCAGCTTTTCGTTGAAAACGGCCGTCGCCTCCGACCCAACTTTACCGTCACTGAAAGAAACGTTGCCGACGTGGTGCGCATTTGCCAACTGGTACAGGGGATGCCTCTAGGGCTGCTGCTGGCTGCTGCCTGGCTGCAACTGCTCTCTCCGGCCGAAATTTCTGTCGAAATTGAAAAGAGTCTCGATTTTTTGGCCGCAGAACTGGCCGATTTACCCTCGCGACAACGGAGTATGCAAGCCGTCTTTGACTATTCCTGGCAGATGTTAACTGCGGTGGAGCAGGCTGTGTTAGCTAAACTTAGCGTCTTTCGCGGTGGTTTTACGCGTGAAGCGGCGGAGCAAGTAACGGGAGCCAATTTGCGGGTGCTGTTAGCATTGGTGAATAAGTCTGTTGTGCAGCGGAATGTGGAAAACGGCCGTTTCACCATGCACGAACTGCTGCGCCAGTTTGCTGCCCAACAACGCCGTCAGTTTGATGCTAACTATGAGACTCTGCTTGCACACTGCCGCTATTTTGCGCGGCTGATAAAAGCACATTGGGAGCCTGTGGATCAATTAAAAGAGTGGATTACCCAACACAACGCCGACAGGGATAATCTTTTTCGAGCCTGGGAATTTGCCCTCGAAAATCATTTGGGCGAAGAAATGCTCGACCTGGTGTCCGGCATCCAAGCCTTCAACTCACGTAAAGCTATTCCAACTCACCCAATTATCATGGACGCTATTCAGGCATTACGGCAACATGGTTATGCAGAAACCGATAGAGTTATGCTTGGATTTCGGTTATGGGATCAGACCGTGCGTGTTGGGCTTGACGATGCTCACGAGAGCATAACGCAGCTCAAGAACTTCATCCCCATCCTGCAAAAAGTAGCCGATCTCGATTTGCTACCAAGGGTTTATGTGGTAATCGGTTTCATGCTGGAAGAGCTAGGCGACCCCAAATCAGTTGCCTACTTTGAAAGAGCGTATGAGACAGTTCTGGAAATTGAGGAAGAACTCTTAATCAAAATCTTAGAGGCATATCGGCTCACCAATCGAGTTGAATTTGGGTTACAGGATGAGAGAACGACGGCACAGCTAGAGGAACTTCTCGCTTACTTTACCCCACAGTACGCGAAAAGCGACATTTTTTATCGGATTCTTTTATACTTGACGATGGCGAAACGAGCCGAACAAGAATATGAGCAGGCGATTGAACACGGCCAACGCTGCCTGGCCATCGGCCAACATTGGCAGCAGGCATCGGCCATCAGCCAAAGTCTCACCGAACTGGCGCAAACGTACCGGCTGATGGGCCTGCCTGAAGTAGCAAAGCAGCAGCATCTCAGCGCTCTGGAGTGGCATCTGGCCATTGGCCAGACCTGGAAAACGCTGGGGCAGTTGTATTTCCAAGCAATCAACATTCCAGAATGGTTGGGTGGGCAGGCAACGGCCGTTTCCATCCTCTCCATGATCACCCATCACAATGACGTGGCGGTTTTTCACCAGCAGCTTATCGAGGAAGCGCTGCCGCAAATCAAGGCAGAGATGGGCGAAGCGGCGTTTGCGGCGGCCTGGGAAAAGGGGAAGGTGATGGGGTTTGATACGGCCGTATCTCTGGTTCGATCAGCCTTAACCTCAGGAGGGACATCATAGGAATGGCTCGCCTCACTTTGTCCTTTTTAGATACGTTCCAAGTAATGCTGGAGCGACAGCCCATCACCCATTTTCGCTCGGCGAACAATCAAGGGCTGCTGGCGTATCTGGCGCTGCATAATGAAAAACCTTTGGCGCGAGAGGTTTTGGCGGCCGTTTTCTGGCCGGATGAGTCCGAACAAAATGCTCGTAACAATTTGCGCCAATCCCTCTACCAACTGCGCAAACTGCTGGGTGATTTAGACGAGCCAGTCCAGCCCTACTTGTTGGTGACGCGCCAGACGGTGCAGTTCAACCCTGACAGTGATTTTGAGCTGGATGTACAGGAGTTTTTGCGGGCAGTGGATGATGGGGATTTAGAAACGGCCGTATCCCACTACCACGGCGACCTCCTCCCCGGTTTCACCTGCGACAGTTTAGAATTTGAAGCGTGGCTGCGGCAAGAGCGGGAAACAGTGCATCAACTGGCCCTGGAAACAATGTTTGAGTTGACGCGGGATTGTTTAAGGAACGGCCGTTACCCGCAGGCCCAAACAATCGCCCACCAGCAGCTCAGTCTGGAACCCTGGCGGGAACAGGCACACCGCCAGCTCATGCAAGCTTTGGCCCTGGCCGGTGACCGAGGCAATGCCCTGGCTCAATACGAAACTTGCCGGGAAGCCCTGGCAGAAGAGCTGGGCATCGAACCGGCCGATGAAACGGTCAAACTGGTAGAGGATATTAAAGCCGGGCGATACGGGTCCGCTGCGGCTACCGATATAGTACGGCCACCCGTTAGAGTCCGGCACAATTTACCGGCCGACATCACCCCGCTCATCGGCCGCGAATTGGAACGCGCCCAGATTAGTCATCTGTTCATCGAGGAAAAGCAGCGATTTGTGACGATTATCGGGCCGGGCGGCATGGGCAAAACGCGCCTGTCAATCGCCATCGGGTCAGAGATGCTGCCCCATTTTCAGGCCGGGGTTTACTTTGTCGATTTGACGCCGTTAAATCAGCCTGAAGAAATACCCCAGGCGATTGCTTCCGTTTTGGATTATCGAGCGCCGGATAAGGCCCAAGACCTGTTTCCCCAACTGTTGACGACGTTGAGCCGCCAAGACCTGTTCTTCATTTTGGATAATTTTGAGCATTTATTGGCGGGCGCGACGTTGGTACAGGAAATTTTGCAAACCTGCCCCCAGATTACGATTCTGGTCACATCCCGCCAGCGGCTGAATCTGGCCAGTGAAAGCCGCTTTGAGTTGGGTGGGCTGGATTTCCCGGATTGGCTGACGCCGGAAGATGCGCTTGATTACACGGCCGTACAGCTTTTCATGGAAAACGGCCGTCGTGCCCAACCAGAATTTACCCTGACAGCAGAGAACGTAGATGCCGTCACCCGCATCTGCCAACTTGTGCAGGGGATGCCGTTGGGCCTGGTGCTTGCCGCCTCCTGGTTAGCGCTTCTGTCGCCGTCCGAAATTGCGGCCGAGATTGAAAAAAGTCTTGACTTTTTGGCGGCCGATCTGACCGATTTGCCACTGCGTCAGCGCAGTATGCAAGCTGTATTTGACTATTCCTGGCAAACGTTGACTCCGGACGAACAGGTTGTGTTAGCGAAACTGAGCGTGTTTCGCGGCGGCTTTACCCGCGAGGCAGCCGAAAAAGTTGCCGGGGCCAATTTGCGGGTTTTGCTGGCGTTGGTGAACAAATCCCTTTTGCAGCGGCAGGTGGAAAACGGCCGTTTTGCCATGCACGAACTGCTGCGCCAGTTTGCCACCGAACAAAGGCGTCAGCTAGACCCCCATGATGACACGCTTTCAGCCCACTGCCGTTACTTTGCTCAATTGGCCCTGGCCGAGGCGCGCTGGGCGCTCCCCTTTGGCCCGATCCATTTGCCCCGGAAATATTTAGCTGATCGAGACAACTTTCGCCGCGCCTGGGCTTATGCTTTAGCTCATGGCCTGGCTGCGGAACTGTCAGGGATGGCGCAAGGCATGATGCAGTTCAGTTACGCCCAGGGTGGTATTGGTATTCAGCCAACGGCCATTATTACGGAAGCCATCCAATCATTACAGCAGCAAGGTGTTCCCGAAACAGACAAGGCCATACTCCGTCTACGACTGGTTGAAATAGAAGTCATTCAGTCAGTCGGTGACAGAAGCAAACTCGATGAGAAGTTTTTGGCATTTCTGCCCCTTGTTGAAAAACACGGCGATCCGGAACTGCACTGTATGACCTATGGTGAGCTTTATGGAATTGAAGCTGCCTGGCAGGAGCAAGTGATAGAGCACTGGGTTGAATTGGCACGGCAGGCGATACGGGAAATGGGAAACGAACGTTTAAGCAATGCTTTTGAGCTTTACGAACTCTGGCTGCGCACCTTTGATCAGCCCCCGGATAGGGTGGTTCTGGATCGAGCACAACAATTAATGGTCTATTTTGAGCCGGAGTATGCTGACAGTTTTATTTTTTACGTTGTTTTGCAATTATTACATCATCAATATCGAGGGATGGGCGCGTTTGACAAGGCAGTTCAAGCCGGCAAACGAGCCTTAAACCTTGCTAAACAGTGGCATGATCTTTATTGGATTGGCAATGGTGCCGGAGATTTGGCGGATACTTACATAGAAATGGGTCTGCATCATGAAGTCCGCAAAATGCTTTTGGATGATTTTGAATGGCATCAGACAGGCCAAACATGGCAAATGCTTGGCTATCTTTGGGCACGGTCGGTATACCGAACCGAGTGGATTGGCGGGCAGGAAACGGCCGTTTCTCTCTTGTCGCTGGTCTTTCATCACCCTGAAGCGCCGATCAATTACCGTCAGCAAATCGAAGAAGCGCTGACCCAATTTGAGGCAGAGATGGAGACAGCAGCATTTGCGGCCGCCTGGGCAAAGGGAAGGACGCTGGATTTGGATACGGCCGTTTCCCAGGTTCGTTTGGCGTTGATGTCAGTAGGGGAGTGAGGGGGGAACGGCCGTAGCCCTGCTTGAGTCTCAGTCGTTTTGAGAACCGCCACGAATTTCTCGAATTAAGCGCCTTTTTCGTGTAATTTGTAATGGTCAAGAATTAGTTACACAGAGACTCACAGCGGAGGCGCGGAGATTCACAGAGCGGTTTAGGAAAAATCTCTGCTTCTTCGCAGTTCAAGCCATTGCTGACTTTTACACTTTTTCGTGTAATTCGTGTTGTTCGTGGCGAAAAACTCTTCTATGTCCACAACCCCATGACTTGCCGCAAAACCCCCAGTTCGCCCGTATGATAGGCATTGTGGCTGGCGATAATGTTGATCTCGCGCAAAATATTGTGTTGGTACTCACCGCTGTTGGGCAGTGGCGCAAAGAGATCAACGTTGGGGTTGGTGATGATGGTGACCAGCTTTTGCCGGTCGGCGCAGAAATCGGCGATTATTTGCCGCCAGCCGATAAGTCCGGTTTCGGCCGACTTGTCCGGCCAGAGATCATTGGGGAAGTCAGGCCATTGCCCACAATGAGGAAATCCTATTTATTACCTGGCCCGGATGAAATTATCGAATAAAGGCAAGTTCCCGACCCAGGGACATTGAGTTGTCGGGTTCTGGGTTCAAATCCCGTTGCCCCGATAAGCAAGGAAGGAGACGGCCGTTCCCATAATGAGAAAGGCAGTTTTGCTTATTAAGCATTTGGCTAGTTTTGGTTCATTAGCGAATTAAATAGATATCCCAACAAAAATATGCTATAGTTAGCCTATCCAATTCGGGAGCCAACCCATTGGAAAAAATTAATAGGAAATGATACTCGTTTATGCGTACCCTGCTGCGTAACGAGATTGTCGCTTATATTGGCTGTTTTGAGATTGGCGATAGTGCAATTATGAGCATCAAAGTGTTTTTGGCTGATGACCATGCCGTTATCCGTGATGGCTTAAAAATGCTCCTTGATTTTCAGCCCGATTTGAAAGTCGTTGGGACAGCGCCAGACGGCCGCGAGGCAGTGCGCCAGATAGCCGAGCTGCAGCCGGATGTAGTCGTGATGGATGTCACCATGCCGGAATTAAATGGTATTGAAGCGGCCCATCAAATTCAGCATCATTGGCCGTATATGAAGGTCATCATTTTGTCTATGCACGATCAGACCGAATTTGTCATACGGGCACTGCAAGCTGGCGCACGTGGTTACTTGCTAAAGGAATCAACTGGTGATGAGATCGCTGATGCGGTCCGTGCTGTCGCTACTGGTAATCGTTATTTAAGCCCTAAAATCTCCAATCTGGTCATTGACGATTATGTTCGTCATTATGATGATTATGCAGCATCGAATCCGCTGGATGTATTGAGTCCACGGGAACGAGAAACATTGCAGTTAGTTGTAGAGGGCAAGTCTACCTCCGAAATTGCCAAAATCTTGTTTCTTTCTCCTAAAACAGTAGAGACCTATCGCTGCCGCCTGATGCAGAAATTGGGCATTCGGAGCTTGCCTTCTTTGGTGAAATTTGCCATGCGCTATGGCTTAACGCCACCGCAGTAGATTGGGGAACGGCCGTTTCCCTACACCCCCCTTACAAAAAATGTCAAACTTTCCTGACATGACTTTTCTGAACATTGAGTATAGTAGAATCGAAATTGTCACATGGACGGGTGATACGGCCGTTTTCTCCCTTTTTCCCACTGCCGCCTACCACTCTGTCCGGATCAATCTAACTTCTCGGAGGGGAGCCGCCACTCCGGAAGCTGCTGCAAAAAACATTGCTGTTCTCATACATGCCCACATTGCGCCCCAGATGGCAGGTTGGTCTATTCGGGCGGCCTTTGGAGGAGATTATGAAAACGTGGTTGTCGCGTTTGTTGGTGGGTCTGTTTATCGTACTGACCCTGGCTGGGACCATATCCGTGGTCGCTGCCGGGCCGCCGCAGCAAATCGGGCCACCCATTACCACAACCGTCGATGGCGATCCCGACTGCCGCGAATGCCATTGGCCTGTTTATCTGGCTTGGGAACGCAGCACACACGGCAAAGGCCTCTCTTGCGGTCAATGCCATCTAGGTGACCAGGATAACCACGCCCGCGAAGGCCACTGGACACAAGGCGGGCCGCAAGAGTGCATGGGCTGCCACACCACCGGCTACGATCCCACAACCGATTCCTGGGACGAAGACAGCATTCACTGCACCGCCTGCCATTCTCCCATTAACCCAGAACATCCTGAAAAGCCGATGCCTACCTACCCAACGGCCGACCTATGCGGCACCTGCCATATCGAAGCCCATTTTGAGTGGCGGGTCAGCGCCCATGGTGATGCCGACGTGACCTGTGTTAGCTGCCACAGCCAGCACACCACCAGTCTTAAATCGGCCAACGTGACCGACTTATGTGCTACCTGTCACGAAACCACGGCCGAAGGCTACACCCACTCCACCCACAGCCAGGCCGGATTAACCTGCGCCGATTGCCATCTGGCCACTTTCGAAGGCCCCATCTCCGAAGGCATGGCCAAACGCAACCACACGTTTGCCGTGGCTCTGGAAACTTGCATGGCCTGTCATGGGCTGGATTTGCACAACCCGGCTGACAAAGAGGAGGTGGCCAAACTTATTCAGACTCGCGCCGAGCCGCTGGATGCGATGTCATCCAGCGTGGAAGCAGTTGTCAGCGAGACACCACAGGCGGCTAGCCCCTACGGCTTTGTCATTGCTGGCGGTATTACAGTCGGATTAGGGATTGGCGGTGTCGGGTTAGGAATTGTGACGGTGATTGGGCCGCGTTTGAGCCGCTGGTACGGCCGTATCCGCCGTAAGAAATCAGGAGCCAACCATGACTGATCACTCACCGGGACGCCGCAACTTCCTCATCAAGGCCGCTGCCGCCGGAACCCTGACCGTCATCGGTTCCCGGCTGGGCCGCCGCACCCACGCTTCCGGGCCGGTGGGCGAGAGCGAGCACAGTTGGGTCATGGTCATCGACCAGGACAAATGCACCGGCTGCGGCTACTGCACCAAAGCCTGCCAGGCCCACAACGATGTCCCCCCCACCATCGAATGGTGCCGCGTCATTGAAGCCGGTAAGGTGGGCGAACGACAGGTGTATTTGTCACGGCCGTGTATGCACTGTGACCATGCCCCCTGTATCAGCGTCTGCCCCGTTAAAGCCAGCTACAAACGGGCTGACGGCATCGTCATGATGGATTACGACCGCTGCATCGGCTGCCGCTACTGCGAAGTCGCCTGCCCCTATGGAGCGCGGGCCTTCAACTGGCAAGCCTTCACCGACGACAATCCGGTCGTGCCCGAATGGGGTGAACCGGAAATCGAACGGCGGCCGCGCGGCGTGCCCGAAAAATGCTCCTTCTGTTCCCACCGCATCGACCGGGGACTGGCGTTGGGGCTGAAGCCAGGCCAAAACGTGGACGCCACACCGGCCTGTGTCGCTGCCTGTCCCGTCAAAGCCCGCACCTTCGGCGACATCAATGATCCTGAATCGGCAGTGAGCCAGATTTTAGCTACTAGTCCCCACTTCCGGCTGCGCGAAGACATGGGCACCAACCCGCGTGTCTACTACCTGCCCGCCCGCCGCGACGAGGCATAGGAGGCCATGATGAATGCCCGATTGAACAAATTCCTCCTGTCTACCTGGGTTGGCCTGCTCCTGGTCATCATCAGCGGCGGCCTGTACGGTGTGTTCCAGGTTTTTACCAAAGGATTGGTCGTTACCAACCTGACCGACCTGGTGCCCTGGGGCTTGTGGATTGGCATTGACCTCTCTTCCATCGCCATGGCCGCCGGCGCCTTTTCGCTGTGCGCCCTGGTTTACCTGGTGGGGCTGAAACAGTACGAACCCATCGCCAAGACGGCCACCTTCGTTGGCATTGTCGGTTACAGCATGGCCATGCTCTGCCTGCTGATGGACGTGGGCCGTCCCGACCGTTTCTGGCACGGCTTCGTCTACTGGAACATCCATTCCGTCCTGTGGGAAGTGACGATGTGCGTCGGCCTGTATTTTTCGGTCCTCATCCTGGAGACCATGCCCATCATCGCCGGCATGGCTTGGATGCAGCGCACCTTCCCCCGATTGACCAAATGGATGGCTCATATCCACCACTTTTCGCCGGTTCTGGCCATCTTCGGCCTGGGCTTTTCGCTGCTGCACCAATCCTCGTTGGGGGCTATGTATGGCGTCGTCCAGGCCAAGCCGATCTGGTACCGGCCCAATTTGTCGGTCTTGTTTATCTTTTCGGCCGTGCTGGGTGGCATTTCGCTGACGCTGGCGGCGTCGATGCTGGCCGCCCGGTTAACGCCCCGCGCCAACGTCGATGACCGGTTGATTGAGAAGCTGGCCAAAGCGTTGGGCTGGGCGCTGCTGGCCTATCTCTACTTCCGCTTCTGGGATGCCTTCGCCATGAATTACACCTACCAGCCCGGTCGGGCTGAAGGGCTGCAAATCCTGACTCGCGGTTCGCTTTCGTTTAATTTCTGGATTGGGGAAGTGGTTCTGGGCATGATTTTCCCGATTGTGGTGCTGATGAACGGCCGTCTCCGCCAACACCAAACCGTACGCATGCTCGCCCTGTTCTGCGCCGTCTCCCTGCCGATCTATGTCCTGCTCTTCCGCCGCGAGTGGCGACGCGCCTTCGGTGACATCGAGTTCAAGGCCCTGATTATCGCCTGTGGCTCGATTGTCGCGCTGCTGCTGGGCATCG
>JBNKZT010000232.1:0-9662 GCA_050301775.1 Promineifilaceae bacterium (SeqCode)
ACTGCTGGACAACATCCAGGCGCAGACTGGCCACGATAAGGTATCGGTTCAAATCGGGTTGGCGTATTTGGCTTACATGGGCAGGGATAATGACCAGGCTTTGCAAATTCTGGGTGATGCTTTGCAAGGGAACGGCCGTGTTCACCAATCTGAACTGCTCTACATGAAAGGCCTCCTCCACCGGGAAATGGACCAAAACGAACTGGCTATCCGCGCTTTCGAGGAAGCACAAAACAGCGATCCGGCCCTCTGGCTGGCCGTTCACATCGTCGAAGAATTAAAAAGTAATTAATCAAACATCACAGAGACGGCAAAACGCTGTTATTCTGTGACCAAACATTAGGAGATTTAGGAAAATGCGTACACCAATTATTGCTGGCAACTGGAAAATGAATAAGACGGCCGCTGAATCCGTCGCTTTTGCCAATGAAATCAAAGATGCCCTCAACCAAATCGAAGGCGTTGACATTGTCTTTTGTCCCCCCGCCATCAACGTTCCCGGCGTCGCGGAAGCGGTAAAAGGAACCAAAATCGGCATGGGCGTCCAAAACATGTACTTCGAGGAAAAAGGCGCTTTTACGGGCGAACTGGCCCCCAACATGATTACCCCGTTCTGCCAATACGTCATCCTCGGCCACTCAGAACGGCGCGCCTACTTTGGCGAAACCGATGAAGGCGTCAACAAGAAAATCAAAGCTGCATTGGCTCATAACCTGACCCCCATCGTTTGCGTTGGCGAAAGCCTGGAACAAAACGAAGCCGGCGAAACACAAAGCTTCGTCAGCGGCCAGGTAAAAGCCGCATTCGCCGGTTTGACAGCCGCCGAAGCCGCCCAGTGCATCATCGCTTACGAACCGATTTGGGCCATCGGCACCGGCAAATCTGCATCGGTAGAACAAGCCGGTGGCATTATCGGCCACGCTGTACGCGACACCATTGCCGAAATTTTTGGCAAAGAAACGGCGCAGCAAATCCGCATCCAATACGGTGGCAGCGTCAACGTTGAAAACATCAATGCCTACATGAGCCACCCTGACATCGACGGCGCCCTGGTCGGCGGCGCCAGCCTTAAACCAGCTTTTATTGACCTGGTTAAAGGCGCTCTTTAGATATTGGATTTCAGATTGACGATTGACGATTTGGCCGCGTCGCCAATCGTCAATCGCCAATCTCCAATCGTCAATGAACGACAGCCTCATGCCATTCATCTGGGTTGCCCTGGCGCTGCCCATTTTACTGCTCTTGCAGCGGTGGATTCATACCCACCTGCACGGCATTTCCTTGCTGATGATGGGCAAACCGGAACGCGCCGTCATTTTGTATGCCATTATCCTGTTTCCCGGCGTCATGCTGCACGAGCTAAGTCACTGGTTGATGGCCACCCTGTTGGGCGTGCGCACCGGCTCCTTCTCGCTGCTGCCCCGGCGGCAGGCCGATGGCTCGGTGCAGTTGGGCTACGTTGAATATTACAAAAGCAGCACGTTGGGGGCCTTTCGGGAAAGTATGATTGGGGGCGCGCCATTGGTAACGGGAACGGCCGTTATCCTGCTCATTGGCTTCCGTATCTTTGGCGTCACCAATCTGACCGCTGCCATCCAATCGGGTGATGTGGACACCCTGGTCACAGCACTGGCCCAGGTATACGCTGTACCCGATTTCCTTGTCTGGCTTTACCTGCTGTTTGCCGTCAGCAACGCCATGATGCCCAGCCGCTCCGACCGCCGCGCCTGGCCCGCCCTCATCTTGACCTTGATCGTCATTGCTTTTGTCATGGTCTTGCTGGACATCGAGGCCGTCATTTTTGCCGGCATCGCCAACTGGGGGCAAACAATATTCGGCTATCTAGGCAGCGCCCTTTCGATGGCTATCGCTGTGGACATTTTATTCATGGTTGTTTTGAGCCTGGTCGAAGGGCTAATCAGCCGCATCAAAGGCGTCAACGTCGTCTACGGCAGCGCCGAAGTGCCGGGTTCGTCTTAACCCCTCTCCTTGCTTGTCTACTCTGCGGTAAATTCAATTTGTTCCAAGAATGCCGTATTGTCACCTGTTTTCAGATTTAACCGTTCCAAAGTGGGCCAGGTGTACAGGGCCACCGCAATTTGATAGGTGTTTGGCGGCAAATCAGCCGGGATGGGCAGCTCAAACCAGGTGAGGAAACTGTCGCCCGGCTGCCACTGTAAACTGTCGTAGCCAGGGCCGTCAAATTGAGCCGCAACCTGATTGTCCATCGTCAACAGGTAAACGCCGATGTGGTAGGTTTGGCGCGGCGGTACGGCCGTAACTGTCCAGGCCAATCGCACCGGCATACTTTGACCGGTTTGCAGCGCACCTCGCTCAACCTGCGTCAAATCGACAGTTTCCCAGGCGGCTAAGGAGGTAGAATGGGCGAAAACGGCCGTTACCTCCTCCCTCTCATGAGCCAAAAGCGTGTAAAACGACCAGATTTCATCACCCAGTTCGATTTTTTCCTGCGGCAGCCGCGTTGCGTTAACCGCCAACCAGGTCGAGGCGGGACCTTCGGCTAACGCATCCAGGTAAATGGCACAGGGTTCGGGGAAGGGGATGGCGAAACGGCCGTCCACCAACACCACCCGTTCGCCAATCGTAAACTCGCGCAAAAAGGCCAGTCGCGACACCTCCTCTTGATGCCCAATTGAAAGCGCCACCAATGGACAATCCGGGTACGTCTCCAGCAAACGGCTGGCCGCTTGAATTGTTTCTCGCACATGGCGCACTTGCAGATTATCCTTTTGCGACCGCACATTCTGGAACTGGAGATTGAAGGCAAACTGCCAGACGACCAGAGCAATCAAAGGCAGAGGCAGCAGCCAGCGCGATGAAAACTCACCGATTCGCGGCGCTAACCCTTCCTGAACGCCCGCCAGCGCCAGCCCAATCAGCAAAAAATGGGCCGGAAA
This sequence comes from Promineifilaceae bacterium (SeqCode), assembly GCA_050301775.1. GTDB lineage: Bacteria > Chloroflexota > Anaerolineae > Promineifilales > Promineifilaceae > JACKCC01. The sequence continues at coordinate 2,919 of JBNKZT010000232.1, forward strand.
TTGGCTCAACAGGTAGTAAATTTGTAGATAGTAGGGCGTGCGCAGGTAAAAAAGGACGGGCAGGGCAAACCAAATCAGTAAAATGGAAACGGCCGTCAGTCGCTGAACATATCGTTGACCATCTCCCCGCCGCCGGAAAGAAACAATGCCCAGCCAGACAGCGTAAATCAGCGAAAATGCCAGCAAATTTGTGGCCAGGGTGTCGAATACGGCCGTTCCCCACACCCCACTCATCACCCCTTTGGCATGAAGCAAATCCAGACTAATCAAAACCGAAGCCAGGCTGGTGATGGCTGGCTGACTGGCCAATTCTGCCGCTTCCACAAAATCACCCCAGCCCGAACCCAAATGATATTGGATAAAGGGAACATACAGCAGCACAAACAAACTAAATCCAACCAACAGCGGCCAAACCCGCAGCTTGCGCCAAAACAAAAAGAACACCATCCCAATCGCCACCACCTGAATGGCCGAACCCGGATGCACCTGCGTCATGCAAGCGGCCGTCACAAAACTGGCAATCAGATAAAAAGAGCGCTGCTCAACGGCAAAATAGACCAGTAAAAACGCCAGCGTCAACGCCGTAAACACCGGCAGCATCGTCTGATTCCAAATGAGTTGGCTGTAAAAAACGCTCCAGGGATTGACCGCCATCAACAGCATCGCCCAAATCGCGGCCCGCTGCCCAAACAAACGCCATGCTGCCCAGCCCGTAGCCAGCACGGCCACCATCCCCGACACCATCGTCAGCAAGGAAACGCTCAACACATCGGGCCAGATACGCAAAGCCAGGGCGTACAAATATTCAATCATCGGCGGATTAACAAAGCCGACTGAGGATTTGTTGGCGGCCAGCGGCATCGCACCGCCATTAACCCAGCGCATCGCCGTGTTCAAAGTAAAAGATTGGTCACCCCAAATGCCGGTTGTGCCTAAAGCGCGCCAACGCAAAAACAAGGCCATCAGCAAAATGGCCCAAACAAGTAAAGTATCAAGCCGCTGCTTTCTCGCTGTAGCGGTCTGGTCCGTCATAAATTCATACCTCATGCAAGATGTATTAGTGCCAGGTGCCAGGTGTCATGTATCACGTGTCAAGTAGCACATAACAATGCCAATTATACGGCGGAATTGACGTGACTCAACTTTGCAGTATCCTTACCCATTATGGACCGTGGCCCCCTTCACCAACACATTGATACGCTGCCCGATTTAGTTCGGGCGATAATTGATCCGCTGGTTAAAAGTATAGACCGTGCTCTACTAAAATCGTTATGCGAAGATGCGCAGCGCGTATTTATCACCGGCTGCGGCGACAGCCATCATGCGGGCTTGAATGCAGAATTGGCGTTTGAACAGTTGGCTGGCCTGCCTTGCGAACCAATGACGGCCATGCAAATGGGCCGTTACGCCGCCGGATTTTTGCCTGACACCGGGCGCGGCAGCAATTTACTGTTCGCGGTTTCGGTCAGCGGCGCGGTCAGCCGGACGATTGAAGCGCTGGCACTAGCCCGGCAAGCCGGCGCGATTGGAGTAGGCGTGACTGGCAGCCGGCGCAGCCCGTTGGCCCAGGCGGCAGAAGTTGTGGTGGAAACGGCCGTGCCCCCCCTCCCCGATGAACTGCAAGGTCTAATAGTCCCCGGCACGCGCAGTTATATCGCCTCCCAACTGGCCCTGTATCTCATCGCCATCCATCTGGGCCAGGTGCGCGGCCATCTCAGTAAAAAGGAAGCCAACCAACTGCGCCGCGAACTGGTCGGGCTGGCCGATTTGATGGAGCAAACCATCACCGCCAGCGACCCGGTGGTCCGGCAGTTGGCCCAGGATTGGCTGGATGCCGACCAGTTCGTCTTTTGTGGCGCCGGGCCGAATTACGGCACGGCCTTGTTCAGTGCGGCTAAGATTTTGGAAGCAAGTGGGAATACGGCCGTTGCCCAAGACACCGAAGAGTGGGCACACCTACAATATTTCGCTAAACATGTTACCGTCCCCACCTTCCTCATCTGCGCTGGCGGGTGGGACGAAAGCCGGGCACTAGAAATAGCCACTGCCGCCCACCACATTGGTCGCCGTGTAGCCATCATCGCTCCGGTCGAAAGCAAACTGGCTCAAACCCCAGACAAAAACATCCTCCTGCCCATCGTCGGCCCAGTGCGCGAACCGTTTTCATCACTGCTCACCTGCTTGCCGGGTACATTGTTTGCCGCCTACCACACTGAGGCTATCGGCGAACCTTATTTCCGCAATTTTGCGGGCGGCCGCAGCATCAAAGGGGGTGGCGGCATCTCACGCATTCGCACCAGCGAACAACTTAAACACCTAAACCGTGATATATAAGCGGGGAATGGGGAGCTTTTCTCTAAATCCTATTCCCCAATCCCCGCTATTTACAAAGGAATCGCATAATGAAAAAGGCCGTTTTGGATGATGTTCTGACCGAAATACGCAACTTGTTGGAAAAAGACAATTTAGCTGGAGCTATGGCTATTATCGAAGCTATGCGCCCGGCCGACCAAGCCGACCTGGTCGCCGGATTGCAAACTTCGGATCAAGTAACCTTACTCACCCGTTTACCCCCCTCCGAGTCGGCCGATGTCCTGGAAGAGATGCATGACGAAGATGCCGTCGAGTTGGCTGGCCAACTCTCGCCCACCCAGTTGGCCAGCATTTTGGATGAGATGGAGGATGATGAAGCCGCCGACGTTTTAGGCGACTTGCCCGCCACAAAAGCCGCCGAGGCGCTGCGGGAGATGGACGAGCCAGAGGAAGTTATTTCACTGCTGCGTTATCCCGATGACACGGCCGGCGGCTTGATGACACGGGCCGTTATCACCCTCCACCCGGATTGGACGGCCGAAAAGTCATTGGTTGAACTGCGGCAGATTGGCCCCCGATCCGACAGCACTTATTATCTTTTCGTCACAGACGAAACCAACAAACTGCTGGGCGTGGTTGGTTTACGCGATCTGGTATCAGCCCCGGCCGCGATGCCCATCGCTGATTTGATGAGACGCGATATCGTTTCCGTACTAGCAACCACTGACCAAGAAGCGTGTGCCCGAACGCTTTCGCGTCATGGCTACCTGGCTTTGCCCGTTGTGGATGAAATTGGCCGATTTGTTGGCGTCATCACGGCCGACGATCTGATTGAGGTCGCCGAGGACGAGGCCACCGAAGATATGTACCGCATGGTGGGTATTACCGGCGAGGAACGCGTGTTCGGGCCAGCAAAGCTTTCAATGTTGAAGCGATTGCCCTGGCTGGCCATCAATATCGTCACGCTCTTTATCGCTATCACAGTAGTGGATGCGTTTGAAGATGTCATTGCCGGCATGGTAGCGCTGGCCGTTTTCTTGCCGCTGGTTTCCGGCGAAGGCGGTAACGCCGGCAGCCAGACGGCAACAGTCATTGTGCGCGGCCTGGCCTTGGGTGAAGTCGGGGAGCGCGACGGGCTGCGCGCCTTGAAGAAAGAGATGTGGGTAGCGTTGTTCAATGGCGCGATTATCGGTTTAGGGACGGGCGCAGTGGCCTATGTGTGGAAACAAAATTGGCGAATCGCGGTCGCCATTTTCCTGGCCATGATTCTCAATTTTCTGATGGCCGCTTCAACCGGCGTATTGATCCCGTTGGGCCTCAAAAAGGTCAATGTTGACCCGGCCCTGGCCTCGGCCGCCTTCGTGACCGGCTTTACCGATACGTTTGGTTTTCTCTTTTTCCTGGGTATTGCCACGCTGCTGCTGTAATAATGATCCGGTTTGTTGTGGGCGGCGGCCTGCGCGTTGATTACCTCATTACCCATGACGGGCAGGCACACACCGGCTTGATTGGCGGTAATGCACTGTATGCGGCGGTGGGCGCGGCCTTGTGGGCGGATGAGGTGGGGTTGTGGGCGCGTTTGGGAGAAAATTATCCTGAAGATTGGTTGGAACAGTTACGGCCGTTTCCCATCTCTACAAATGGCCTCATCCACATCCCTGGCCAACAAGACCACCGCACCTTCTTTGCCTACACACCCGATGGCCGCCGCGACGACACCAACCCCGCCGCCCACTTTGCCCGCATTGGACAACCGCTGCCGGGAGCGCTAACCGATTACATCCATTCCACACCCGGCCAAGATGACCCGGAGGTCTACGAGCCGCTGGCCTTGCGACCGGAGGATTGGCCGGATGTCTATGATGGAGTAACGGCCAACAACCCAGTGGTTGTCCACCTTTCCCCCATTTCCCTGGCCACCCAGCGCCACGTACCGGCTGCCCTGCGCCAACATGGCGTGCACCAAATCAGCATCGACCCCGGCGAACGGTACATGATCCCCGAACGCGCCGACTACATCCGCCAACTGCTGCCGCAAATCGACGTTTTTTTGCCCAGCGACATGGAAGTGCGGTCCCTATTCGGTGATGATGTGGATTTATGGGATGCGGCGGCTGCCCTGTGCAACTGGGGTGCGCCGCTGGTCGTGATTAAAAATGGAGCGAATGGGGTGCTGGTAATGGAGGGGGGGAACGGCCGTCAAACTCACCTGCTGCCCTATCACCCCCCCTGCGACCCGCGTGTCGTAGACGTCACCGGAGCCGGCGACTCCTTCTGCGGCGGCTTCATGGTCGGTCTGGCCCAAACCGGCAGTCCGATTCTAGCCGCCCAAATGGGGCTGGTCTCCGCTTCTATTGTGATTGAGGGTTACGGGGCGTTGTATGCATTAAGCCGTGGGCAGGAAGAAGCACAGGCGCGATTGAAAGAAATTCAGGCCACCAATTTACACGGATGAACACAAGTTTTTTATCTGTGTTCATCCGTGTTTTTCAGTGTCTGCTAAATTACTCGGTGACAGGCTCTTTTTCAACCCGTTCGACCAGGATTTTGCAATCCACCACTAAAGCCACGATGAGGGCAACGGCCGCATACACCGGCAGCAAGGCAATCCCAATTACACCTACAGCCAACGGAATCTCAAAATGGATGCGCTTGGCTTCATTTTTTATGACAATCCGGCGTACCGAGGTTTCGTGAACAAGCTGTTTCACTTTGGCCATCAAATCTTCACCGGCTACCGTGAACTCTTCTGTCCAGCTTTTGCCTTTTTCCTCAGCCGATTCAACTGTCGGTACTTCTTCTACATCAATTTTTTCGTATGTGTCTTCACTCATTTTCAATTACTCCAGATAAAGGTTACAAAGTCGCAAAGTTGCGAGGCCATTAAGCTATCCGATATTACGCAGGCAGTTCGCAAAAGTTGCACAGCCACAAAAAAAGCCGTCAGCCACATTCATGACTAACGGCTAATTTGAAATTCGTAGTGGCGGCTTTAGCCGTCCTTCCCGCTGAAGCGGACACTACAAACTAATAGTCAAAAGTTAATAACATTAGGCTGGCATATTTTCGGCCAGCGGCAGAAAATCAATCTCCAATATGCCATCACGCAAACGGCCACCGGCGGCTTTGCGCTTGGCCAAAACCATCGGCAAAATCATTTCCCGCTTAAAGCTGCCGATGGTGATGAACATCTCATCCCCCCGTTTGCGCAGTTTGACGTTATCACCGGTAACAAAAGGCATGGGGATACGCATTTGCAAACCACCATCAGCCAATTCAATAATTTCTTGCAGTCTTCCTCTGTAAAAAACATTGCCGGGATCGTCGTCGCCAAAACAATCATAGGCTAACTGAGACAAAGCCTCGATGCCGACAACCTCATGGGCATAGTAAGGGGCGCGCCACAAAGGCAGCGGACTGAAATTATCCTCAATCATCTGCAAATATTTCGCTTGCAAATCGCGCCGCCGCTGGAAAAATTCCCCTTCGGCCATCGCTTCGGGCAAAATACGATTAATGACGACGCTGTCTACCGGATAATTGAACAGTCCCAGGTAACTCACGGCTCGTTCCGCCTCACGGATGACCATTTTTTCCGGCTGGAGAACAACCCGGTAGCTGCTGATTTCGGGATCGCTGAGGGTTTCACGCAGTTCGGCGGTGGCGGCATCCAGGTCGTTTAACGCATCCAAAATCTCGGCCGGGCCTTTGAGTAAACGGGAAGCAAACGGCCGTAACACCTTCACCACCCCTGTCTCAAAACGGTTGATATGACCGGCGTACCAGCGGAATGTATCAGGCATCGTCAGCAAACGGATCGTCTCACCCGTGGGCGCGGCGTCAATAATTACCCGGTCAAAGTTACGTTCTTTCGCTTGCTTGCTGATATGCAGCAGGCTGACAATCTCGTCCATGCCAGGAAATGCGGACAGCTCGTCGGCAATCACGTTGTTGACACTGCCGGACCCACTGACAATCAGCCCTGAGACAAAGTTTTGCAATGTTCCCCAATGGCTGTGGATATCGGCGACAACGCTGATTTCTTGCGCCCACAGGTTATCGCTAACCTGTACCGGTGATGGTCCTAATTCCACATCCAGGGAATCGGCCAGGCTGTGGGCAATGTCGGTGCTGGCAACCAGAGTCTTGTAACCTAACTGGGCACTGCGAACGGCCGTTGCCGCGGCCACTGTCGTTTTCCCCACCCCGCCTTTTCCTAAATACAAAATAATACGCATTCATTTCTCCAAATTGATAATAAAAACTCAATTCCCATACGCAGACGAGTGTCATTCGTTGCGTGCCCACATTTTACCATTGAAAAGCAGAGAAAGCCGTTGACTGGCTAATGAACCAGTAATTCTCAATTTAAAACCCTTGTCGCCATTAGCCACCGATTGAAATCGGCGGCTATAGCAGTAAAACCTGTTA
>JBNKZT010000233.1:0-9645 GCA_050301775.1 Promineifilaceae bacterium (SeqCode)
AGTTCAGTATCAGTCAGATTAACCATCATGCGTGTTCTCCTCGATGCCAACATCTTCATCAGCTACTTACTCAATCCACAGAAGCCCGGCACTTTCCGTGACATCATGATCGCTGCCTTTACTGGCAAGTTCACATTGTTGCTGCCAGAGGCGTTACTGGCTGAATTTATCAACAAAATCCCCCAGAAACCCTATCTCGCCGAGCGCATTCACGTTGATGAATTACGCCGCTTCGTCAAACTACTCCGTGAAATGGGCGAAATGGTACCAGTCATTAAGGAAACAATACCGGCCGTTACTCGTGACCCTAAAGACGATTATCTCCTGGCCTATGCGGTGGTGGGTGAAGCTGACTATTTAGTTACTGGGGATGAAGATTTGCTGGTTTTGGGGAGGATAGGGACATTGACCATAATCAAGCCAGGAGATTTTGTGACGGTGTTGAACAAATTGCGGTAAGAATATGTAAGCGAAAGCGTCGAGGATACTCCCACGACAATCGTCTATTTACGTCTACAATACTTGCCTAAGTGCCCAAACTCCCCCTTAATAGGCAATTATTAAGATCATAACTCCTCCCACGAGAGATTTGGGCATGGATATATTTTTGCATATTATGGGTGTCGGTATCCCCCTTATGTGAATGCGTGACCCCAATAAATCGAGGCGTCGCGCGCCGGTCAATTAGCGGATTGTTCAGCCAACGTGTCCCCGCCGTATTGTATCTACATGGCGCAATTGGGAGAGCGATGTTGCCACCACTCTCCCGACTACGCCTAAGCTTAGTGAGAAGTTAAACTGATAATTTATAAGTACGCTAAACTATCACGCACACTGATGCGCGTGGCCCGTCTTGCTGGAATCCAGCTTGCCAGTGTAGACAACACGGTGATAATGATAAACCATGTAATCGCCCCTTTTGGCGTGTAGAAATAGACAATATCCATCCCTAAAGCACCAGATAGCGCATTCGTGATGACTTGACCGGCAGGCAAGCTAAACGGCAGCGCAATCACCCAGCTTAACGAGCCTAAAATCAAGCCTTCACCAATAAACAACCGCGCAATATCCCACGATGACGCACCAACCGCACGCATCACACCAATCTCGCGCTGGCGTTCAATCACGCTCAGTGACAATACACCACTCAGCGAAATACTGCCCACAACGCCAATCACCACTGCCATTACAGACAGTAACGTTGTGATCGAGCGGAACTGCGTGTTGAACACGCCAACGATTTCTGAAGAGGTGTCTTGTCCGGCCAAAATGCCGCCGGGCTGTACGTCGATGCCGTTGTCTTCGTAAAGCTGGCGCAGTTCACGAACGGCCGTTTCCTCTGCCACTGGTGTGTCCGACTTTAACTGCACCCAGACCGAGTTCGTGCGGCCCACGCTGTTTTGCTCACGCAGCAGCGTGGTGCGCGGCACATGCGCCGAATTGGTAATCAGCGGGTCAAACAACAACCCCACGACCTGCCAATCCGATTCACCTTCCGTACCCTGGTCAAACGTAACCCAATCACTGAGACCGACACCCAGCTCATCAGCCAGTTCTTCATTCAGCACAATCGCATGGGCATCGTCAGCAGTCAGCCAGCGTCCGGCTCGCATCTGATAACCGTAGAGGTCGGTTTCTGGCGGCACACCAAAGACCAACATCTCGGGGTCATCGTCCGTTGACTCAACGGTTTGGAGATGAGCTGAGCCACCACCAAATGCCCACATCTCAACGGCTTCCACATTTGGATGCTGCATCGTCAACGATTCAACCACGCTAATTCGCTCGGATTCTTCCAGCCCGAGGTTGATGTTGGAATTGAGTATTGAAAACAGCAGGTCATTAAAAGTGTAATTGGTTGAATCGCCCACGCTCATCACCATCATGAAGATGAGGCCGCTGAGAACAAGCGTAATTTGTGTCAATATAACGCGCCATTTGTTGCGAAAAGTGTTGCTGATGGTTAGCAGCAGCAGTCGCGAAACGCGCTTAAGTTTTGCCAATAACCGGTCCAAATAGCTTGAGCTGGTGTTCAAACCATAGGTGCTAATCGCCTCGCGTACGGTGATGCGGGCACCGTTGATGACCGGCACAGCAGCAACTAGCAGCGGTGTGACCAATGCGATGATGATTTGGATAAAAACGGCCGTCCACGAAATCTGAAACCCTTCGGCCTGGGCATTAAAACTGTTCATCAAAAAGACATTGAGCCGCCAGCCCGCCGCAATCCCCAACGGCACGGCAAACAGCAGTGCCAATACGCCGAACGCCAGCACATACAGCAGGTAAATGCGCAAAATTTGCCATGAACTGGCTCCAATTGCTTTCATCACGCCAATTTGGTCCACCTGCTGTGAAATAATTGCATTGATCGTGTTGTAAACGAGGAACAGTCCCAAAAACAGCGCCAACACGGCCATAACACCCAGCACAAAAAAGATACCGTCCATGATGTCCTGGAAAAAGTGCTTATTGGGATCCACAATGCGCTGCCCTTGCGGTGGCAGCATGCCGCCAGACTCAATCCCCTGCCGCTCTAATTTGCCTTCAATTTCGTTAGCGATGCTGATGGCATGTGATTCTTCGTAATAGTCTGCGGCCGCATAAATGCGATTGTAGCCTGTGTAACCAAATAGTTTCTCGAAAGTGTCTTCCGTTACAAAGAATTGGGCGTTGCCTCCAAAGCCAGGCGGTTGCGCCACAGGGTCGTACATGCTGCCACTGATGGTGTAGGTGCGTTCACGGCCGTTTACCTTGAAAGTCACCTCTTCCCCCACCATCGCACCAAATGCTGTGTCCGTCCCCTGCCCGGCCGCAACGGTGCTTCTTCCTGGAAGCTCGCCGCTCAACATCTCCACACGTGCAAACTGCTGGTTGTTGTAATCTTGCCGTACAATTACACCAGCCGGCAGCCATTCGTCCCCTTCATCCAACCGCCATTCAACGGTTGAAGTGGCAAAGCCTTCAATTGTTTCCAGACCATCAATCCGTTCCAACGCCGAAACCGTATCGTCATCAATGGGCGGCCAGGTCCACATGCCAATCATGGCCGGAGATGAGTCGCGCCACAGGTCTTCCATGCCGGTAATCATCAAGTTGCGGGTGGTGATGATCATGCCTAAGGCAAAGGCCCCCATGCCAATAATTAACACTACTTGCAAGGTGCGTGATTTGTTGACCCAAAGGTCTTTCCAGATTTTGTGCCTTATAACGCCCATTGCAACTGCTCCACTTTTTGATGGCCGTTCTGACCGTTCAGATGGTATTTGTCTTTGCCGTTTTGGTCGGTGTGAATACGGCCGTTTACAATCTCAATCACCCGAGGAACCCGCGCCGCCAGCTCCTTGTTGTGCGTCACCATCACCATCGTTTTGCCCTGTGCTACCAAATCACTAAACAGTTCAAAAACCGCGTCACCCGTGCGCGTGTCCAAATTGCCCGTTGGCTCATCCGCTACAATTAACGGCGGATCATTTGCCAAGGCCCGCGCTATTGCCGCCCGCTGCTGCTGCCCACCGGAAACCTGACCGGGCAGCTTATTCGCCTGATCGGCCAGTCCGACACTTTCGAGCAGGTGCATCGCTCTTGCTTCCCGCTCCTTGGAACTGTATTTGCGGGCAAAATCCATCGGCAAGATGATGTTTTGCAGCAAACTTAACGCTGGCAGCATCTGGAAAAACTGAAAGATAATGCCTACATGTTGGCTGCGCCACTTCGCCAGCTCATTTTCACTCATCAAATGCACTTTACGCCCTGTTACAATCACTTCGCCTTCAGATGGATGGTCAATACCCGTAATCATGTTGAGTAGCGTTGATTTACCATTCCCAGACGGTCCCACAATCGTTACAAATTCGCTTTTCTTCACGTCGAATGAGATCCCTTTCAGCACGGGAATTTCATCATCGCCCATCGGGAATCGTTTGAAAACGTTGTTAATTTCGACGATGTTGTCATTTCTCAAATTTGAATTCGTAAATAAATTAGTCATAGTCGTCACCAAAATATCAGCTTAGGCCTCCGTGCCTTTTTCATCTCAATACGTATCATCAAGCTGTTCGTAGCATATAAACAAACAGGTCACATTGAGATGTGCCACTCGTCACAAAAAAGGTCATGTTTTATACATGACCCTTTTCCCTTTATTTTTTGAATGGCTGAGTATGCTATACAAGCATATAAAGAAGGAGAGTTTGTTACCTATCCATGAACTAACGATTAGCTAATGGATTGGCAATCAAGGAATATTTAGTGCTGGGGAAATAAAATGTCAGGGGTCGTAGTCGGGTAAGAAAGTGATGTTGCCACCACTTCCTCAACTAGTTGAGAAAGGGATTCTGGAGCGAAAAGAACGAGGTAAAGGAACCTACTACGTTCTCAAGTAGGTAGATTGTGCATGATAACCAGCCCCGCCTCCACTGGTTATTGCAAATATCGTTTTTCTCCCCACACCAGTAAACGCTCCAGATAACGAGATTTCATCTGCTCGCTGGCCATCGCCTGCTTGATGGGCGGCAACTTCAGGATGACACCCAAAACCGCAGCCAATGCCCGGTGACTGGCCAACGCCTGGTTATCGAAAATCAAGTTGGCCAATATCCCCCGCTCAATGGCCATCACAACCGTTCGGTGAGCGGAGTTCAGCGGTGTGATGACCCGTTGTGGCCGAGATTTCAACGCAATTCCATCCTGCGTACAGGTGCTGACACAAACGCCACAGCCCAGACAGATGTCTTCCTGCAACACCGCTTTCTTCATCTTGGGTCGATGGGGATTGTTGGCTGAAACCAGAGTCATCGCCTCCACCGGACAAACGTTGACACATTTGCCGCAGCCATTACACAGCGCTTCATCAATGTGGGGCAAAAAATTGGTTGTGTGAATCGGGTGAAGAAAGCCAAACTTCCGGCCCGCGATCATTGCTTCACAACAACAGCCACAGCAGTTGCAGATGAAGTTAACCCGCTCCCGCACATTTTCGCCGAACTGCACCAGGTTGCGGGCTTGGGCCTCCTGTAACAAATCTAGCCCTTCAGCCACATCCACTTCGCGGGCAAAGTCATGTTTGATGAGCGACGCAGCGCTGGTATTGAAAGTCATGCAAATATCCATGGGCGCATCACAAGCCCGGCCCACATGCTCCATTTTATGCCGGCAGTAACACATCCCAATCCCTCGATGAGAGGCGGTTTTAATCACTTCGCTGGCCCGTTCATAATCGAGGACATGGAGCACATTCTCCGAAGACAAAACCGCTTCCTGCACAAAAGCGCGGCCCAGTTGAGTATCCCCTTCGGTAAACAACGCTTTGATGAACTCCTCTTCCACGTTCATATACTGATAGAAGAGTTCACCCAGCACTTTCTGATTGATGTCCCCCCGCAGCCGCATCATGGAGAATTCAAAGAAGCCGGCCATCGGCGGCGGCAGCACATAGGTTTGCTGCCCGCCGGGGCTGACGGTATCCACGAGAATGGCTCGCCCGGACAGTTCATCCAATATTTTCTGGGCTTCGCTTACATTTATCTTCCAAGCCTGGGCTGCTTTCTCGACGGTAAATGGCTTGATGGGTAACAGAGCCACTAACCCGGCTTCGCGCTCACTGAAAAGCATCTGGAGGATTTCATACAGAACCTCGGCCGGAGGTGCGCCTTGGGGAAACCGATTGAGGCGGTCAATTAATCGGTCATAACCTGTTTTAAGTGTCTGATGGGCCATCTTGGTTATCCTCCCTGAAAAGCAAACGCCTTTCCCTATATTTACAAGCCAATTCGAACAATCACAAAGCCGGAAATAATAATGAAATCGTAAAAAGATTGGCCTTTGCTGTCATCTGCTTTTTGTCATGTTTTTGGGGTAATGTTCATCAAGGTTTCTAACGACTCCAGGCTCGTTTCCTTTGCTGGCAACTGCCGTTTTCTGTGCCTGTGGCAGATAAAAATACCCCTGATACCAATCCTGTAAAACCCACTCATCAAGCCATTCCCGCTTGATGTCCCAGGGCTGCAACACAGCGGCCACTGCCCGCAACGTCAATTCGATATACCGTTCCACGTTTATCAAGGCCAGGTCAAAGATTTCTGGCAAATCCCAGGCAAAGACGCCTAGCTCGCCCAGGGTGTAAATAAAGCGGATCTGTTGGCCGGGAAAGCGGGACTTATTAGCCTGCTCCAGTTGCTTAACAGCCCGCGCCGCCGGTGACAAGACCCTGTATTCTTCAACAGAGCGACTTAACGTTTGGGAAACCAATAGCATTTGGGGATCAACCCGCCTTAACCGCAATGCTTCCACACGACCGCGAACGTAGCGAATGATGGGGTTCAAGCAATCATTGAGATTCGTCGTCTTAGCCAGATACGCCAATACGTGCTGCTGCACATCAGCCACAAATGGTGGCGTGTCATGTCGGCGCATATCAATCCCCCGCACCTTCAGTTCACCCGTTTCAAACGTGCCAAAATAGCGGTTGGGAACCGGGACACGCTCGTCTAGTTTAGAGGGCAAGAAGGCGATCCATTTGTAAAACCCTTCCAAAGCAATGGGGAGGCCGGTATTACTCTCAATTTCATCGAGTAACGGCTGTGCGGCTGCTTTCGTTTTCACCCCTGGCCGCTTCACCCACAAGCCGTCGATATACATGTGTACCACTTCATAGCCTATCGATTCGGCCGTTTCTTTGGCCCGTAGTAGGGCCTCCCGGCTGTAAGCGGTGATGGCTTCATGGGCTTCAATACGGCCAAAGCGAGCCCGCTTATAGCCGGCATAACCAAAAGCCACGACCAACAACCACTTCAAAGCGGCCGAGCGAGACTTCAACGCCGGGCGGCGGCAATCCAATCGAGTCAGGTTATCTAACCGAGCTTTCATAACAATGCGCTTTTCCAGAATCGGCTGCAACGTTTCCGGCAGCAGCCCACGTTTGGTTTGGTCAATGGGCATATTCAGTTCCGGCACAATGGCTATGTGAGGGCTGTTTACTTTGACCGTTTCCGGTGAGACATTGAACAGGGAAATAATGGATGGATACATGGAGACAAAATCAATCTCGACGACATCGGTATGCAATCCCACCTGGGGCTGAAAAACAAGCCCCCCTTTATCCGAACGCAGCAGCGTGCGGGCGCTTTTGTAGTATTCAGCTTGCTGCTTGGTGTAGGGAACCATCACGTCCCGCCGTAAAGCGGTAATCATCTGCATAGCAGTGATGCCAGCGCCAGGACTGCGCCGGGCCATCTCTTGCACCGGCATCCCCGTCACCTGGGCTTGCTCCAAAACGCCGCTGACGTCGTACTCATTGAACAGGAGTGCATTTTTAACGTCGATATGGTAACGGCCGTACAAATACGTCTGCTCGCCCCGATGCAAAACCATACCATAGGTAAAATAGCTGCTGGCCTTTTTGCAGAGATACGGCCGTTGCTCATCACGACTGGGATTGAATTTGACACCCGTTTTTTGTGCTTGTTGCCGCAGATAGGGAAAGAGCCAGGTATCACCAAACTGAGTCAGTATCAAATCGGGGTTATGGTGTTTGATGTTGGCTTGCAGGCCGATGAGGAGCAAACGACCGTTATGCAACGGGTAGGATACCACCTTGCCGTTACAGCCCACACGCAGATGGGTGGGATTACGATGAGACGGATCGACATCGGGCGCGATGGTCAAAACACGTAGCGGGGGTAGCGAATTGTCTATCTGCCAACGTGAATCCAGCGGAACAATGTCGAGAATTGAACCTTCCTTCACAGTCACCTGGCAGCGCAGCGTGGGGAAACAATCAAAGCGAGCCGCATATTGCACCGAAACGGGAATGTCAGCGTCGTAGTAATCCAAATCAGGGAATTGTTTTTGAATGCGGCGGAATAGTTGGGGCTGTACGGCCGTGTCAACAGCAATCGCCATCACATCGATCAGGCCGTCAAACAAATCTTCTCGTTGGGTACGTGCCAAGCGAACAAGAATGTTTTGCTGGCGTAGAAAACGCCACAATTCTCGCAAACGCGGAAAGGGTCCCGTAACAAAGAAGGTGGTTTGGAATGGCTGCCTTAACTGATACCTTCCCCCATCATCGCCCAACAGCCAAACCAAAACACCTTGATTGGTATCGGCATAGACGTCCAATAACCAACCAGTGATTTCATCGGCCATTGACCCTGTTTTCTAATTGTTCAATCCGACGCTGTTGTTCAATGAGGATAGCCAACAGAACACTTTCAAACGGCAACGCATAGTCGGCCAGGCTGATCGCCGCCGTATGCTGCCGGGCGGCAGCAAAAACCGCATCGAATAACTTTTGGTCTTCAGCCCGTAAAGCCCGGCGAAAATTGTTGAAGTTGGCGATTTCGTTGAGGATGAGTTGATTGGTTGTGGCTAACGTGCGTCCCATAAAAGCTGCCTTTACAAAAGCGGAGGTTGAAATGATTCTTGCGGGAATTGATAAATATAAAGCTGGTCAGCCGCACCCTGCACGAGTTGGATCAGGCCAGCCCGAGCCGGCATTGCTGGTGGTCGCATTGTAACCAGAACCAGCGTTTGTTGGGCCAATCGTTGTAAGTGGCTTATAGCGATATTGACCAGACGCACACTTTCCCCGTCAGAGATATTTTCATCATAAAAGGTAGTCAACAGGTCAAGAGCCACCAATGGCATCGTGGGTTTAGTCTCTTCTAGTAATTTGAGCGCCTGATAGCAGGTAAACGGCCGTGCCTGCTGAATCCTTCCCAAAACCAGGTCAAGCTGCACCGTATGCCGCCGGATGATACGGGCCAGATGGTGGGCATCGAAGCGGTTGCCGCCGACAATGACCTGTACCGGATGCAGTAGGGCTAACCGGGCAATGACATCCAGAACCGGTTGTTTATCCGACAAACCAACCACAACGGTCAGGCCATGTTCTATTTCGGTAGGCAAGGTCAACATAATCCCAGCATAAAAGGCAGGCCAGAGGATGACAATCGCCTACTCAGGCGAACTATCAGGTTATTTTACAGTTTAGCCTTATCAGGCGATTCACTATTTGTGGGGGAGATTGGCTCATCCACCCCTAAATCTGTCCAGGCACTCAAATCCAGCCCATACAACTTTTCTCGCAATGCTTCTTTGCCATTAGTCTTGAACTTGGCCAGGATGTTGCGGATATGGGTTTTGACGGTATTTTCTGAAATAGAAAGCCGTTCAGCGATTTGGGGATTGGTTAGGCCTAACCAAATGAGAGCGGTGAGTTCTTGTTCACGAGGAGTAAGTTTCTGCCAGGTTTGGATAGTGCGTTCCGCTATCTGGTCTTCATACAAGGCAAAGTGAATCATGTCATTGGCGACTTCGCCGATGGTACGGCCGTCGCGGGCCGCAATTTTTTCCACAGCCGTTAGCAGTTCCGGTCGCAGTTGAATCAGCGAGGCGGGATTGTGCGGGACGCCAAGAATTTCACGGAAGAGTTTATGGATAGACATGGCTCAATACAAGCAGGTAAAAGAACGTATGTTCTATTACCCGGTGGCCCTGATTCTAACAGATGTCCGAGGATGTTCCGTGAAGAAAGCGTGAAGATTGGTACTCTGGTACTAAAAACGCCCCCAATTGTGCCACTTCCCCATTTTGCCTGGTAGCAGAAAGGTCTATGCCGGATTGGGCAGCCATGAGCCAGAC
>JBNKZT010000234.1:0-9622 GCA_050301775.1 Promineifilaceae bacterium (SeqCode)
AGTTATCGGAATTGGTGGATGACCTTCGAGTAACCGTCCTTCCAAAAAGGGAAGTAATTGTTGGACGGTTACTTAGACCCGCAAGCCACAAGCATGAATGCTGCTGCTATACCGACAATCAGAATAGCAAATTGTAAATAACGTTTCATTAAAAACCTCCATTCTTCAGAAAGAACAAAATGCCGGAGTCGCCTTTCTTCTAATTTCCGGCTGAAATATTTATGCTTATTCTAGATTGATTGGCGCAGGCGCGAATCATCTGGATGGATGGTTTTATTTATGATTTTTAGGCATTTACAGACGGGGAAATTTGAATATTGAACGGAGCGGACTAGTCCAACTGGATGAGGGTGTTTTTTGCACCCTCATTCAGTTGTCTTGCTGATGCAAAATGGCAGCGGCTTGCAGCCGGTTTTGCACGTGGAGTTTGTCGAGGATATTTCTTAAATGTGTGCGCACTGTATTTTCAGAGATGACCAGTTGGTCGGCAATTTCGCGGTTTGTTAAGCCTTGAGCCACCAATTCCAACGTTTCGCGTTCGCGATTGGTAAGTTTGTTCAGAGCCGGATCCGGCGCTTGTGACGGCTGGTTTGACCGTTGGGACAGGGATGCAAATTCGGCGAGCAAATCGGGAACCAGGCTGGGCGTAATGATGGCTTCACCGGCGGCGACGCGCCTCACGGCATCCTTCAATTCGTTGGCGCTGATGGCGCTTTTGAGTAGATATCCTTGAGCGCCGGACTTAACGGCCGTAAACAAATCAGCATCCCGGTCTGAAATCGTCAGCATAATAATTTTGATGTCCGGTTAGAGGGCCAATAGGCGGCGGGCCGCCTCTAATCCGTTGCAAACCGGCATTTGCACATCCAACAGGGCAACATCGGGACGCGACTTTTTTGCCAGCGCAAGCGCCATTTCCCCGTTTTCTGCCTGACCGACAACGGTAAAATCAGGTTCTTGTTCTAATAAACTGGCGATTCCAGCACGAAACAGCTTGTGGTCGTCAGCCAGCAAAATGCGAATCGGGGTGGTTGGATCTGAATTCATGTGTGGTGTCCGTTAAATGTTATCGGAAACGTTACTACTAAGACCTGCGAGGTTTTCCACCAAAGCAGCGCACACCCAAACCGTTGGCCATGGCTGAACATCTGGCCGCGCATGGAGAATTAGCGCTTTCGCCCCAACTGCGCCAGCAGCTGAGTCAAGTGCGCATCGTCACCGTGCGGCGCATTACGGCCTGTCTACAACAATACCAACCGCGCCACCTCGACTGATTCGGGAAAGTAGCCCTACGGAACCGAGATGTGGCCAGAGCGTTAGTCTTTACCTTGATTGTTCTTTTCCTGAGAGAAACGGCCGCCCAGGGCATTGAGTTTGTCGCCCACAGAAATAGCGATGTTGCGCATTACTTTCATGCCAATGCGCGGGTGGTGGTTGATCAAGGTCTCGAAATCTTTTTGTTTTAAGACGACTAACTGGACATCACTAGCGGCAACGGCCGTTGCATTATATGCTTGTTGCGCCACCAGAGAAATTTCACCCAAAAAGTCGCCTGCTTCCACGTGGCCGATGAGGACGTGATCGGGGCTGTAGATGTCCATACGGCCGTTCATGATCATATAAAACACATCCCCCCGTTCTCCGGCCCGCAAAATGACCGTTCCGGCATCCCGCTCAATGACCTGGCACAACCCGGCAATCTTCGTCAACTCCCCTTCTTCCAGGTGGGAAAATATGGCCATTTGCCGTGTTGTTTCGTTAACCGAGATACCTAACCGTTTTTCCTCGAAGCCTTGACGCACCAGATCGAAAATGACACGGCTGTCATCGGTTAACTGCGCTTTGTCGATGTCCAGGGGCACATACAGCTTGGCCATTTTGATGGTATCCAGCCGTTCTACTTCATGGAAGACAAAAGAAGGACAGTAGGCGACCGGCACAAACCCCAGATTGCTCAAGGTACGCTGGATGTCGGGCCAGTAGGCGCTTACCGTAATTTCAATGTATTCGGCTTTATATTTGTCCCGCGCCCACCGATCCAGTTCCTTGAGCAGGAAACCAGCAACATCGTCACGCAGGTCAATCAATTCCACAACTTTGATGCTGCGGCCGATCTTATCCAGTGTGAAGCCGACCGCGCCAACGATACGGCCGTCATCCCTGGCCACCAAATAGCGCGAATTACGCGATTCCAGCATGAACAGCCCATAACTCAACTGCAAATTGCCAAACACCTGGCGGCGCGACAGCCGTCCTCGCTCAATGCGCAGCAGCGATGGCAGGCTGGACTCCGTCAACTCCTCTACCACGAAATCTGTGCCGATGGGGTAGCCGTCGGCATCTTCAACAGCGATTAAATCAGGACGGAAACCGGTGTTTTCCAGCGCTTGTTGTCCCAGCAAAAACGCTTCGGGAATGACGCGGGGGTTGTTACGGCGCAGTTCGCGGGCCGAATCCATCACTTTGCCCATCATCATCAAACTTTCACGCTGTTGCAGCAGCACTTTTTGCGGCAAAAAGCCGATGGGCCGCAGTTGGAATTTTTCCGAGATGCGCTGGGCGAACGGGTGGGCGGTGCGGCATTCGGTTAGACCAAAGTGCAGCCGCCGCTCGGCAAAATCGAGACGGGCTTGCATAAGCGCTTCGCCTACTCCTTGTCCCCGATAGTCGGGGTCAACAGCCAGCCGGCCAAATTCGCCGCATAAATCGGAATAAGCGCCTACTTCAAAGTAAACAGAAGCCGTGCCGACGACCCGCCCCTCCAGTTCGGCCAACAGAAAGAGGTAGCTGTCCTGGTAGATGCTGCGCTTGAGCCATTCATCGTTGTAGAACTCTTTGTAGGGGTAATCTTCGCCGTAACAGCGGTAAAACAAGTTGCGGACTGTGGCTAAATCAGCTTCGGTTACATTGCGGACATGAATATGGGTCATGGCTCGATTCCTTGGTTTTGTTTACGGGATTCAAAGGGAAATATGATATTGTCGAGGCTTATGCTTGAATTTTAGGTGATTATAACAAACTATGCCCCATTGGATCAGGTTTTTGTTGAAATTTAGGGTTTGCTTGAGGGCAGGGCCTGGGAAGCCCCTCTACGGTTTCGTTGGCAGACAACCCTGTTCGTTGGCAAGCCACCCTGGCCTGTTGAGGGTGTTTTACGAATCGCCCCAGTTTAAGGGCTATGTTAAAATCGATGGAATTGGTTGAAAGTGTGTTATGGGAAGAGCATTAGTTGATATTCGTATTTTGCAGCGGGAGTATTTGCTGGCCATCAGTCGGGCGTTAACGGCCGAATTGGACCTGCATGATTTGCTGCGGGTGATCCTCAAGGCGTCAGTGGAGTTTGTATCGGGTCGGGCCGGGCCGATTGCCCTGGCGGAAACGGGAACCAGACGGCTGCGGGTAGCGGCCGTTTATGGCATCCCGCCTGATTTAGTGGACCATTTTGCTCCGCTGTTGCAGGAACTGCCTCATCAGGAAAGTGAAGAGGAAGATGCAGCACAGGGACTGGGCCGCCGCTTGCGCCAGGTGATGCGTAAGGCCAATTTGGGATTGACCCAGGCCATTCGCCTGCCGCTTCTTAGCCGCGGTGAGGTCATTGGGCTGATTTATGTATTCCAGTCGGGCAGCTATTACTTTGTTGAAGATGCTAAATCGCTGCTGCGCAGTTTTGCCGAACAGGCGGCGATTGCGGTGCGCAATGCTCAGCTTTACCAGCAGGTCAACAATGAAAAGCAGCGGCTGGATGCGATTTTGGAGCAAAGCGCCGACGGTGTTATGATCCTTGACCCGTCTTTAGAAATTCAGGTTTTTAACAAAGCGTTGAGTCATATGACCGGTTGGTGGGCTGAGGAAGCGATTGGCCGGCATCATGATACGATTATTGATTGGCAGTCGTTGAAAACGGACTCGGATTTGAGTGATGCGATTGCCAATGGCTGGCCGCTGCCGGGAGCGGCGCATATTTATGTCGAAGGGGATATGCGTCGGCCAAAACGGGACAATCATCTGGAAGCGGATGGAGCGCTGGTTAGTTTGGGTATTACCTACGCGCCACTGGTGGATGAGAACGGCCGTATCAGCAATATTATCGCCAATGTGCGCGACCTGACCCGTTACCGCGAGGAAGAGGCGCTGCAAAAAACCTTCATTTCTGTGATCAGCCACGAGTTGAAGACGCCGGTTTCCATCATCAAAGGCTATGCGGGCACGCTGCGCCGCCAGGATGCCAACTGGTCGCCAGAAATTGTGCGTGAGTCACTGCTGGTTATCGAAGAGGAAGCCGATAATTTGACGGACTTAATTGACAATTTATTGGAAACTTCCCGTTTACAGGCGGGCACGTTCCATCTGGAAATTAGTGAAGAAATTATGCTGCCCTGGCTGGCAGAAAAAGTAATCCGTAAATTTGCCAATCAGGCCGATAAGCATACGTTTTGGACCGATTTCCCGCCCGAATTTATGCCGGTGACCGGTGATGAGCGTCGTTTAACACAGGTATTGAACAATTTGATCAGCAACGCGATTAAATACTCACCAGATGGCGGTGAGATCAAAGTGTGGGGTGAAATCCACTCGAAGCACGTGACGGTTTCCGTGTCAGACGAAGGGATTGGTATCCCGGAACATGAAAAACCGCGTATTTTTCAGAAGTTTTCCCGACTGGATAATGCCCTGAGTCGCAAGACGGAAGGGACCGGTCTGGGATTGTATTTAACGAAAGCAATTATTGAAGCGCATAACGGCCGTATTTGGTTCAGCCATAACAGTGACGGGCCAGGCACGACTTTTACCTTCTCGCTGCCGCGAGATGATGAGACAACAAAATTAGGAGATTAAATGCACACGCAAATAACATGCCCGAACTGTCAAACGCCGTATACGGCTGAAATTCACCAGGTTATTGATTCCGAGGCAACGCCGCAATTGAAACAGCAGCTTCTAGCCGGTCAGCTTAATGTTGCCGTTTGCCCCAGCTGCGGCGCCGGCGGACAAATGATGACCCCGATGCTTTTCCACGATGCTGACCATGAGATGTTTATCATCTTTATGCCGCAGGAATTGAATATGAGCCAGATGGAGCGGGAACAGCTTATCGGCCAGATGGCCCGGCAGGTGATGGATAGTATGCCGCCGGAAAGGCGACGGGCCTACATGCTTACGCCACAGACTGTGCTGACCATGCAAAGCTTTATGGAAAAGGTGTTGGAAACAGAAGGCGTAACCAAGGAGATGATCCAACGGCAGCAAAAGCAATTGGAACTACTGCAAACATTGATCCGGGCCGATAAAGATGTGGCCGATCATCTGATCAAAGAGTGGATGAGCGAAATTGATGAGACATTCTTTGCTATGCTTCAGCAGTATCTTGATACGGCAGCGCAGGCGCAGGACAACAAACAACTGGTCGCTATGACGAATTTGCGGGTTAAATTGATGACCCAAACAAAGGTGGGCCAGGAGCTGGAACGGCAGCAAATTGCGCTGCACGGGTTAAATCGGGAAGCCAAAGCGCAGAATGGGCTGCCGCCGGAACTGCTGTTGAAGCATCTGATGAAGAATCTCGGTGATGAAAAGATCGAGATGGCGCTGGTGCGGGCCGGCCAGCAGGCGTTGAATTATCATTTTTTCCAGCTTTTAACGGGCGAAATTGAAGCAAAGGAAAAGGCAGGGGAGAAAACGGCCGTTTCCCAACTAACCGCCATGCGCGAACGGCTCCTGGAAATCTATGATGAAATGCAGGCCCAATCGAAACGAATGCTGGACGAAGCCGAGGGAACATTGCAAGCGATTTTGACCGCTGAAGACAAACTGGCGGCCATTCAGTCACGGATGGATGAGATTGATGATGCGTTTATGTACTTGCTGTCCATGCGTATTGCCCAGGCGGATCAGGATGAGCGCATTGAGGAAATGCAAGCGTTGAATGAGGTCCACGAACTCATTCTGAAGGCGGCTGAGAGCCAATATCCGCCGGAGATTTTGCTGCTGAATCAGTTGATGGAAGCGCCGACGCCGGATGATCAGCAAAAGGTCCTGGACGAAAACCAGGCGCTGCTATCGGCGGATCTGATTGGGATGGTGGATGCGGTTATGCAGCAGTTTGAGGAATCAGGCCAGGATGAGGTAAACGGCCGTTTACGCGAAATCAAATCAATGATCCAGGCCAGAATATAGAACAGGACGCAGATTTTCAAGATAAACGCAGATTCTTTGGGTAAAGCAACAAAGAATCTGCGTTTGTCTGTGTCCTATTTATTAATGGGGTTCGTTGTCAATTTGGAAGCCATGCCCGCGCACGGTGACGATGTAATTGTAATCATCTAATTCGGTTAAACGGTCACGCAGACGGCGCACCAGGGCATCAATGGCCTGCTCGGACACACCCAGGCCATCTGTTCCCGGCCAGACCGTTTCTACGATTTCGTCGCGGCTGCAAACGGCGCCATCGGCATCATACAACATCTCCAGCAGGCGGAATTGGGCCAGCGAAAGCGGCGGGTCCAATTTTTCGTCATTAATCATGACTGAGCGCTGGGCGACATCAATTTGCAGATTGCCCGTTTTGGTAGGCGGATCAAACGTTAGGGGTAAGGTGGCATCGGTGCCGACAAAGACGAGTTTGACGGCTAAGGCGATCTGGATTTCGTCGCCATCCTGCAATGGTGCGGTTCCCTGAAATGGAGAGCCATTGAGGTGAGTGCCATTTTTGCTGCCCAAATCTTCCAGAATGTAACGGCCGTCTTCATGCCTGATTTTGACGTGATAACGCGAGACCTGCCTTTCCGGCAGGACGATCTCACAATCACCCCCGCGCCCAATTGTAAAAACATCACTATCAATCGTCCATCGCTGACCAACAAGCTGCCCTTCACGTGCAATTAAGACTGGTTTCTCATTCATGGTTTTGTTTTCTCACCTGTTATGTATCTTCTCAATAAATTGCGGTGGAGTTGGTTGAGCGGCTCGACTGAGCTCGCCGAACATCCTGTCGAAACCAACGGCCTTCGACAAGCTCAGGCCTTGTTCGCCCCGCAAATTTGCCTGTTATCGAAAAAAAGTCGTTCACACCAATATGGATTATAATAGAGTTTATCGGAATTGATCCAATGATACTATCAAACAACAACGAACCTATTTTACGTGAACGTTATCGAGTTACCAACATTGTCGGTCAGGGAGGCATGGGCAGCATCTACCGGGCCGAAGATTTACGCCTGCCGGGACGCCTGTGCGCCATCAAGGAAGTTCACCCTGATCCGGCCCAAACACCCGAACTGCAAGCCCAATCTCAGGCCCAATTTTTACAAGAAGCCAGCATTTTAGCTCAGCTCGATCATCCCAATTTGCCCAAGGTTTCCGATTTTTTCTCGGCGGATGGTTACGAATATTTGGTAATGGATTTTGTAGCCGGTAAAGATTTGAAGCAGCTGCTGGATGAAAACGACGGCCCGTTTGATGAAGCGGTGGTGCTGTCATGGGCCGCCCAGATTATGGACGCACTGGCTTACCTGCATCGGCAAGACCCACCCGTTTTGCACCGGGATATTAAACCGGCCAATATTAAACTCACGCCGGATAACCGCATCAAGCTGGTTGATTTTGGCCTGGTTAAGTTGATGGCCCCCGATGATATGCGCACGATTACAGTGGTGCAGGGACGAGGCACAGCCTTGTACACGCCGTTGGAACAATATGGCGGGGACAGCGGCCATACCGATGTCCGCACTGATATTTATGCGTTGGGGGCAACGTTTTATCATTTGTTGAGTAATATGCCGCCACCGGATGCCAAGGCTCGTTTTTTGAATCCACGTGTATTGCAGCCGCTGAATAGACTTAATAAAAAGATAGCGGCGCCTGTTTCGGCAGCGGTAGAATGGGCGATGGAGATGCATCCGGATGAACGGCCGTTATCCATCGAACAATTTCAACAAGCTCTAGCCGGAAAACTCACCAGCCCGCATAATGGGAGCAGTGCCCCAGGCTCGGAAACAGTGGGGCAAGCCATAAGGGCTAATTGGCCTATCATCCTTGTCTCCATCGGTTTATTCATCCTGGCTATCGCTTTAACGATATTCTAGTAAAAATAGTCATGCCAAGCTGCCCAAAGTGCTACCTGACCCGCAATCAGATAAAGGATGGCTTTACACCTGCCGGCAGCCAGCGGTACCGGTGCAAGGCATGTGGCTGTCGGTACACACCTGAAGCCAAGGATTGGGGGTACAGTGAAGAAATGCGGGTGCTTGCATTGCAGCTTCATTTGGAAGGACATAGTTTACGGGCTATTAGTCGTGTTTTAGCCGTCAATCATCAAAGCGTTGCCAACTGGATCAACGATTTCACCACGTATTTGCCATCTGACTATGTAGATTTGATTGATATGGCCCGCCTTGATGGTCTTATCGACTAGTGTTTCGCGGCGTAAATAAACCAACAAATCACAGATACCGCGAAACACTTAAGCAATTTGGCGCGGACGGTAGCGAAACTGTGGGTTTATTTGCGCCAAACTGCACTAGCGGCCTGTGGGGCACAGTGAGCCATTCATCTATGTTAGGGCTTCCTCCATTGCAAGGCCAACACCACGCAATTAGACAATCCGTTGACAGCATCAAGCATTGGCTGTATAGTCCGAATTGACTATGGAAACATAAACAGGCGAAGTGTTTTACAGGCTTCCCAACTACTTTAAGGAGTTCTTTTATGTCAAGTGTAACCTTCCGTAATGTTGTCAAAAGATTTGGTGATGTCGAAGTTATCAAAAATATGAATTTGGAAATTCAGGACAAGGAATTTGTGGTTTTTGTTGGTCCTTCGGGCTGTGGTAAATCGACGGGCCTGCGTATGTTGGCCGGTTTAGAAGAAATCACCGAAGGTGAGATTCTCATTGGTGATCGGGTCGTCAATGACGTTCCTCCGAAAGACCGCGACATTGCGATGGTTTTCCAATCCTACGCGTTGTATCCGCACATGAGTGTGTACGACAACATGGCTTTTGGCTTGAAACTGCGCAAAACCCCCAAAGAGGATATCGATCGCCGCGTGAAAGAAGCCGCCCAGATTTTGGGGCTGGAAAATCTGCTAGATCGCAAGCCGAAGGCTTTGTCTGGCGGTCAACGGCAGCGTGTGGCTGTGGGTCGGGCTATTGTTCGTGAACCGGCCGTGTTCCTCATGGATGAGCCGCTCTCCAACCTGGATGCCAAGCTGCGTGTGACGGCTCGTGCCGAAATCAGCAAGCTGCACAAACGTCTTGGTACCACCTTTATTTATGTAACACATGATCAGGTGGAAGCGATGACGATGGGTGACCGCATTTGTGTGTTAGCTGACGGTATCATGCAGCAAGTTGATTCACCACGAAATCTGTACAGTGTGCCGGACAACGTATTTGTTGCCGGTTTTATCGGCAGCCCCAGCATGAACTTCTTTAATTCCACGCTTGTTTCAGAAGAAGGGAAATTGTTTGTAGATGCTGGTGATTTCCGGGTTCCTGTACCATCTGACCGCAGCAAACCTTACGAAAAATATGCCGGCAAAGAAATTATCTTTGGTATTCGTCCTGAACACACCCATGCACCAGAATTTGCACCGCCGAATATCATTCCAGCACCTTTGAAAGCAG
>JBNKZT010000235.1:0-9502 GCA_050301775.1 Promineifilaceae bacterium (SeqCode)
GAGGCAGTCGGACATAAAATTGATTGAGAATAACAATATTATGTCCGATTGCCTCGCCTCTACCCACCCAAAATATCATCAATTTCCAGCCAGTGTAATCCCTCCCATAAGTACACATCCAAATTCACCCGCAAATTTTCATCAACAACCACACCTTCCTGGCGCAGCAGTTCGGCCTGGTAGTTAGCGCTGTTTTCCCGATTGACAATGCTGATGCGGCCCTGGCTGTTGATGACGCGCTGCCAGGGCACGTCGGCATACTTTTCATCATTATCTTTTAATGCATTAAGCGCGTACCCTACAGCACGGGCAGCACGAGGCTGGCCTAACATTTGGGCGATACGGCCGTAACTCGTTACCTGCCCCCGTGGAATCCGCCGCACCACCGCATAAACCTGCTCATAAAAATTACCCATCATCCATCCTGCCTGAAATCAAATGAAAATGTAGCTGCGGCACATCCTGGTACGCCCCACCATTAACGAGAAGGGTATACCCCGGTTCTTCCAGCACAAACTCGGCAACAAGTTCTTGTACAATTCGATACAGGTCGGCGAAAAAATCTGTCTCAGCCGGACCAACTGCCAGCAAATTGGGCAGTATACGCTTGGGAACCAGCAAAATGTGAACCGGATGACTGGGCTTCGGATGGTGAAAGGCAATGAGCGTATCGGTCTCACGCAGGCGGTTAACAGGGATGACGAAGCTCATGTGGGCAAATATCCAGCCAACGACCCAGCCAACCAGGCCGGAGCGTGCTAATTTGAACAAAACATCTCTAAAATGCTTCATTTTTTATGAGCGAGTGCCAAGAGGCAACGGCAGTAGCCACACACTCTCCCAATAAACAAAAAGGCACCCCAAACGAGTGCCTCTGCCAAAATCATAAGAAAAGTAACTATTACGGCCCAAAATAATCCAGCACCGGCGCATAATGGCAGCGGCAGCCATCACCGTGCGAACAGCCCTCAACCGGCAGATCCGGCACATCGTCAAAATCGTAAACACCTTCTACCGCACGACAAGCCGGGCAACAATCACGGTTAGCTAAAATGCGCACCTTTGTTGCCAGGCCGCTCTTTATTTTTTCTAATGCCGCTTTTTGTTCCACCGTTTTATTCATTAATGTTGCCACAAGCTACTCCTTTCCAGCTATTTGTTACTGAATTTTACGAGCCTCTGGGCAGAATGGCAAGGCGATCTGTTAGCGGATCGGGAACCTTTTACATTGCCCTGACGTCTTTAGGCATGACTTGAGAAAAAAGTCACAAATAATTTCAGTAGAGAAGGAAAATGACGATGAACAACATAAAAACAATTACTTTGATTATCACGCTTGCTTTTTTCAGCGTATTTCTATATAGCTGCACCAGTAGTGGACAAACAGTTGAAAACAATACATCAGAACCAACCCCAATTTCTGATACGGATGCTTCCGTTGGGCTTCCCAATCCGGCCTCTGCCCATTGTGAGGAGCAAGGCGGAACCGTAGAAATACGTACCGATGAAGGCGGCAACCAATACGGCATTTGTGTTTTTGAAGACGGCAGCGAGTGCGAGGAATGGGCTTTCTTCCGTGGCGAATGCCAACCAGGACAGCCTGACAACAGCGCTTCGGATACAAATATACTCAATAAAATCTGGGTATTGCAGGAATATGGTCAACCACTCCTGCCCGACACTATGATAACCATCGAATTCACCAACGATGGCCAGTTTCACGGCTCCGCCGGCTGCAACAGTTACTTTGGCAGTTATGCCTTCGACAGCGATAACTTGATCACCAATCCCATCGGCAGCACCGAGATGTGGTGTGAAGACTTTATGGACCAGGAAAGTGCATTTCTGCAAATGCTGCAAGCCGCGACCGGTCTGACAGTTACTGAAACCAAATTGACCATCCACACCCCTAACGGTGACATGCAATTTGCTCCCGCTGAAAATTCAGCTCTGGAAGGAACCGATTGGGTTTTGAGCAGTATTGTACAAGGTGATGCCATCGTCAACACCTGGGTTGATGTCAATATCAACATCCAATTCAATGATGGCCAGGTAAGCGGCAATGCCGGCTGTAACAGCTATGGCGGCAGCTACCAGATTGATGGAACCAACCTCACATTATCAGAACTTGTCAGCACGATGATGGCTTGTGAAGAAGAAATCGGCCAGCGAGAAGCTGAATTTTTGGCAGCGTTGGCCACTGTCAGCCAGTTTCGGACAGAAATGACTCAGTTAATCTTGAGCGATACCACCGGGCAGGATGTCCTCTTTTTCACGGCTGACCAATCATAAACCAGCTTAAATCAGGATTTTAGACAGCCCCTCCCTACGAGGGGATTTTTTATGCGGGTCAGGATAAAACCGCGCTGGGTCCTAACCGGCGGCGGGTGGTCATAAGCCGGCCGCTGCCAATTTGAGCCACGTAATGCGACATCTGGTCACAAACCGCAACCAACTCATCAAATTTAGGCTCATCCAGCAGCAAAAGTTCCGTATCTAGGGCGGCGCGGTAGGTGGCCGTGTACGGCACATCGGCAAACAAAGCATACTCGCCAAAATGCTCACCTGGCCCCAAATTACCCACAACTTCACGCTCGTCCCCATCCAAAACCGCGACGCGCCCTTTGGCTACGATAAACAAATGAGAGCGTGCCTGGCCCTGGCGCACGATAATCTCTTCGGCCTTGACCCGGCGACGCTGCAATCGGGCGTCAATAACGGCCAATTCCTGCGGGCTGAGACTGCTGAATAAGGGCATCTGCTTGAGCAGGTGGCGCGTTTCGGCGCCGGAACTGACCTGTTTGGCCAGCGTCGTATCAGCACGCAGCAGCGGGTCGAAGTCGTCTCGATGGATGGTTAGCAGTGTTGCCGGCCCCAGCGCCCGGTAGGTAAACTGGTATTCGCCCGTGGCCAGCAAGGCGTTGATGCCAAAATAACCACCTTCTTCCAGCGTGGCTACCTGCACTTCGTCGTGGAACACCCCTACCTGGCCGGTGTCAATCAGGAAAAAGCGCGTGGCATTGGTTCCGGCACGGGCTAGGAGCGCCCCTTTACGTTCGGTAAGCGTGTGGGTAACGGCGACCGTTTCTTGTACTGCCTCCTGGTCAAAACCGGCAAAGACATCGGCCAGACGAACCAGCTCGGCACGATGGTCACGAACCTGGATAAAGCCCTGCGCCAGCCCAATGCCCCAATCGGTTTCGGAGAGGACGTGGCGGGCCAGGGTTTCGGCTTCCAGCCAGGAGAGGCTGTCGTAGGCCGCTTGTCCGGCTTTGCGCGTGAAGGGTGTCCCGGCCAGATCGTCCAGCCGATCGACGGCCAGAAGCAGGGCGACTCGTGCTTTTTTGCCGATTTCCAGGATGCCATCGTCGGGATCAAGCGGCCCCAGACCTAAAATCTGAGCTTGAATAGCAGTCAGCCGCCGCCCACCAAAGACGGCTTCGTAGCCAGCAAACAAAGCTCTCATGAAATGATTAAAGCTGTTGACGAGCCGTTCCCGATCCTGGAACACGGCCGTTTCTCCTCCCTTCGCCGCCTCAAACCGGACAAACTGGGCCAGCGCCCCCAGCAGCCAATAAACCAACCCGGCAAACAACCACAGCGTTATAATCGGCAGGTGTAAGCGTGGAAAAGAGCGCAGCCAGGGCAGAGTCAAAATTGCCACAATCAACAAAAACCAGGGCAGGGCAAACCGAGAACGCCAGAAGTTGATCCAAAGCGGCGTCATCAGCATTAACCCGGCAAAAACGCCCAGCAGCAGCAGCGAAATCGTCCAGGGAAGCCCCTCGTCCAGCCAGACGACGATGCCATACACGTAGCCCACGCCTAGCAGAAAAAAGAACGCAATCATCAGCCGATCAATAGTTTCCAGGTAGCCGGGCCAGATGGTGTACCAGGCGACAAATCCGGCCGCCATAATGCCCCCGGCCGCCACCAAAATTGCCAGATCGCGCCACAACTCGGCCAATCCGGCTATCTGGCTCAGCCAGGCCAGTGTAATGCCCACCGGGGCAGCGACCAGTGACCACATTGCCCACTGAAAGCGGGAGCCGGGCAGTTGGCGGGCCACGCCCACCAGGGCGGCAATGGCGCTAATGTGCAGCAGCCACAAGCTCAAATTGAGCCACAACTCGGCGCGGGGCAGGGTGGAAAGGGCGATGAGAATCAGGGGCAGGCCGATGAGCAATGGCAGGCCGACAAGCAAGGCCAGTACATCGGGGCGGGCCAGCAGGTTGCGTCTGGCCAGCCATTCCAGCCCGGCCTGGATGCGGCTCCAGCCGAAGCTGAACAGGTAGTAGACGGCGGGCAGAATGAGTACGGCCGTTACCAGCAACACCAACATCTGCCCCCACCAACCCCGCTGCCACAACCCACCAATTAACGGCAGCAGCCGCGTCTGCCAGAAGTAGAGGGCGAAAATCAGGGCGTAAATCGAATATGCCAGCGCCAGACCGCCGTAAAAGGTAAAAACTTTCCGGGTACGATTCATCGTGCCCCAAAAATCACGCGGCGCTTTGTGGGCCAGAAAATGCGGCCACAGTTTTTCCCGCCAGAATTGGAAGGCACGGCGGCGCAGGCCGGGCATGTCCAGCCAATCCATCAAAATAAAGTAACCGTCCAGTTCCAGCAGTGGGTTAAGGTTGAAGAAGACGGTCAGGTAAGCCAGGAAGCCTAGCTGGTAAGCAAAGCCAGCCCAGAAGGATGTTTGATATTGTGGTAAATAGGTGAGTACGGCCGTTAACCCCAATCCTACCAGCCCGCCAATAATCAAGCCCGAATGGGGACCGGCCCAGGAGACGGCGATGCGCTGGCGGCGCGGCGAGAGCCAGATGTCGCGCGTATCGACAAAAAAGGCGGGCATTCCCCAGTAAATCAAAAAGCCACCCTGATTTAATTCACGGCCAAAATGCTTCGTCGCCAAACCATGCGCCAGTTCGTGAATGGTGATAATGATGAGGTTAGCTGCCAGCAAGCTGACAACACTCCAACCGCCGCTGCCGGACAAGGTAAAGGTTTGCTGCCAAAAATGCCAGCCAAACAAGCTGCCGCCCAACAGGATGATGAGCAGCAGGAGTACCTGTGTGATAGGCTGAAACAGCCAGCGCAGACTCTGGTAAAGCGGTGTAAAAAAATCGTCCAGGCCGCTGATGCTGACTTCGGTATGCTGGAAACCGTTGATGAGGCGGCGGCCCCGACTGGCCGGATTGTGGGCGGCCAGTTCAGTTTCTACCTGGGCGTACATATTGGTTGGTCGGTCTTGCAAGAAGTGTCCGGTACGCAAATCGGCCAGCAGGCTGTTGAAGTGGCCAATGGGTAGAGATTGGTAGCGTTTGAGATTGTAGAAGAGCAGGTCTTTGATGGTGTAACGGCCGTTCATCTGCCACCACAACGCATAATCGGCTTCCGACAGGCGCAGGTAGGATTTGGTTAAAGGCTCCTTGAGGATGTAGTAAGGCGCGTCCCATGCCTCCAGGCGCGTAGCGACAACCTGTTCATTGCGGGCTGGTTTATAAGCAGTCGGGTCGGTGGCCTCGGCCAGTGCGTCCCAAAATTCAGTGATGTTCGCCGCTTCACTCATGCCCCAAGTCTAACACGCGCCCATCTTGTCGAGAAGGGCAAAGTCGTGAAAAATAAATCGCCAACAGGCAAACAGGAAGCAGGAACATGGTAAAATGGTAAGAGGGGATACAGAGATTTGGGGATTTTTATAAATTTTTATCCCCCAATTCCCCAGTCCCCGTTATTGTCAACCGGGTGGCGACATGTAAAATTGCCCAACTTTTTTGGAGGAGGTAGGTATGAAGCCAGAACAGGATGCCTTTGGCCGTGAGATTTACGATTATTTCCAAACCGGCGAAGCGATTGAAATCATCGAACGAGAGGACGGCTTTGTAGACTTATCAGGCGGGCCGGCGGGTTATTTCAGCCAGCATGCCGATTGGTCGCCGCATCTTCAAGAGGCGATGACCTATGTCCAGGGGCGGGTGCTGGATGTGGGCTGCGGCGCGGGACGTTTTGCCCTTTATTTGCAGGAACAAGGACACGACGTGGTGGGGATTGATAATTCACCGTTGGCTGTTGAAGTGTGCCGGCGGCGGGGTGTGAGGGATGCGCGGGTTTTATCGGTTACGCAGGTGAGCAAGCGCCAACTGGGCCAGTTCGATTCGATCATCATGATGGGCAACAACTTCGGCCTGTTTGGCAATCCACGCCGGGCCAAGTGGCTGCTGCGTCGCTTTTATGGGATGACGGGGAATGACGGCCGTATCATCGCCGAAAGCAACGATCCTCACGGGACCGACAAGCCGCATCACGTCGCCTATCAGAAACACAACCGGCAGCGGGGCCGCCTGCCCGGCCAACTGCGTCTTCGCGTTCGTTACCTCAACTACATCGGCGATTGGTTCGAGTATTTGATTGTTTCCCAGGCCGAAATGCAAGCGATTCTGGCCGATACCGGCTGGAAGGTGTCCCGGTTCATCGAGTCAGAAGGTTCCATGTACGTGGCCATCATTGAAAAAGAGCACTGAAACGTTATGGGGATCCCTAATCCTTATTTCACGATTTTTGAGTTGATGGTTTGGGTTCTGGCAGCTGCTGGCGGGGATGATTTTCGGTGTGCTGCTGGAGTGGGCGACAATCCGGCAGTTAGAGGCTTACCGGTACGGCCGTTTCCTGATCATGTTTGGTGAAGTCCCCATTGCCATCGGCGTCTCCTGGGGGTTGATCATTTACAGCGCCCGCCTGTTTTCCGACACCACCTCACTGCCCGGTTGGCCACGGCCGTTCCCACTGCCTTCCACCTTTACTTTTTGCTGGCCGGGATAGTTTCCGGGGTGATTTTTGCGCCGCCATTTTTGCTGCTGGTGAGTGTGGCGATGCTGGTGGCTGCATGTCCGTTGGAGGAACGACCGTTTTCTCACGTGACGAATACCGACACAACAGTATAATTACCAGCCATGTTTAACATCGACTGGCATGGTATTTTTGCACCCAGCGTCCCTTTCCTGGAAATCGTCCTGCGCGGGACGATTGTCTACCTCGTTTTGTTTGTCCTGCTGCGAATGACATTCCGGCGCATTGGCGGCAATATCGGGCTGGGTGACGTGTTGATGATCGCCCTGGTCGCGGCAGCCGCGCAAAACGCCATCGCCCGCGAACACCATTCGGTCACCGACGGCCTGATCCTGATTGCTACGATTGCTTTTTGGAACTACGCGCTGGACTGGCTGGGCCAACATGTGCCCTTGATTCAACGTTTTTACCATCCACCGCCGCTGCTGCTGGTGAAAAACGGCCGTCTCCTCCACAAAAACATGCGCCAGGAACTCATTACCGAAGACGAACTGATGTCCCAACTTCGCCGTGCCGGCGTGCCAAAATTGGCCGATGTGGCCGAAGCGCACATGGAAGGGGATGGCAGCATCACCGTCACCCCATATGCCAACCGGCAGTCAACCTGAAGTCACTCATGTTGCTAAAAACCCAACGACTGCTGCTGCGCGAATTTGTCTTTGATGACTGGACGGCCGTTCACACCTACCAATCCGACCCGCTATACTTAAACTATTATCACTGGACGGAACGCAGTGAAGCCGATGTGCGCGAGTTTGTACAGATGTTCCTCGACTGGCAGCAGGAACGGCCGCGTACTAAATTCCAGTTAGCCGTCATCCATCAAGAAGATGGCTGTCTCATCGGCAACTGCGGTATCCGCATAAATGATCGCGAAAAGCGTGAAGCCAACATCGGCTATGAACTGGACAGCCGCTATTGGGGCAAGGGGTACGCAACTGAAGCCGCCCGCGCCATCCTTCAATTCGGTTTTACAGAATTAAATATGGCGCGTATTTGGGCTAAATGTGTCGCCGACAATGTCGACTCGGCACGGGTGCTGCAAAAGGTTGGGATGCGGTTGGAAGCCCGCGAGCTGAAAAAGGAATTTATCAAAAACGTCTGGCGCGACCACCTGATTTTTGCCATCCACGTCCGCAACTGGATCGGGTAGATCATCCTCCGGGGGGTTGGTTACGTCAAAAACAGCAGCAGCCCGCTCAGGTAAAGGGTGCTCAACACGGTTGTAACCAGAATGGTGGCGGCGGCAAATTCGGGATCGCCGCCGAATTCGGTAGAGAGGACGCCGCTGAGAATACCGGCGGGCATGCTGGCTTCCATGATGAATACCTGCCGGGTTAACCCTTGTAAGCCAAACAAAAAAGCAATACCGATGGCCACGGCCGTTCCCACACCAAATCGCGTCAATGCCGCCACAAACAGCGGCCGCCAACGACCCCGCAGATGTGCCCCGCCCAATTGCGATCCTAAAATCACCAGCGCCACTGGAATAACGCCTTGCGCCAGCACCTCGCCGGCATGGAGGACGGGACCAGGCAGGCTGCGACCGGTGGCGTTGAGCCACATGCCCAACGCAAAGGCGTAGGGCATGGGGATGGTGAGGACATTGCGTACGGCCGTTCCTACTGAACTACTACCCCGAGACGCCACATAGGTTCCCAGCAAATAGGCCATGAATACCTGGCCGACGGAGAAGACAACGGCCGTTTCCAATCCCACCTTGCCAAAGGCAAACTCAATGTACGGCAGGCCAAAATTAACCGAATTCATGATGAAAGCTGTCAGGACAAAAGAACTGGCCAATCCTCGGCTGTAATTCAAACGGCGGGCAATGATCGTGGCGATAAGTGCCATCACGACGCAAACAGCCATCGCTGCCACTACAATATTGCTCAACTCGCCCGGCCCCAGCCCAGATTCAGAGATATTGGTCAGGAAGAGCGCCGGACTGAGCAGGTAAATGGAAATGCGTGACAAGGTTCGTACATCAATTTGCCGATAACGCCCCAAAAGGATCGTCACGCCAATGATCAAGAAAATGGGTACGACGGTGTTGATGATGACGGTGAGTAGTTCGTTGAATTGTGACATTGAGCAAGAAGTATAAAGCAACAACGGCTTGTTGGCCCACGTAATGCCAGGGTCTGTCAGAAGATGTACAATAACGGCCGTTAGGCGACTTCCGAAAAATGATTGAGGGAAATTTATCATTTTTCGGAAGTCGCTGGAGGCATTTTCGGATTGAATGCTTATTTATATTTCCGAAAATGCCCTACCCTCATTCCCATCATCAAACCGCTATGAAACAACCGTCTACCCCAAACTTATCCGAAGTTGCCGCCTTATTTCTCAAATTGGGCGTGACCGCCTTTGGCGGCCCGGCGGCCCACATCGCCATGATGCACGATGAAGTCGTCAAACGGCGCAAATGGCTCAGCGACGAGGAATTTCTGGATTTAATCGGGGCCACAAATCTCATCCCCGGACCCAACTCGACGGAAATGGTTATCCATCTCAGCTTCATGCGGGCCGGATGGCCGGGTTTGGTCGTGGGCGGTGTCTGTTTCATCACCCCGGCGATGTTGATGGTGCTGCTGCTGGCTTGGGCTTACGCGCGTTGGGGGGCGCTGCCCCAGGCGGAATGGCT
>JBNKZT010000236.1:0-9435 GCA_050301775.1 Promineifilaceae bacterium (SeqCode)
ATGAATTTCCTCAGTCCCA
This sequence comes from Promineifilaceae bacterium (SeqCode), assembly GCA_050301775.1. Classification (GTDB taxonomy): domain Bacteria; phylum Chloroflexota; class Anaerolineae; order Promineifilales; family Promineifilaceae; genus JACKCC01. Next base: position 20 of record JBNKZT010000236.1, read on the forward strand.
ACCCATACATTTTTTGGGGAACGATTGCCGGGCCGATTTTGATTGATGCCTGGCGGGAAACGGCCGTGAACGGGCTCGCTTTCTTCTTCGGGTTCTACGGGGCACTGATTGGCGGTTTTATGGCCTTTGTCTTGCTCTTCGCCACCGCCAAACGGCTGGATGCCCGGCTGAACCGCGTGTTGAGCGGGATTTCGGCCTTAGCCTTGTTTCTGTTTGGCCTGTACCAGCTTTATTTGGGAGTTCCGGCACTTTTTAATCGATACTTCGTCTAGCCACCCCCATTATTGCGAATGGTTTGTGCCAATGACGCAACGACGTTAACCATCGATCCGCCATCTTTATCCAAGATACGCAGCTTTTCCAATTCCGCTAACCGTTCCATATCTTTGTCGTCAAACTGATTAACCACTTCGTGCAATCGCTCCAGGGCATGTACGGCCGTTTCCGTTTGCAAGCGGCGTTCATGAGCCATCTCCAGCGCCTTTTCAATACGCTCCGGCATTTTGATGGCCAATATTTGCACGTCATACCAGGGAATCTGGTCCGGCCCCAGACCGCTGATAGGTTCGCCAGGAAGCCGCGATGGCACAGGTGCAACGCCGTTGGCGCTGAACGCTTCCTTATGGCGCAGTTGCAGCCGGGCGTTTACCTGATCACATAATTGCAGTTCCAATTCTTTGGCCGCGTCCACCTGGTACAATTCCCAAACAGTTTTTTGCTCCACGATATGGCGCAGAGATTGGACGGCTTTACCGGCTACTAACTTATCCGCCGATTTAGGCAGGGTCCGCGCCATCTTAAAAGCGACGGCTGGGCGAATATTCTCGATTAAAATCTTGAAGGATACAGACCAAGCGATCTCAACCGGAACGCCATCCTTGGTGCGTAAATGGCTGGTTCCCTGGGCCTTTTGCGAGCCTTTACTGATTGTATCGGTCAATTTTTCGGTCAAAGGATTGATGGTCCGCCAACCCGAATCGAGAAACCGGGAAAAGTCGCCCGTATGGAAAAACACCACGCCATATTCCAATTCACCAATATACACATAGGTTTTAAGGAATATAAAGGCGACAACACCAATTGAAATGATTAGCGTGACCAACAAGGTCGGCACAACCCAATCCAATGACCGGAACAAGAACAAAAGAATAGATGCTGCTAAAACAACGGCCGTTACAATCCATACAATACGTCTATTCATACTTCCCTCCATACAATTATTACTAAATAATCATAAATAATCGTATCATATTTGGAGCCAATTGACTGCTTATTTGTTAATATTTGTCCAACAAGTTGGCTTTGAATTGTTTGCTGGAGGGCAAAAATGGATTCGACAAAACGTTTTTCGGATCGGGTTGAAAATTATGTACGCTATCGGCCAGATTATCCGGTTCCCGTTATTGACCTTTTGCGGGATAAGTGCGAGTTGAGGGAAACGGCCGTTATCGGCGATATTGGCTCCGGCACCGGCATCTTGTCCAGGCTGTTCCTGCAAAGTGGCAACCCGGTCTACGGGGTGGAACCCAACGATGAGATGCGTACCGCCGCCGAAAAGCTGTTAACTGAGTATGCCCGGTTCACCAGCATCAACGGCACGGCCGAGGCCACAACCTTACCCGAACACTGTGCCGATTTTGTCGTCGCTGGACAGGCATTTCACTGGTTTGACCCCGTTGAGGCCAGCCGGGAACTGCGCCGCATTCTCAAACCAAATGGCTGGGCAGTGCTCATCTGGAATATGCGTGATGACTCCGGCTCCCCGTTCATGACTGGCTATGAAGCGCTCATGAACCGGTACGCCATCCGCTACCAGGAAGTGACCCAAACGCGCAGCCACACCAACATTCCCCGCTTTTTTGGCCGAAGCCCGGCCACACACCAGTTCCGCAATGAACAAATTTTTGACTGGGATGGGCTGTTAGGCCGTTCGTTGTCATCGTCTTACGCGCCGCTAACCGGACATCCCAACTACGAGCCGCTGGTCAACGAACTGCGCCAGTTGTTTGATACGTATGCGGACAACGGCCGTATCCATTTCCTCTACAAAACGCAGGTCTATTACGGCCATCTGGCCTAATCCTACCTGGCCGGCTCAACCGACACCACACCACCCAACTGATTCACTTGCAGCACCCACTCACTGCCAATCGCAAACTCAGTGAAGCGATCCAGGCTGCTGGTTGTGTACGTGTACTGCTCGCCATCGCCCTGGAAAACGACCTCATACTGTTCCTCTTGTTCACCCAGCCGCTGTTCACCAGCCAACTGCGGCTGCGGCCACGCCGGGAATAAATCACTCCCAGTCAACGTGACCACATCTATCTGCTGCCATTCATCAACCGTGTAGGCGCAATAATCTTCATACACTTCATATTGGCAATCTTGCACGACTTCGCCAACGCCTGTACCCGTATCAACCGTGTAGGGCGTCCCGCAAACTTCTTGCGAATTGGGCGCCGGGAAATCCTGAACGTGATGCAGCTCCTGGCGACAGTTACCATAATCGACGCCCTGGGGAATATCTTCCAGAAAATCACGCCGTTCAACCGGAACCAATCCTTCAACAGCCACCGTGCGCGTCCATTCCACCGCCGCTACCCGACCAATCACGTCATCGGTTCGGAAAAACAAGGAAGCAATAAAAATACACAAGCCAATTAGGACCACAATGACGATGATCCCCACAATGCCCAAACTGCGCCGTTGGGCTGGCTGCGCGGCCAACTGCGGTTTAGGTTGAACTTGCTTTTGCAGATTACCTTGACAATTGGTGCATTTAACGGCCGTAGCCGCATTCATCGTCCCACAATAAGGACAAGCCATATCCGGTTTGGCATCTTTTTGATGCTGGCCCAGCACCTTGCCTTGTTCCCGCGCAGCCGCATCCGTCAAATCGCCCATACAATTGCTGCAAGTGGTCGCACCCGCCGGATTACGGGTTCCACAAAAAGGACAATGCACATCCGGCCCGGCTTTGGCCTTTTCGATTAGCTTCTCGTCTTCAATGAAGGTTTCTTGGGCTGCCTGTTCAAACTGGACATCTTGCGGCTGGGGAGCGGCGCAGCCCGTACACTTTTTGGCCGGGCCGGGATTTCGGGTCCCACAAGCTGGACAAGTCCACTCTAACTGCACATAACCAAGTTTTTTTTTCGTCATCTTACTCTCTCACGGAATCATTCAGTGGCGGTTGGTGTGGCAACGGCCGTTTCCATAATCTCAACCGTTTCCACTATCTCGACCGTCGCCGTAACCACTGGTGTCGCTGTCGGGATTTTATACGGCTCGGTAACAATCGCCGCCGTACTCACCTCACCAGCCACAACCTGCACCGGGACGCGATACTCAACCCCTTGCACTTTGGTGTAAATTTCATACTCGCCCGGTTTTACATCGGCAAAAACAAAATTTTCGGCATAGCCGGGGTCAGGATTGATGTAATGCAGTGGATCATCCAGGTAAGACCAGGTATTGCCGCTGCTGGTATCACTGCTGATACCTACCAAACTCAAACCAACGCCATGCCACGGCCGTCCCTCAGGGTCCAACAGCCGCCCAGCAATCACACCCCGCGTCTGACCGGGATCAAGCCACAACATCGGGTTCAATGTTGACCCAAACTTGTTACTGCCTACACGAAGCTCGAAATGCAAGTGAGGCGCAGTCGCCGCGCCGCCAAATCCCACTTCAGCAACCTGCTCGCCAGTTTGTACCCGTTGACCGGCCGTGACAGTGATATTCAATACGTGGCCATAAAGGGCATACAACGGCTGACCCTGAAAGGTCTGATCTAACTCAATGACAACCAGATGGCCATACCAGTCACAACGCCAGCCAAACCATTCGTTCATATCATCCTGCGCCACAACGACCGTGCCATCACCAACGGCCAGCACCGGTGTACCTAATGGTTCAGCAGAATCGACGCCGTTGTGCAGCAGGAGACGGCCGTTCAAATCATAGCCATACGGAAAATTCTGATTGATAAGAAAACGACCACCGCCGGGCAGTGGTTTGGCCAGCCCAAAATGGGCATCTACCTGCGCCGGATCGGGCGTCGGCCAAATGATGTCGGAAATGATGTAACGGCCGTACACCGGTTTCAACGGAATCGGATCAGGACAGGCGCGGTTGATGGGAACGGCCGTGGCTATTGAGGCTGCGGTTGCCGACGGCGTCGGGGTGAATGTCGGCAGCGACATAGGGGTCGCTGTGGCCGTTGGCAAGTGTGTAGCAGTGGGAACGGCCGTGTTCGTGGGCAAAACCGTCGTTGGCACCGCTAGTACTGCCGTCGGCATCAAGGTAGGTAAAACCGCAGCCCGGGCCGCTCCCTGACCCTGCTGCCACTGCCAGGCCAGCCAGGTTAACGGCACAAATATAATAACAAATAACCCAATCAATTGTGGACGATGTAAGCGCATACGTAATTTCCTAAATTCAATACCCACGAATTGTGCATCAGTCAGAAACCTATGTCAAACGCAAATCATGCTCCAAATACAAACGTAATTCTTGAATGCTCGCTAATGATAGTATCAAAAAGCGCCGAGTTAAATCATGGTTTAACTCGGCGCTCATTCCAATTAGAATTGTGTTTTTACAGCAAATTTTGACCCCTGGCTGCGATTTCTGGCTTTGGGAACGTTAAATCAAGTTCCACTTCCGTGTCTGATCCAATCGTTTTGCGCGTGCAAACGTACGGCAGCTGGTTGAGAATATGCATGATTGGTTTGTTCGCATTCTGTACGGTAGCTACCAATTTGCGAACGCCCTGTTTTTGGGCTTCTTCGACCAGAATGCCCAATAAGCTTGTAGCAATCCCTTGATTTTGCATGTCGTCGCGAACGGACACGGCCGTTTCTGCAACCCCATCACCCAAACACACACACCGGACCGCTCCAATAGGTACACCAGACTGCTCCGGCAAATCAGCAAAAGCGATAAAACCAATCTGAGGTTCCAAATGAGCAATATTTTCGGCCTCAGTCCAAATTCGTTCCGGGGCAACATGGGTCAATGGCTGGTTAAATCGTAAGTACCGGCTGTCAGCACTCATATGTTCGAAAATTTCCACCAAATAAGGGGCGTCTTCTGGCAGCAACGGCCGTACCCAGACCAACAGACCATTTTTCGTTATAAAAGAATCAATTACCATTTTTTCCATTACTATTCACCTCTGTTTGACGCGGTGCGTCAAACAACTTGCCTGCATCATAACATAAGACCAAACACGAATCAAGCGCCAACCCGTACTATCTAATGCACTTCATATCAGGGAATTTGTCCCCCCAAACGGCCGTCTCCCCAAAAAAACACCTGTTTTGTTGTGTTTCTTCATAACCAATGTGCGTTATAATTGATTCAGCATGAAACAAAATCAAGCCATCTACCATCCTTCCTACCAATCAGCCCGGTAAAAAAACGATGAAGACGTCCCATTACCCCAGTTCTCCGCCCTGGAGCACCAGTACAAAACGCACCGTTGTCATCATTTCTCTGGCAGTGGTAGTTCTGGCTGTATATCGGATTCGGAATTTGCTGCTGCCGCTGATAACGGCCGTTATCCTGGCCTACCTGGTCAATCCCCTGGTATTACTCATCACCCGGCGCACCCGACTCAACCGCAACCTGGTTATCGCTCTAATATATCTCATCCTTTTAGCCGCCCTCGTCTCCATTCCAGTTAGCGCCATTTCACCCATCGTCAGCCAGGTCAACAACTTCATCAGCAACCTGCCCCGCTTCGTCAACCAGCTTGGCGAACTGCTGCAGCGTCCCATCATCATCGCCGGCAACGAAATCCCGTTGAACCAATCCCAAATTGAACAGATATATGCCAGTTTAAGCAACAACTTCGTTAGCCTGGTGCAAACAATTGGCAGCCAATCGTTAACCGTTTTCGGCAGCATTGCCAGCGCCACACTATCCACCTTCGGCTGGACGTTCCTGGTCCTATTCCTTTCCTTCTATCTGGTCAAAGACCATGACCATCTCTTTCAACTCATCCTAAAACTTATCCCAGAAACTTATCAACCTGATTTTTTGCACATCAGTCAAGAGCTTCAGTTGACCTGGAACGCCTTTTTACGAGGGCAGTTGGTTTTGAGCGGCGTCATGGGGCTGATCATTTTCATCATCGCCCTCATTCTAAATCTCCCTAACGCGCTGCTGCTGGCACTCATTGCCAGCCTGATGGAATTTTTGCCGACGATTGGGCCAGTGTTAGCGGCCGTGCCCGCAATCCTCATCGCCCTATTCCAAAGCCACAGCAGTTGGGTCGGCAACTTAATGTCCCCCCTTTGGTTTGCCGTCCTCATGGCCGGAATTTATGGACTGGTTTTTCAACTGGAAAATTATTACATGGTGCCTCGGATCATGGGACGGCGCTTGCAACTGCATCCGCTAGTCGTCATAATGGGCGCCTTGGCTGGAGCAAGCATTGCTGGTGTATTAGGCATCCTGCTGGCGGCTCCCACGCTGGCAACTGCCCGCCTGTTTATATTCTATGTGTATGCCAAATTAATGGACAAACCCCTGCCGGAAATGGTGGAGAAAATGGTGGAGGCAAGTGAGGAGGATACGGCCGTTCCCCAACACCCACCAAATGATAAACAGGCAACACAAACTTGAAAACAAGATGTTATTTCTGCTATCCTACAACCATACGCCGTAAACGACGTATAAAGAATGTTTTACATTTCCCCCATATCTATACAAGGAGATACCTACATGAAAAGCCACGAAATCGATTATCAAATATTTGGTGACGATCTTCAATTTGTCGAAATCGAACTTGACCCCCGCGAAACCGTTGTTGCCGAAGCCGGTGCCATGATGTACATGGAAGACGGCATGGCCTTTGAAACACGAATGGGCGACGGATCAAAACCCAACGAAGGGTTTATGGGCAAACTAGGCAGTATGGCCAAAAGAGCCTTCACTGGTGAATCCCTATTCATGACTCACTTCACAAACAACAGCCAGGGCAAAAAGAACGTTGCCTTTGGCGCTCCCTACCCTGGCAAGATCATCGCCATCGATCTGGACGAAGCCAACGGGGAACTCATTTGCCAAAAAGATTCCTTCCTCTGCGCCGCATTAGGCACAGAAATCAGCATCGCTTTCAATAAAAAACTGGGCGCCGGTTTATTTGGCGGCGAAGGCTTCATCTTGCAGCGGCTGCGTGGTGACGGCAACGTATTCATCCATGCCGGCGGCACCATCGTTCAAAAAACCCTGACCGGCCAAAAACTCATGGTCGATACCGGCTGTATTGTCGCCTTTGAATCCACAATCAATTATGATATTCAACGGGCCGGCAACTTAAAGTCTATGGTTTTTGGCGGTGAAGGTATGTTCCTGGCCACTCTACAAGGCACAGGACGCGTTTGGCTGCAATCCCTGCCCTTCTCCCGCCTGGCTGACCGCATTTTGCAAAACGCCCCTTCCGTCGGCGGCAAACAATCGGGTGAAGGCTCTGTCGTACGCGGCCTGACTGATTTACTGCAAGGCTAAATCTCATCCAATACGCCAGGCGTTTTCTAAACGATTGGCAGTTGGTTTGCCCATAAAAAGAGGGCGCCTTTTTCGGGGCGCCCTCTTTTATTTCTTATTGCTAAACAGCGCCACTCAAGCAGCCTACTAACAGCCTTACCAACGGCTAAATATCGACAAAGTAGCTGGTACATGCCTCGTCAATCAGTTCCGGGGTCAATTGATACGCAATCCCTTCATAATCACACAAGGCAACAACGGTTTTGATAATGTCACGGGGATGAACGGATTGCATCGTGCGGTTTGGTTCTCGATACCATTTTTGTAAAAGATGGACAAAACTCTTTTTATCAAATGGCACTTTGATAATTTCGCACATTCGCAAAAATATCTGGTAAAAAAGCCGCTCATCCGGTCCGCCAACCTCTACTTTCATCTGAATGCGCCGCAAAAAAGCGTCATCCACTAATTCAGATGGATCCAGGTTGGTGGAAAAAACAATGAGCTGCTGAAAAGGCACCTCCAAACTTTGACCGGATTGTAGCCGCAGGAAATCAATACCGCTTTCCAAGGGAACAATCCAGCGATTGAGAAGCTGCTGCGGGCTAATTTGCTGCCGGCCAAAATCGTCGATAAGGAACATGCCGCCGTTAGCCTTTAATTGGAGAGGCGCTTCATACACTTTGGCAACTGGCTCAAATCGTAAATCGAGTGATTCCATTGTCAATTCGCCACCAACCATGACAGACGGCCGTTTAAATAATCGCCACCGTTTGTCTATACGCAATTTAGAGGAGCCGTTCAGTGGTGAACTAAACGCTGTCGTATGAAATGGCATTTCTTCTTGCTGCAATTCTTCGTGAACCAGGGGATCAAAAATGCGGATGATCTGTCCGCCAACAGTTACCGCATCTGGCAGCCAGATAGGATCATCTTTGGCCAAAAGGCCGGCAATCGCTTGAGCAACCGTGGTCTTACCATTCCCCGGCGGGCCGTACAAGAAAAGCGAAGAGCCTGAATTAACCGCCGGGCCAATACGCCGGTGAAAATTGTCCGGCAGGATAAGATGGCTTAATGAAGCCTGTACTTGTTCAGGTGTAATGCGCTGATTCCGGGCTGTTTGGGCCAAAATAGCGGCATTGTATGATTCCAAGGGCACGGGAACCAGGCCCACATATTGACTACGTTCAAAGGCATCACGTGCTCGTTTACTGCCCGCTTCTGTAAGCCCATAGGTAAAACTCAAACTACCCAGGGAACCGGCTTTTGTAATCTCAACCAGATGATCCTGTTTCATTTTGGAAAGCAAATCATCCAAAATACGACCGGGCAGCCCTAACGTTTCGGCGAACCGGCCAATGTTGACTGTTCCTTCATTAAATAGAAAGCGAAAAATGATGTCTTGGATTAATCCTGTCGAAACATCAAGTTCTTCAGTCTTGGAAATAGGGGATAGAATCTCAGTTAATTCTGCTATAGGCATTCAGTTTTCTCCAAACCCCTGCAAATGGAAGGGAATGAATTTTACAGAGCATTCAGGGGAGGATGTTTTTAACGATTTGAATGCATCATATTTATTTCAGGTTTTTGCTTAGTCTCTTCAAGTATATATGGGGAACTGTTTGTCCAACATAGGAAATATGGTGTATTCGCAAAAAAAGAGACGGCCGTTACGCCGTCTCTTTTGAGTGTGCAATAAAAATTAAAGGAGATGAACCGATTAAATCAGGGCAGTACCCTCCTCATCGGCTAGTACAACTTCCTCATCCCCATTCACCCGGGACAAACGTCCTTCACGAATAACCGCAACTGAGGCGACCGTGTCGTCCTCGCGCAAATCCATTACCCGCACCCCTTGCGTGGAACGTCCTTGCCGCGAAACCGTATCGACCGACGTGCGCAAAATAATGCCATTGCTAGAA
>JBNKZT010000237.1:0-9391 GCA_050301775.1 Promineifilaceae bacterium (SeqCode)
AAAGATAGAGGAAAAGTGGCGGCAACTACTTTGGCACGGTGATATTCAAGGGCTGTATCAAGAAATTAACCGGCTGTTGAGCGGTGCTAAGCAACGACGGGCGATTAAGAAATGGCAAAACTATTTTCAAGCAAACGAAAAACGGATGCAGTATCAAATGTTTAAGGCGGTCCACATCCCCTGTGGCAGTGGCTGTGTGGAAAGTGCCATCCGCCGTATTATCAATCTACGTCTGAAATCGGCTGGAACCTTTTGGAAAGAGGACATGGCTGAGTGCTTTTTGTTTTTGCGTTCCCAATTGCTTTCTGGTCGCTGGTTTATTTTCTGGCGAAATGTGATCCGGCAGTCCGCCCGCGCCTGGCTAAATCTGCATGATTGCCTGGATATTGAACTGTTTCAACCGGCATTAGTGAAAGCGTGATGATACCTTTTACTTTGATGTCATATTTTACCAATGCACCCCACGTCCCCTACCGTACAAAATCACACCCTGGCCAATGCGGGGATACGGCCGTTTCCCGGCCGTTACCGCGTGACACTCCCTCACCGCAAAATGGTAAATCCCCCGCACTGTTTCCTCATCAAAACGCGTTTCTTCATTCAGATGAATGATCCAATCCTCATCTTGAGCGTCGGATACGGACAAGGCGTAATGTAACGACCGCGCCTTAAACCTGGTCCCCTGCGCTGTTTCATAGTCGTCAGGAACCACAATCATCTTGACACGCGGATCATCAATGGCCAACGGAAACGCACGATCTGTTACCACTTCCACCACCCATTGGTTTGGCAGAATACGATGTAAGAGTTGGTAGGCACGCTCCGCGTTTTCGGCAACCAATTTAGGGTTTTGTCCACGGGTCACGTAACGAAAGTAAAATGTGCTGGCAAACCGCTGGTTAGACCATAAAGGAACGGCGTGAAAACGAGGACGCAGGGTAACAGGATAGCGCACAAATGAATAAAAGTTCAAGATAGCATAAGGCAGGGGAACCAACCAAAGCAATTTTAATTCGTTCATCACCTGTTGAATGCGGAGCGGCTTATCGCTGGCGAAGAACACGTTGGAAAAATAATAGCCATAGGCTATCCCAGCCATCGTCATGAATACCAAGAACACGTAGTAACCAACGGTGAAGATGTATTGACGATTGACATCAATCAGATCGAGGAAATAAGCAAATGTGGACTTTCTTCGGTTTCGTGACTCAAACATACTATTCCTGAGTAACTGTCGTGTGGCAAGCAGCTATAACTCGTTAACCAGCCAGGCTGACAAAAAATTTGATGCCAGGTTTGCGAACTTCTACCCGGGAATCCGTGATTGATTGCACGCACCATCACGGATAAAAATGAATTTGTGCGAGTGGTGTTTTATGAAGACGAATCAGTACAAAAATAAATATGTCTATTGGGATCAATTACACCTCTCACACTATGATTAGTATACTCGAGTGGTGTTACAGTTTCCGTTACAATTTACCGATGATGTGACAATTTTCCTATCTCTATCACCCAATAGCTCTCTCAACAACCTTTCCCCAAATCCTTCATTCGCGGCTACAATTGGTCATTATGCAAGCAAACTATGTTCAACGATTACGACTGACTTTTAGCAAAACTGGCTCGACTCGTTTCATCGGCCATTTGGATTTGGCTTTAACGTTGGAAAGGGCATTTAACCGGGCCCGTATTCCGGTAGCTTACACGCAAGGTTTCAACCCGCGACCACGCATGCAAATGGCGGCGGCACTGCCGTTAGGTTTTACCAGTGAATGCGAGATGGCCGACATCTGGTTGATGGAGACAATGGAGCCAGAGCAGATGCGACAGCAGTTGATGGCTAAAATGGCTCCAGGCATCATCGTCCACCAGATTGAAGATGTGGATTTGAAAGGGCCTACTTTACAAACGTTGACAACAGAATCGGCCTACACGGTAACACTGCTAGACCCGGTGGACACGGCCGTTCTCCAACAAAAAATCACTGACCTCCTGGCCGCCGATACATTGGTGCGTGAGCGGGGTCATGGCAAAAAACAAAAAACATACGACCTGCGCCCTCTGATTTACGATCTGCGCCTGGTTTCCGATGGTGACCCGGCCGTATTGGAAATGCGGCTGGCGATGGAAGAAAACAAAAACGGCCGTCCCGATGAAGTCCTGCTCGAACTGGAACTCGATCCGCTGGCCAGCCGCATCCATCGCACCACCATTTTGCTGCGTGATACAGTTAAAGCGTAAACGCGTGCCTCCACATTGGCGATTCATTGTAAGCTTTTTCCTGTTAACGGTTGGCGGCTGGGGAATAGCTGGCTGCGAAACGGCCGTTTCCCCGCCCATGCCCATCATCTCGCCCTCAGCCACATTCACCCCGGCTCCCCTACTCCCCAGTCTCCCTGCCACCACACCCACCCCACCGCCCGACACTGGCTGGCAGCCAATCCAATCCGGCCTGGAACGACGCATCATCACCCTGAACGACGACAATGAACGGCCGTATGAAAGCCTCTATCTGCTGCGCCTGGAACCAGAGCAATTTCGCTTTGAAATCGCCTACCAACCCGGCGCACCCAAAGGGCTGCTGGAATGGCAGGCGACAACCGGGGCACTCATCGTGGTCAATGGCGGCTTTTTCACCGAAACATATGAAGCGACCGGCTTAATGGTCATTAATGGACAGGCCAGCGGGACGAGTTACGTCGATTTTGGCGGGATGCTGGCCATCATGGAAACTGGCCCGGAGATTCGTTGGCTGGCAGAACGGCCGTACACCTCCGCCGGCTCCATACAATACGCCCTGCAATCCTTCCCCATGCTCGTCAAACCGGGCGGCGTCCTGGGCTACCCCAATGAAGATGGCAGTCCGGCCCGGCGCACGGTGATTGGAGTGGATAGGAACGGCCGTTTCCTCATCATCCTCACCCGGCGCAGCAGTTTTACCCTACACCAACTCAGCACCTGGCTAACTACCTCCGACCTGGGGCTGGACAGCGCCCTCAACCTCGACGGCGGCACCTCCAGCGGCCTCATTCTAGCTGAACCCCGCGAAGAACTACTGCCCTTCGTTCTCTTGCCCTCTGTCATTACCATTTACCACCGCTAAAACAAAAAAACGCGAAACATGAACTTCCATTCACGTTTCACGCTTCACATTTCACGCCCTACGAATCAAATATCTTCAGGCGATTTTTCTTTCGCGACAAAATCGGTTTCTGCTGCCTCATCCGTGTCATCCCACCACCAGCCCCAGCCTTTACGGCCGTGCCGGTGCATTCCGTGGTGATGGTGGTGACGGCCGTGTCGGCCATGCCACTTTTGACGCATACCAGGACCAAATCCCATCATACCTGGACCAAAACCCATCTGACGAATTTTTCCCTTGTCACCTTTCACTTCAATGCGAAATCCATCATCTGTTTCAATAAAACGTACTTCGTGCAATACTTTTTCAGTCACTTTATTTTTACTCCTTGTGTTGACGATTGAAAATTGCAATTCTGTCAATCTTCAATCTTTAAACTTTTTCTTCTGGCTCATCATCATTGCCATTCAAATCCTGAGCCAATCCTTGCATCACTTCTACAGCTTGAATTAATTTGGGATTAACGACTGCTTTCAACCGCGCCAACTCATTTTGGCCAGCTTCAGTAAGCCGGTAAATACGAATCGTACGCTTGGTGGGGTCTTCCCAATCACCAGTAATCAAACCCTGTTCTTCCAACATCGTCATCAACGGATAAATCGCGCCTGGATTAGCCACCCACTGCCCGCCGGTGCGTTCAGTGATTTTTTCCATCACTTCATTGCCATAGCGCGGCTGCTGGGAAAGCAGATGCATCACATACAGCGGCAGCAAGCCGCCGCCTTTGCTCAAAATGCTGGCCACAAACGGGTTAAACTCATCCATGCCCTGCTGCCAGGGACTAAACCGCCTCCCACTGAATGCCCAGTGGTCTTCCGGCCAGGCGCCCATGTAATCGTGGAAGAATTCCCGCCAATACCTGGCCCGTTGGCGCGGTGGGAACGGCCGTGGCCCAGGATGCCTATCGCGATGGCCGTGTCCATGCGGGTGCCCGCCAGGCGGACTGTCCGTTTCATCCCACAATCGGCGTCTTTCCTGCCGCCAGGCTCGCCAAAAGTCTCTTTTTCCCTGGCGGGATTCTCTATTAGACTTTTCTTCATCAGTCATGCCACGCCTCCGTTCATCCAATCAAACTATATTGAATTCAATATAGTTGAAATCATAAAAGAAAGAACGGCCGTTGTCAATAGGCAACGGCCGTTCTTATAAAATTCTGATAATTAGTGGCGCTGTACTGACAAAGGTCATCATCTGACAGGTTACAATGCCTTGAGTTTGCAAGTGCGCAAGTTGAGCATAGAACCGACCTGATCCAAACCAATGGCAACGAACACGGCCGTTTCCCCCAAACTGAAACGTTGCTCACCCACAAAAAAAGACATCTGTTTCCAGATGTCTTTCTTAAGGCGGAGAGGGTGGGATTCGAACCCACGGTGACCTTACGGCCACAATGCTTTTCGAGAGCACCCCGATCAACCGCTCCGGCACCTCTCCAAATCAAAATATAAATTGTGAATGATGAAGGCTGAATGAAATCCCATTCGCCCATTCGCTTACTTGCTTCTTTTCTCCCGTAAATCGCGGAAAAAAGTTTGCAATAATTCAGCCGCCTCATTTTCCAAGATTCCGGGCAGAATGTCAACTTGATGATTAAATCCCTCGGCGTTGAAGACATCGACAATCGAGCCATGGGCGCCAAAGCGGGTGTCTTTGGCCCCGTAAACCAGGTGCGGTAGGCGAGCTTGAATCATCGCTCCGGCGCACATGGGACACGGCTCCAGTGTACAGTACAGCGTCACGTCAATGAGCCGCCAATTTTGCAAATAGTCGGCCGCCTCCCGCAAAGCAATCATTTCAGCGTGGGCCGTCGGGTCCAGACTGTCCTCTTTGCGATTGTAGCCACGGCCGATAACTTGATTCTGCCAAACAGCTACCGCACCGACCGGTACTTCGCCCAATTCGGCCGCAATTTGAGCCTGTACCAGCGCCTGCTGCATCCATTGTTGGTGTACGGCCGTCACCGAGCCTGCCGAAGTGTCCGTTTCCATCACATCGCTATCCATTACTGCCCGATTATAACAAAAAACGGCCGTCCCATTCCAAGACGGCCGTTTCACTATTAACTTGTTTGCGTGATGCTAGATTCTACCAGCGACTGCCGCCACCACTGTCGGGATAGCGATTGCCACCGCCACGGTTGCCACCGCCACGGTTATAACCACCACCGCCGCCACGACGACCACCGCCACCACGTTCTTCACGCGGCTTGGCTTCGTTGACCTTCAAATTACGGCCGTCAATTTCCTTGCCATCCAGGGCTGAAATTGCTTTGGACGCATCTGCTGAATCCATCTCCACAAAACAAAAACCACGAAAACGACCCGTATCACGATCAGTGATCCAGGCTACCGACTCGACATTACCGTACTCAGCAAACAATTCACGTACACCATCTTCCGTGGCATCGAATGAGAGATTTCCAACATACACTTTCTTTGACAACTTTACACTTTCTCCAAAAAACTAAACATCCAATTTCAACTTAGACAGAGTAAAAGTGAATTGGAATTAAAAAATTAGACAAATAGAGCATACACCTTTCTACTAATAAGTCCAGAAATTGCATTTTTCGACAAAACAAATGCTCATTTTAACCGCCATTAAATTGTGAAACCTCCCCTACCCAGGCACTGTTATCACTTTGCAAGGACAACGGCCGTTTCCCAACCACCAATTACCCTACACAGTAAACGATTACCCGGCGTTTGCTTGTCATGAGACGACCCATTTTGTTATAGTACGATTGATGTTCGCCAATGCTGTCAGCGGGCAGACTACATCCCACCAAACCGATTTTATTTGGCCAGACATCCTGCTCTTTCGGCCAAACGTATTGGAGATTGAATAAACATGCGTACTCACCCGTTTTTACGATTCAGCTTACTGCTCATGGCTGCATTGCTCCTTATTTCCGCCTGCCGCAAGGAAGAACCGATTCCCACTCCCCTGCCGACGGCCATCGTCCCGGAAACCATTGAATCAACCAGCGCCGCCACCCCAACGCCAAAGGCAACGGCCGTTCCCCAACCCGGCCCCGTCATCAACCCCGAAGACATCGACTGGCCGCCCCAGGTTATCTACACCAGCCCGGCGGCTGGCGAAGAAGCCACCCTGAATGGGGCCATCACCATCCGTTTCGACCAGCCGATGGACCAGGAATCGGTTGAAGCCGCCTTTGAACTGGAACCGGCAGCCAGCGGCAGTTTTAGCTGGCCCCGTCCCGATACCGTCATCTTCACCCCGCGCAGCGACTTGAAACGGCAGCAAAGCTACAAACTGCGCCTGGCCGAAACGGCTAAAAGCGCCAACGGAATGGCTTTGCAAGGCACGGCCGATTTTCAACTGCAAACCGTCGGTTATCTGGAAGTGAGCCAGGTGATTCCCGCCAATGACGTCAACGGTGTCCAAACCGATGGCGCAGTGACCGTGCTGTTCAACCGGCCCGTCGTGCCCCTGGTCAGCAGCGGCCAGCAGGCCAATCTGCCCCAACCGCTGACCCTCGAACCGGATGTGCCCGGCACCGGCGAATGGGTATCTACCAGCATTTACCGCTTTGTGCCCGATGATGGCTTTGCCGGCGCCACCACTTACACAGCAACCGTTGCCGCCGGACTCGAAGACGTTGTTGGCGGCGTTTTATCTGATGCTTACTCCTGGCAGTTCACCACGCTGCAGCCCAGCGTCGTCAGCATCGAGCCGTCCAACGCCGCTACTCAGGTCAATCCCGAAGGCCCCATCACGATTACGTTTAACATGCCGATGGATCGGACCAGTACAGAAACGGCCGTTTCCCTGCGCACAGCATCAGTAACCGCCAGCCTGAATTACGAATGGAGCGATGATGGCCGCGTTCTCACCATCACACCGCGCCAACGGCTAGAACTGGAAAGCAGCTACCAGGTCGGTATAGCCGTCTCAGCCCGTTCCGCCAATGGCGAGGCCAATCTGGACAAAGACACCATCAGCGGCTTCACCACCCTGCCCTTCCCGGCCATCGTCAACACCGAACCGGGCCAGGGACAGGAAGCCAGCCGCTGGCAAAGCGGCGTTTACATCGAATTTGCCTCGCCCATGGATTGGGACACGATTGACGGCCGTATCCAAATCGATCCCGAACCCGAACGCCTCACCTATAACTTCTTTGGGGCCGACGTCTCCTCCATGTCCCTCGATTTCCGCCTGCTGGAAGACACAGAATATACCGTCACCATCCCTGGCGATGCCGCCGACCCATACGGGAATACATTGGGCCGCGATTACGTCCTGCGCTTTCGCACCCCTGAAGGGCCGCCACTGGCCTCCTTCAACCTGCCGCAGCGCATCAGCCAACTCAGCACCAGCTTCACCACCCAGGTTGAAATCATCAACCGTAACGTTTCCGAATTGAACCTGGCACTCTACAATCTGGGCCTGCCGATGGCCCTCATCAACGATCCCTACAACGTACAGGATTACAACCCGGCGGCCGATCCGCTGCGCACCTGGTCACTGACTATCGATACACCGCGCGGCGACGTGGGCGTTCAATCGCTGGCCCTGGCTGACGGCAGCACGCTGCCAACCGGCGTCTACCTGCTCACAATGGACGCGCCGGAAATCACCGATGACGTCCGTTACTGGCAAAATCAAAAAGCGCTGCTCATCGTCGGCGACACCAACATCGTCGTCAAAGAGATGTTCGGCGAAACCCATGCCTGGGTCACTGATTTAGCCACTGGCCAGCCGGTGAACGGCCGTAACCTCACCCTCTACAACCGCGATGGCGTACAGGTGGACACGGCCGTGTCCGACAACAGCGGGTTTGCCAGTTTCACCACCCCGATGGATGATTATTTGCGCGGCGTCATCGTCGTCAGCAACCAGCCCGGTGAAGTCGGTTTTGGCATCGGCAGCAGCTACTGGAGCGAGGGCATTTCCCCCTGGGAGTTCGGCCTGAATACCAGCAGCAGCCCGGAACAACCAACCTTCGCCTACATCTACACCGACCGCCCCATCTACCGCCCCGGCGACACGATTTTCTACAAAGGGATTGTGCGCGATACGGCATACGGTCGTTACAATCCCCCCACCACTCAAGAACTGACCATCGAACTGAATACCGCCAACTATTTCGACGAAGCTGGCCTGTCCGACAACTTCACCGTCACCGTCGATCCCGATGGCACGTTTAGCGGGGAATACGTCATCCCATCCGATGTAGCTCTGGGGACCTACCAGTTCATCCTGCCCAACCTAAACTACGAAGCTTACCGCCAGTTCACCATCGCCGAATACCGCACACCGGAATTCCTCATCAATATCAGCGCCAGCCAGCCCGAACTGCTGCGCGGCGAATCCACAGACATAACCCTGGAAGCCACCTACTTCTTCGGCGGTCCGGCCACCGATCTGAACGTCAACTACACCGTCTATGAAGAAGCATACCGCCCCGAAGTAGATGGTCCCTACTACTATTTTGGCGACGCCGGCGACTTTTATTACGTCGATCTCGGCGCATTTGGCGGCGGAGGCGGCGGTGCAACGGGTAATTATGTAATGGATGGCCAGGGTATGACCGATGAAAACGGCCGTCTCACCATCACCCTGCCCGCCGATTTGCTCAAAGATATCGAAGATGGCAGCCGCCGGGTCAACATCGAAGCCACTGTCAACGATCTGGCCAATTTCCCGGTAGCCGCGCGAACCAGTGTTATCTACCACGCCGCCGACACCTATGTCGGCATCGTCCCCACCGATTACGTGGCCATTGCCGGCACGACCGCCTCGGTTGATTTGTTAACCGTCGATTGGGATGGCCAACCACAACCCAATCAGGACGTCGAAGTCGTCTTTTACCAGCGCCAGTGGAATGCTGTCCGTGATGTACAGTACGATCTCTATTACACCCGCTGGGACCCGGTAGACACGGAAATTGATCGCGTCCAGGTCACAACAAATGGGCAAGGCAAAACAACCGCCGGATTTGTGCCCCCGGAAGGCGGCACCTACCTGGCAGTAGCCACTGTCACCGACGATAGTGGCCGTACCATGACCAGCAGCACTACGTTCTGGGCCACCGACATCAGTTTTATTAGCTGGCGCAGTGACCCTCGCGAAAAGAAAATGGACATCGTTCCTGACAAGCAGGAATACCGTCCGGGCGAGACAGCCAAACTATTGGTGCAATCACCCTTTGCCGGGCCGGTGCAAGCCTGGCTGACAATTGAGCGGGGCACGCTCATCGAGCAGCGCGTCATCACCCTGAAC
>JBNKZT010000238.1:0-9335 GCA_050301775.1 Promineifilaceae bacterium (SeqCode)
GTTATGTGCGCCAGCTCAGTGAGATTGAAGCCGTGATTGATCAGGCGGCCCGGACCGGCGGCACGATCGTCCATACCCTGACCAACTCGGCGCTGCGTTACCAGATGATTGATCTGGCCCGCAAAAAAAACGTGGCTGCCGTTGACCTTGTTGGCCCCTTGATCGAACGTCTGGTAAAAGTACTGGGCGAGGAACCGGTGGGGAAACCGGGCCTTTATCGGGAGATGAACCTGGCCTATTTTAAGCGTGTTGAAGCCATTGATTTCACCCTGGCCCACGATGATGGCAAACATTTCCAGGGCTGGACCGAAGCAGAGATCGTCCTGGTTGGTCCATCGCGGGTTGGAAAAACGCCCTTGGGCCTGTTTTTGTCTATGCAGGGCTGGAAAGTGGCCAATGTCCCTCTCGTGCCAGGTGTGCCGCCGCGCCCGGAATTATTTGAACTGGATCGACGCCGGGTGATCGGATTGAAAGTCGAACCGGCCGAACTATTGGCCCATCGGCAGTACCGGCAAAGCAGTTTGGGCGTCGGCGGCCAGTCTGACTATGACAATCCGGTCAAGTTGTACGATGAAATTGAGGCCGCGCAGCAGGTTTATCGTCAGGGCCGGTTTAAGGTGATCGACGTGACCAATAAGCCGATTGAAACCAGTGCGATTCAGGTGATTACGGCCGTTACCCGCCAGCTTGGCACGAATTAGGCGAATTCCGGTTTGGTTTATGTGGATTGGCGCGACTGTTGATCGGTGTCATGATGATAACGTTATGACATGCCGCTGCGCCCAGCAAACCAAATGGTAACGGCCGTTCCGCCGACCAACACCACATGATCGCCGAAATCGACACTGCGAATCGTCACAATGCATTATGTAAAGATGAAGGCGTTTGATACCCGCTTGCCCAAGACCTTGCCTTGATTGCTTAACCCCCATCTTATCGACAGCATCTTATTTACCCCTCTGACTTTACGCTACGATTCTGGCCAGAACAGTGCCCAATTTGGCTGAACCATATTGACAATATTTAGACATATGTTACAATGTTACCTGTAACATGTTATGGGTAACATGTTACAGGAGAAGAGGAACAGATGTCCACGATCCGTGACGTAGCCAAACGAGCCGGTGTCGCCACCATGACAGTCTCCCGTGTCATTAACAACTCCGATTATGTCAGCGAAGCGACGCGGGCCAAAGTGGAATTGGCCATTGCTGAACTTGGCTATGTCCCCAATATGCTGGGTCCCAGTCTGCGCTTTAACCAAACCAACACCCTGGCTCTCGTCCTCACCGACATCACCAACCCCTTTTGGACAACCCTTGCCCGCGGCGTGGAGGATGCTGCTCAAGAAAAGGGGTACAGTGTCATTCTGTGTAATACAGATGAATCCCCGCAAAAACAAGACCAATATTTGACCATGCTTTTGAAGCGGCGTATTGATGGAATTTTGCTCGTCCCTGCAGATAACAATGCCGACCCTGTGCAGTTAATTCGAAAACACAAAATTAGTGTGGTCCTTTTGGATCGTAACGTGCCCGACGTAGATGTGGATATTGTGCGCGGTGATTCATTTGGCGGCGCGTACCAATTGGCCTGCCATCTGATTGAATTAGGGCACAAATATATTGCCATCCTGTCAGGCCCCAAGAATATTTCAACATCTGTTGAGCGCGTAGCTGGTTTTTGTCGAGCCATGGAAGAAGCCGGGCTTGACCACAATCTGGAAAATGTGTACTGGGGCTCATTTAGTCAAAATCTAGGCTGCGAAATGGCCGAACAAGCCTTAAAAACCACACCCCGCCCCACAGCTTTTTTGGCCGTCAATAACTTTATTGCCAACGGTGCTTTGCAAACTTTCTCTCAATCCGGATTGCGTGTACCCGAAGACGTTTCCCTTGTTTCATTTGATGATATACCGGCCATCATTAATCCGGTTCCATATTTAACCGTTGCCAGCCAGCCTGCTTATGAAATGGGGTATCAGGCCACACAACTTTTGCTAACGCGGCTGGCCAATGAAGGGCCAAAAGAACGGCAAGAAATTGTTCTGCCAACTAAAATACTTATCAGACAATCAAGCGCCCCGCCAATTTCAACCGTGAACGCATCGTATTAATTGGCGGAAAATAATAAAATACAAGAGAGAAATTGTGAAGGCAGGCAGAAAAAACGATAACGCTTTCATCATCTGCCTCTTTACGAAAAGGAGAATCAGTTTATGGGTTGAATTTGTGGCTCGATGTCGACCTGATTTACCGTTGAAATGGAGATCGTAGTCAGCGTTTTTGCAAAAATATTTCCATGCAACACCCAAATTTCAATTAGTTTAAAAGAGGAGATTTTCAAGAATGAAAACCAAACTATCCCTAATTTTGTTGAGCCTGTTGATTGCTGCGATGGTCTTGACAGCCTGCGGTGGTGGTGAAACAGCCGATACACCGGCTGAATCTGGCGAGACCTACATTGCTGTCATTTCCAAAGGATTCCAGCATCAATTCTGGCAGGCCGTGCGAACCGGCGCGGAGAATGCAGCCAAAGATTACAACGTCACGATTACTTTCGAAGGACCCGAGACCGAAGCTATGGTTGATAAGCAAGTTGAAATGGTACAAGCCGCTTTGGATAAAAACCCGGCCGCTTTGTGCCTGGCCGCGTTGGATACCCAGGCTTTGCTCCCGCAGTTGGAAAAGGCCCAGGCTGCCGGTATCCCGGTTATCGGCTTTGACTCTGGTGTAGACAGCGACATTCCGCTTTCTACTGCCGCAACCGACAACTTGGCAGCCGCTGCTGTGGCGGCCGACAAAATGGCTGAACTGATTGGCGGTTCAGGCCAGGTGGCTGTTATTGTCCACGACCAGACCAGCCGGACCGGCATTGACCGTCGCGATGGGTTTGTCAACCAGATGGAAGCTGAATATCCTGACATCGAGATTGTTGATATCCAATACGGTGGCGGCGACCAGCTCAAGTCCACCGACCTGGCTAAAGCGATCATCCAGGCGCACCCGGACCTGAAAGGCTTCTTCGGCGCAAACGAAGGCTCGATCATTGGTGTGTTGAATGCCGTATCTGAGATGGGTAAGGAAGGTGAGATAGTTGTAATCGGTTATGACTCCGGCCAACAGCAGATGGACGCTATCCGCGCCGGTACGGAAGCAGGCGCTATCACCCAGGATCCGATTGGTATTGGCTACAAATGTGTGGAAGCGGCCGTTAAAGCATTGAACGGCGAAACATTGCCCAAAGAAATCGACACCGGGTTCCACTGGTTCGATGCCAGCAACATTGACGATGACACAATTGCACCTTTGCTGTACAAATAATCTATAACCAAAAAGACCTGTCAGGCGCACTAGCCTGACAGGTCTTTTTTGAAGCAGCATCTAGGTGACTCGACAGGTCTTATCAGAGCATTCGGGCAAGCAGCAATTTTCTTAAAGACCTGTTTGTCAGGCAAGGGAAAAGCAAATGGATGAAATCTTGGTTTCCATGAAAGGGATTGATAAGAGCTTTCCAGGTGTCCGGGCATTGGATCAATGTCAATTTGAGCTGCGCGCCGGAGAAGTTCATGCGCTGGTAGGCGAAAATGGTGCGGGTAAATCCACATTAATGAAGGTGCTGTCGGGCATTTATGCCAAAGATGCCGGTCAGATACTCGTTAAGGGAAAAGAAGTTGAAATCCCTAACCCCAGAGCGGCACAAAATTTAGGCATTAGCATTATCCATCAAGAACTAAATTTGATGCCGCATCTTACCTTGGCCCAAAACATTTTTATTGGGCGCGAACCGCGTCGCGTGGCCAAATTCCTGCTGGATGAAACAGCACTTAATAAGCAAACCGCAGAATTGTTTGCTACGATGCATTTGAAATTGGACCCCAAAACCCGTGTTTCCAATTTGACAATTGCCACGCAGCAAATGGTTGAAATCGCCAAAGCCTTATCCTTCAATTCTGAAGTACTTATTATGGATGAGCCAACGGCCGCTTTAACCGATGCTGAAATTGAGGATCTTTTTGATTTTATTCGCGGACTTCGGGCAAAAGGTGTTGGTATTATTTATATTTCCCATCGTTTGGAAGAGCTTAAACAAATTTCTGATCGGGTGACGGTGATGCGGGATGGGCATTATATTGATACAGTGCAAACCGATGAAGCCACAACGGACCAGATCATCAGCATGATGGTGGGGCGGACGATATTTGAGGCTACGCCGGAGCTGCCAGAAATACCCAGTGAAGAAATTGTATTAGAGGCAAAAAATCTCAACCGTGGGAAAGTGCTTCAGGACATCAATTTTCACTTAAAGAAAGGTGAAATTTTAGGGTTTGCCGGTTTGATGGGAGCCGGACGCACTGAGGTGGCCCGGGCTGTTTTCGGAGCTGATCCCATAGATTCAGGGGAAATCTACGTAAATGGGCAGTTAGCCCGAATTGACACGCCGCAGCAGGCGGTTTGGAATGGCATTGGCTATTTATCTGAGGATCGCAAACGGTACGGTCTGGCTCTGGGACTGGATGTAAAAGAAAATATTGCCATGGCCGCGTTAGGAAAATTCTTGGGTTTTCTCGGTTGGGTCAACAAGTCTCAGATTCGATCCACGGCTAAACATCATATCGATGATTTGGCAATTAAGACGCCCAGCGCCGAACAAAAGATTAAGAATCTCTCTGGCGGCAATCAGCAAAAGGTTGTCATTGGCAAGTGGCTGACGGCCGACACGGAAATTTTAATTTTTGACGAGCCAACACGGGGTATTGACGTAGGGGCTAAGAGCGAAATTTATAAGCTGTTGAATGAGTTAGCGAAGGCAGGTAAGTCAATCATTATGATTTCCTCGGAACTGCCGGAAATTTTGCGTATGAGTCATCGCGTTATTGTCATGTGCGAAGGCAAAATAACAGGCGAACTGCCTATTGCTGAAGCCACTCAAGAAAAAATTATGACATTAGCTACAGCACGCAAGCCTATTGTCAATGACACGATTACAGCAGCATCTGCTGCTGACTAGGTACGAAACTATGAAATCTAAATCTTTTCAGTTGAATGCTTTGTTTAATTCTGATGCTTCGCAGAAGATTTTGGCTTTTGCCGGGCTGATTATCATGTTCGTGGCGTTTTCGCTGGCATCGCCGAACTTTTTTCAGTTTAGCAATATTGTGGGTATTTTGCTGGCAACGGCCGTTAACGGCGTCCTGGCTCTGGGTGTTACATTTGTCATCATCACCGCCGGTATTGACCTGTCCGTTGGCACTGTCATGACTCTGTCGGCCGTCATGACCGGCGTCTTCATCACCAACCTAGGCCTGCCTATTCCGATTGGCATCTTGGGCGGTTTATTGACCGGTGGTGTTGCCGGCTGGATCAATGGCACTGTCATCGCCAAAATGAAAATCCCGCCTTTTGTATCGACGTTAGGCATGCTGTACATTGCTAAAGGGCTGGCCCTGGTCATTTCCGGCCTGAAACCAATCTATTTCAGCGACACACCGGCCTTCAGCAAAATTGCCATGGCCGACATTTTAGGCATCCCTTACGCTGTCCTGATTTTCTTTGGCGCAGCCATCATCGCCCACATCATCCTGACCAAAACCATATTAGGCCGCTATACATTTGCCCTGGGCAGCAATGAAGAAGCTACCCGTCTATCTGGTGTAAATGCGGGTAAATGGAAAACGGCCGTTTACGCGCTGGCTGGTCTCTTTTCTGGTCTGGCTGGTGTCCTGATTGCGGCCCGATTGAACTCTGCTCAACCGGCGTTGGGTGCAGGCTATGAGTTGGATGCGATTGCGGCCGTTGTGATTGGCGGCACCTCCCTCAGCGGGGGCGAGGGCACCATCATGGGTACAGTCATCGGTGCCTTCATCATCAGCGTGTTAACCAATGGCTTACGTATTCTTTCTGTGCCCCAAGAGTGGCAAATTGTTGTAACTGGCGGTATATTGATTCTAGCTGTGTACGCGGATATCTTGCGTCGTCGGCAAAGCTAAATTCTCAATATGAAGGTTAAAACAACACATGCCCAAAAAGGTTTTTGTCAGCGGCTGTTATGACCTGCTTCATAGTGGGCACATCGCTTTCTTCAATGAAGCGGCTGCATATGGCGACCTGCACGTCGCCCTCGGATCAGATAAAACAGTTTATGATTTGAAAGGTCGGGTACCTGTTAATAACGAAATTGAGCGTCTTTACATGGTCCAATCCGTGAAGTGTGTTAAAGACGCTTTTGTTTCGCAAGGTTCCGGTATGCTCGATTTTCTGCCTGAATTTCAAGCCATTCAGCCAGATATTTTCATTGTTAACGAAGATGGTCACACGCCAGATAAAGAGGAACTTTGTCGGCAGCATGGCGTCGAGTACATCATCCTCAAGCGGGAGCCACATCAAGGATTAACGCCGCGTTCAACAACATCGCTGCGCACCATCACCCAAATGCCTTTTCGCATTGATCTGGCCGGGGGCTGGCTGGATCAGCCGTTCGTTTCGCGCCATTATCCTGGCCCGGTCATCACCATTTCCATTGAACCAACGCTGCAATTTAACGAACGCAGCGGTATGGCTTCCAGTACGCGGCGGGCGGCGATCGATATGTGGGGACCGCGACTGCCCGCTGGCGACTACGAAAAGCTGTCCAAGATTTTGTTTTGCTATGACAATCCACCGGGCACTAAAGAGATTTCCGGTTCGCAAGATGCCATTGGCCTTGTGTTCCCCGGATTAGCTAAAGCGAATTACGAGGGCGAATATTGGCCCAGCAGCATTGAGCGGCTGCAAGACGAGTTGGCGCTGCAATTTGTGGAGAACGCGCTTTATTTGGTGACATTGGGGCCGCGCCATGCGGAATATGATGTCTTAGCCGATACGGTTTTTGACCGCGACAAGGCTAAAGCGCTGGCCGACCCGACGGAAGTGTGCTGGGAAGCGATTAAAGAGCGGGATATTGTGGGATTCGGCCGTTCCATCCGTGAAGCGTTTGACGCTCAAATTGCGATGTTCCCCAATATGATGAATGATTCGGTGGCCCAGCTCATCGAAAAGTACAAAGATGTGGCTCTGGGCTGGAAGTTGTCTGGCGCAGGCGGTGGTGGCTACCTCATTTTAGTAGCCGATAAACCCATTGAAAACGCGGTGCGTATAGTGGCGCGTCGTGAACATGATTAAAAACTAGAGACTGGAGATTAGAGACAGAATGTAGAAAGTCTCCAGTCTCTAATTACCAGTCTCCCCATTTAAAGAAGAGGTAATTTATGAAAACTGCACTTGTATGTGGCGCTGGTGGATTTATCGGCGGTCATTTGGTTCAAAGATTGAAAGATGAAGGGTATTGGGTACGCGGTGTTGACATTAAGGAACACGAGTATCGGGAAACGGCCGCTGACGAATTCCTTGTCCTCGATTTGCGCGAAGAAGCGAACTGCATCCAGGCGCTGACCCTGGGCGACGGCACGTTTGACGAAGTGTACCAGTTAGCCGCCGACATGGGCGGGATGGGCTTCATCCATTCGGCCGAGTGCGAAATCATGCACAACAGCGTGCTGATCAACATCCACATGACCCATCATGCCGCCAGATTGGGCGTGCCGCGCTACTTCTTCTCGTCGTCGGTTTGTGTGTACCGGGATATGCAGCCGGGCGAGCCGGAAATGACGGAAGCGGAAGCGGTTCCGGCCAACCCCGACAATGAGTACGGCTGGGAAAAACTGTACTCGGAACGGATGGCCCAGGCTTACGAGCGTAACCAGGGAATGACGGTGCGCATCGCCCGTTTCCAGAACTGCTATGGTCCATACGGAACCTGGACCGGTGGGCGGGAAAAAGCGCCAGCAGCTATTTGCCGCAAAGTAGCGGAGGTAGAAAATGGGGGCACGATTGAGGTGTGGGGTGACGGCACGGCCGTTCGCTCTTACACTTACGT
This sequence comes from Promineifilaceae bacterium (SeqCode), assembly GCA_050301775.1. GTDB lineage: Bacteria > Chloroflexota > Anaerolineae > Promineifilales > Promineifilaceae > JACKCC01. Next base: position 7,915 of record JBNKZT010000238.1, read on the forward strand.
CGCCGATATGGTCGATGGCATTTACCGGCTCATGCACTCCGACTTGCAGGGCGCAGTCAATATCGGCTGTCCCGAATACGTCACCGTTGATGAGTTGGTGCAAACCGTAGCCGAAGTAGCGGGTAAGAAAATCAACATCAAACATATCGATGGTCCCGTCGGTGTGCAGTCGCGCAATTTCAGCAACGAACGCATTTATTCCATCGGCTGGCAAGCCAAATATTTCTTGAAAGACGGCATTGCTGAGAATTACCCCTGGATTGAAGAACAGGTGAAAAAGGGTAGAGGAGAGAGCTAGAGATAGAGGAAGAAACCTCTCGCTCTTGCTCTAGCTTCTTGAAGGAGCTTTTGAAATGAAAATTAATCCGCCTGAAAACCGTTTGATTGGTGATCCGCCTAAAATTGGTATTCGGCCGGCGATTGACGGCCGTTACGAAGGCGTGCGCGAATCATTAGAAAAAACAACAATGGGTATGGCTAAAAATGTGGCTCAATTTCTGAGCGCCAACTTGCGCCATGCCAACGGTTTGCTTGTTGAATGTGTGATTGCTGATAGTTGTATTGGCGGGGTGAAAGAAGCGGCGGAAACGGCCGTAAAATTTGTTCGTGAAGGTGTCGGCGTCTCCCTCACCGTTACGCCAGCCTGGTGCTACGGTTCGGAAACGATGGACATGGACCCGCTCATCCCCAAAGCGGTTTGGGGCTTCAATGGCACCGAACGGCCCGGCGCGGTTTATCTGGCGGCGGTGATGGCTGCCCATGCCCAGAAAGGATTACCAGCGTTTAGCATATACGGCCGTGACGTCCAAGACGTCGGCGACACCAACATCCCCGAAGATGTGCAAGAAAAACTGCTGCGCTTTGCTCGCGCCGGTCTGGCCGTCGCCACCATGCGCGGCCAATCCTACCTGGCGATGGGCGGCGTCTCGATGGGCATCGCCGGTTCCATCGTCGATCAGCCCTTCTTTGAAGAATATCTGGGCATGCGCGTCGAAACCATCGACATGACCGAATTCACCCGGCGCATCAACGAAAACATCTATGACCCCGATGAATACGAAAAAGCGTTGGCCTGGGTCAAAGAAAATAGCCAGGAAGGGAAAGATTACAACGACGATGCCCATAAACGCAGCCGCGCACAGCAGGATGCCGATTGGGCAATGTCCGTCAAAATGGCCCTCATTGGCCGCGACTTGATGAATGGCAACCCACGTCTGGCTGAACTAGGCTTCAAAGAAGAAGCCAACGGCCACAACGCCATCGCCGGCGGCTTCCAGGGGCAGCGGCAGTGGACCGATGCCTTCGCCAACGGCGACTTCATGGAAGCAATTTTGACCACATCCTTTGATTGGAATGGCATTCGCCAGCCCTACATGGTCGCCACCGAAAATGACGCGCTGAATGGCGTCAGCATGTTATTC
>JBNKZT010000239.1:0-9293 GCA_050301775.1 Promineifilaceae bacterium (SeqCode)
ACCCCGACGGCTGCCCCAGCCCGTACCCCTGGACGCCGGTGGGCGCGGTGGTGATTCCGCCATATGCCCAGGCCAGGGATTTCGTGCGTTTCAACGGCGGGCCGGATCGTCCGGTCACGGCCGTTACCATTCCCGATTATGCTCCTGGCTGGACTGTCTACGGCCCGGATCAGTCGCTGGCTGAGATTCGTGAGTGGCTGCCGGACATGGCTGTCTACGTCTTTAACTTATCCGATGGCAGCTTTTTTGATTTGGCCAATGCCTGGCAATCAGATGCGGCTATCAGCCAGCCAAAAGCCACCTTTGGCGACGAAATCAATCTGATTGGGGCGCAGGTTAATCGTACTGCGGATGAAATTGAAGTTGTGGTGGATTGGCAGGTATTGAAGGGGGGGGAACGGCCGTTAACCGTCTTCGTCCATCTGTATGACAGCACCGGCGCACTGGTCGCCCAACACGATGGCCTGCCGGCCCAGGGATTTGTCCCCTGGCCGCTCTGGCAGCCCGGCGACATCATCACCGACCGGCACGTCATACCGCTGCCCGTGCCATTGGCATCGGGCGATTACCGGCTGGCGGTAGGCGTTTATGATTCAAATAGCGGCGAACGATTAACCGGAACGACTGACCCCGCCCCACTCCTCGACAATATTTACACCCTGGAACAATTCACGGCTCCCTAAAACATTTGGGGAGATGGGACACGGATAAACACAGATTTACACGGATAATTTGGTTGCGATGATTGTTTCTAATCCGTGTTCATCCGTGAAAATCAGTGTCCGATTTTTCAGACGATTTGTGGCCCCTTGGCACTGGAAACCGTCACCATTTCCCAGGTCATCGAATCGGTGCGCAGGACGATTTCGCGGACCTGGTTGTTGGGCAGCATGATGAGGACGTGACGGCCGTACTCATCCACCCACTGCCGCCCCTGCTCCACTGACCACCAGGAACCCTCAATCTCCACCCGCCGCACCCGGACGGCGCCATCGGCCTTAAATGTACAGTCAGCGCTAATTTGCTTCATGATTTTTATTTTCTCTTTGTTCTCTCCGTGACTCCTCTTTGTATCTCTGTGTAATTTCCCCATCTCAATGGCCTGGCGGGCATATTTCGTTTGGCAATTGGTGCAGCGATACGCTGGTTTGCCTTTTTCCATCGGAATCAGAGGCACGAAGAACAGAGCAAAGTAATTACGGATTTTCACCGGTTCAAACTGGGCGATTTGCTGGCAGTGTGGGCAGCGGAACGTGGTCGCGGTGGCTTCATGGTCCTTTACCGTGCGCTGGCGGGTTCCAAAGATGATAAACATGACTCTCTCCTAACGCATAACCTTACTCATGTCATTCCGACCGAAGGGAGGAATCCCAACGGAGTTACAACAACGAGTCTGGTGCTTGGCAAACGAGGTAAGGATTCCTCAGGCTCCGCCTTCGGAATGACAAATGCACCCTTAATCCATACGCGGCCGTTTTTTCCTGATAGCCGCGACCAATTCCGCCATTCTGTTATGCCGTTCCATATACGTGATACACGCCCGCATTTGGTCGGTAATCGTTTCGCCGCCAATATCATTTTTGTTGATGTCCAATTCAAACAACAAGCGGTAAAATTCGCCATCATTGAAACTCCTGCGTAAATCGGCCAGGAGTTGGCTGCGCGAAGGCAAGCCCGCCTGCCGCATGGCCGATGTGCTAACGCCGTTGAGCAGTTCTTGCACATCAAGCATAATCAATTCACTATTTTTGCCGGGATAGGGAAGGACGCCGATTTGCTGTTTTTCTAGCTGTTCCAGATAGGCATAACCAATGGGCGTTACGTCTGCATGGCCGGGGATGGGAACCACTTCCTGCGGTTTTGTCCCCTGGATGGTCTCGTGAATGCTGGCAAATTCCAGGCGCAACGAGTAGAGGAATTGTCGTCGATCCCCATCGCCAATGATGGAGATGCGGATAGCAGCCGCTTTGATGTCCGCTTTGACGAGAGCGGTAAAGCCGTCGGCATGGAGCATGACCCCGGTGTGCCAGCGGATGTCGGGGTCAATGCGCTGATGCTGCCGCACCATAAAGCGGTGCAGGATGCTGTGGGGCAAGACAGTGTATTGGTAGGCAAATTGGAGCGCATCGGCATCGTTCCAGGCAAAATCGGGCTGCTCTTTGCTGATAAGATCGGGAATGAGCATTTGTTGGCGATCCGGCAGTTCAAAGGCCAGCTCGAATTTGAGCATCATCTCCCGCAGAAAGCGGCACTGCGTGGCGGTGGGGAAAGCGGCGGCGGGCAAGAACGCCTGGAGGCGATTGTGGCGCAGGAGGCCGCGCCGTTCTTGCAACGCTTTATGGTTGAGCAAAGCGTAAATGCCTTCCGTGATCCAGTTGGGATTGAGGACATTGGTGTCGTGAACACGGTCGTCGTCAAAGTTGAGGACAATCCCTAAATCATGCAGAAAGCGAATGAGGGTATGCTGGCTGCTTTCATCCGTGACGCCATTGGATTGGCATAGCTCCTGATAGGCGGTGTAGGGGATGTAATCCTGTTCCGCTTGCATCGCCGTGAGGGTCTGTTTGACTTGCATCCAACTGGCGGGGAAGGCGGAATCAACATGGGACATTCTGGCAAGAATGTCAGCGATTTCGGTTTTGAGTGCGTCAAGGCCAGTGGCATCGCGGGCGGAGGTGCGGATGAACCCTTTGATGGCCGGGTATTTTTCTTGCAGGCCGCGCCGGTTGATGTCCAGATGATGTTGGTCTGATTTGTTGATGACGATGAGGACGGGGGCGTCGGGGGCGAAGCTGTTGATGAGCGCCAGCCAATACTCAACGCGCCCCTCATCTTCCCCTTGACGGGCGTCGAGGACGAGCAGATAAAGGCTGCGCTTGGTGAGGAAGAATTGGTGGGTGGCGTGCATGATTTCCTGCCCGCCAAAATCCCAGATGTTGAGGGCAACGGGGACGATGCCTTGTGATGGACGATTGACATCCAATGACCAGGTTTCGATATTGATCCCTTCCGTCTGGCTTTCCGCTTCGTCAAACCCCTGCCCCATGAGCCGCTTGACGAGGGAGGTTTTGCCCACACCCCCTTGCCCGACGAGGATGAGTTTGGCTTCGTTAAGCGGGCAAGCGGGTTCTGCCTGCTGCTGGCGCAGATAATCCAGGATGACTTGAGCGTTTTCCTCCTGCGCCACAATCTCTGGCGGGATGGATAAATCGGGATTGCCTCGGAGTTGAAGAAACCTCAACTTTGTCAATTGTGTAATTTCAGAGGGAACAGCCGTTAGTTGATTGTTACGAAGAGATAGGTGCGTCAATTCCGTCAACTGCACAATTTCAGGGGGAACGGCTGTTAACTGGTTCCCATCAAGATAAAGCTCTGCTAATCCCGTTAACTGCAAAATTTCAGGCGGAACGACTGTTAGAAGATTCTTACCAAGATAAAATCTCATCAACTCCATCAACTTACCAATTTCGGGCGGAACGGTCGTTAGCTGATTATCTCGAAGGCTAAGTTGTATCAATCTCGTCAACTGCCCAATTCTGGTCGGAACGACCGTTAGTTGATTCTCAGCAAGGCTAAGTTCTCTTAATTTCGCCAACTTCCCTATATCAGACGGAACTGTCGTTAGTTTATTCCCTGCAATCCTAAGCGTCTCTAACCCCGTCAACTGTCTAACTTCAGGTGGAATGGCCGTTAGCCAATTATCATCAAGCCAAAGCTCCCTTAACCCTGTCAACTGCAAAATTTCAGGCTGAACGACCGTTAGTTGATTATTACTAAGATTAAGCTTCCTTAACTTCGTCAGTTGGCTAATTTCGGACGGAACGGCCGTTAAGCCTAGATTTACCAAATAAAGCTCAGTCGCCGATTCATCCTTCGCCTTTTTAATGCGGCGCAGCGCCTCCTGGTAAGCGTCGTCTGGGTTATCGTATTCGTAATCGCTCATGGGTCGGTCTCAAGTTAGGTGGCAGGCACTTTGCCAGCGCCTGTCACCCGGTAGCCACGAATGAAATAATGGGGGAAGTATAGCAGAGCGGGCAGGTAGCATCCACATGTCATTCCGACCGTAGGGAGGAATCCCAATGGCCGTACGAAAGACAAACATGACGATTGGCAAAAGGGGTAGGGGGATTCCTCGTTTCACTCGGAATGACACGTGGAACGCGCCTAGCTACCGCTTCCGCCAAAACCAGGCCAGTTTGCGATATTTCACCCACTCATAATACATCATATACAGGCTCAGGCGCAGACCATGCAGGCCGTCTTTGTAGCCATCCAGCGTGACATAGCGCCAGTAAAATTGACGCAGCGGCTGGAGGATAAAGTTGTGTGGTCGCGGACGAATGCCGTCTTGTTTAAGGATTTTAGCGTCGTAGGTGGAGTAAGCCCGCTGTTTCTGCTGGAAATGGGCCACGTCGCGGTAGTTGTGATGAATGAGGACGTTTTCCAGGTAACCAATCTCACCATCGACGACGGCGAGTTCGTGAACTGGGCGCTCATAGCGGACATTGCCATGCTTGAACAGCCGCAGTTGGTAATCGGGATACCAACCCGCGCCCAGCGTCAGCTTGCCGAAGATGTAGTTGTGGCGGGGCACATACCAGCCCATCTCCGGCCGCTCGGCCATCACGCGGCGGATTTCTTGACCGAGTTCCTCTGTTCCCCGCTCGTCGGCATCGACAAAAAAGACCCAACCGGTCTTGATAGCGTCGAGAGCGGCATTACGCTGCTGAGCGTAATTCTCGAATTTGGATTGCAGCAGTTCCGCACCCGCCGCCTGGGCCAACGCCACGGTCTCATCCCGGCTGTACGAATCAAACACGACAACTCGATCCGCCCAGTGCAAACTCTCGATACAGCCCTGGATGTGTTCGGCTTCGTTGAGGGTGAGGATAACGGCCGTTAACTGATTGCTGAATGCTGAATGCTGAATGCTGAATGCTCCCTACTTGCTTTTGTTTGTCTTGCGCCAGATGGCGGCGACTTCCTGGTAAGCCTGTTTGAGTTCGGGATCAGCCGTTCGGGCCGCTTTGCGTTTCATCGCTTTGTTGACCAGCCAGGTGGCCAGCGTGGTGCGGAAACGGCCGTAATGCCGATGATACAGCCTGGCCCGACTCTCCCACAAATTTACCATCGATTGGGCCGGAACCTGGCGTGTGCTCTCGCCGCCGTAATGGACGATTTCGGCCTGAGGCACAGAATAGATCTCCCACCCGGCATGGTGAATGCGCCAGCCCCAGTCGATTTCTTCGCAGTACATGTGGAACGATTCGTCAAATCCACCGGTCGCTTCAACCACGTCAGCCCGCACCAGCATCGATGCGCCCAGGGCAAAATCGACCGGGAACGGCTCCCCATTGCGCCGGTAATTGCGGCGGGCGTAACGGCCGTTCCACCAACCATCATACAAACGGGCCGGCAGCGGAAACAGGTCAAACGTTAGCTGTTTGATGCCGGGGAAAGCAAAGGCGCTGTGCTGGAAACGGCCGTCACCGTACACCAATCGCGGCCCGGCCATACCCGCTTTGGGCCGCTGATCCAGGCAGTTGACCAGATGAGTCAACGCCCCTTTGCCCACCAGTGTGTCAGGATTAAGCAGCAGGAAATAACGAGGATTGGCTTCCGCTGCTGCCTTCATGCCCTGATTATTTGCCGCGCCAAAACCGGGGTTGCGGTCATTGATGACCAGATGCACGTCGGGAAACAGATCGGCCACCAGATCAACCGACCCGTCCGTGGAAGCATTATCCACTACCCAGGTCTCCACCTTCAGCCCGCTCCGCCGCTTCTCAGCACAAACAGAACGCAGGCAGTTGGCCAGGTGATTACGCACATTCCAGCTTACGATTATGACAGCAACGTCTAACATTAGTCGAGTAGTCTCGTAGTCAAATAGTCTTGTAGTCTCTAGTCACCAGTCTCTAGCAGCGGTGACAAGGGTGCATATACATCTTCCGTTACCGGCTCCAATCCGGCCCAGCCGTAAAAATCGGTGGAGCAGATGGAATTGACGCAGGCATCGGAGGCGGCAAATTGGGGCAGCACGGCCGTTACCTGCCGCGCCAATCCCAATGAAAAATCAGCCCCAAAGACCACCGTGCCGTTGGGAATTTGTGGGCTGAGGGCCAGGATTTGCGTCTCGTCGTAAATGCCCGGTACGATGTCAAAAATACTGGCCCGGTCGTCGCGCAGCCGGTAGCCGCCAAATTCCACCTCGCCAAACACAATCACGTAACCAATCGGGCTGCGCGTCGGCGACAATCCCAGCCGCCGCCAGATTTCGGGCGGGTCTTCGCCGTACTGCCACGGCCGTTCATCATAGGGCAAAATGGGCGGGATGTAGGCCGCCGTCACATAATCCACTTCGCCGTTGTAAAGGGCCAGCATCAGGCTGCTGGTCGTCACAAATTCAACAATGTCGCCCGGTTCCACACCGGCTTCGACCAATTGGGCCTGAATGGCCAGGTATTCGGGCACACTGGCCGTATCGACCACGCCCCAACTGCGGCCGGCCAAATCTTCAATCGCGTTCAAACCGCTGTCGCGCCGGGTGACGATCATTCCGGCCTGCCAGGTCAGGCCATCGGGCCGGACGGCTACCAGTCCGGGTTGGACGCCGCACTGCTGGCTGGCCCGCGCATAATCCAGCGCCGACAAGAAGCCAATCGTGTCCTGCGGCGCGGCGCACAATAAATCAATCAAGGTTTGGGTGTCGTCGGGTATACCTACAGCAAACTGCTGTCCGGTAGCTTCGGTCAATGCCTGGACCAATGGTTCGCCGCGTGTTGTGATAACGGCCGTAGCGGACGGCAGCCGTCCGACCACCACCGGCGGAAACAACAGCTGCACTGGTCTTTCCTCGGAACCTAACGGCGATTTCGTCACTTCCACCACAACCTCTTCCGGGACGACACGGGTGACTTCCTGGTTGACGATGCGGGTGACTTCGACAGGAACGGCCGTGACTTCAGCCACAACATCACCATCAACCGTCACCAATCGAGTCACCTCGACAAAGGCCACATTAGGCTGGCAAGTCGTCAAAAACAAAGCAACGAACAAACCAACCAATAAACCCGCTAAATTTCTCTTATTCATCTGTGCGCCAATAAAAAATGTGTTAACCCAGATCGCGTGGCTCACCCAGGCCAACCACGTCGCCAACTACGTTGATCATAGTGTACCGTGTGGATTAGTAAACTGGCAATGGATGCTCAGACTGGATTAAGGATGGCAGGCAAGTGGCAAGCCTGCAAGTGGGCCTACTCTTGCAACCTTGCATACTTGCTACTTGCTCGGAATCTCTCGCGGTTCGCATTCCGGCATGTGCGCTTCGTCAGGGATGTCCACTTTGATTTCGTGAGGATCGACGCGGGTGTTGAATTCGGCGATACCCACGTCCTCGTGAATCAACCCAGCCCAAACCGGCTGCGGGTTGCGGTCACCAAAGACATTGACCAGCCGGATGCCGCCGGTGATCAGCGCCCGTTCACCAGGCATGAGGTACGTGTAACCGTCAATCTCGACCAAATCGTCGGGGTTGCCCACCGCCCAGCGGTAGGGGTAATTGGTGATTTCGTTTTCGTAGCCGATGGCCACACGCCAGGCCCCCGACTCGGTGTGCCAGCCCAGCGTGTTGTAATTCCAGTCAGAGTCGTAGACGGTACCCGGTTCCGGCCCGGTGGTGCGGATGGGGGTCAGGCCGTAGTTTTCGACGGTCATGGTGAAGTAAAGGGTATCGCAGATGGTAACGGCCGTTGCCGAAAACTCCAGCGTATCTCCAGCCGGTGGCGCAAAAATGTCAGCTCGCGGCACACCACCGTACTGGATGGTCAGGCTGTCTTCAACACGTATTTTCTGCCCCTCGGCATCTTCGGCGATGGCGATGAGCGGGTACGTGCCATCGGCAGGCGGCATAGCCCCATTGTCCACGCCACCCTCATAATCATAATAGTGGCGACCGGGCGAATTGGCCGGGATGTCCCGCTCCAATTCAGAAATAGGCACTTCCAACCCATCCGGCATAAGCAAAAATACACGTAGACTGGCAGCTTCTTTGGCCAGGTAAAACTGTGGGTATACCCGGTCAGAAATACCATCCCGATTAGGCGTGAAAACATGGGGTTCAACACCAAAATCACGCATATCGGGCAGTTCCGTATCAGCGTCAGCGATGGTCAAACTGCCAATGGCTTTCTCGACAACGTCGTCTTCATCCGTCGCTTCGATCACCCAGGTATAAGTCCCGTTTTGCAGCAGTCGGGACAAAATCTCGCCTTGAATCATATCATCCGGCATCTGATAGCCCTCGACAATACCACTAAACAGGACGCGATAATCCCCTCGGCCGCGCGGCTCATCCTGGCGGAAATAAAATCGGTCGCCAGCTTCGTTTTCAAAGTAAATTGAGACGGTAGCATTGCGCGAAATTTCGTAAGCAATCTGGGTCGCATCATCACTGCCGTCGGCATTGGGCGTGATAACCTCGTGGCCGACAGAAACGTTACGCAGCAAGCTGTTATCGCCGTTGACGACACGCCAGCCAATGACAACGGCAACCGCCACCACCACCAGCGCAATCAAACCAACTATCCAGGGAGTTGTTCGTTTTTCAATCATGGGGCAAGTTTACCAAAGCCAGTCACAGGTGGCGATACGTTTTACCCACTTTTAACCGGCGTTGAGTTCATCCCTATCGGTCTTGTCGCTGTTAAAAGCCAATGCTACAATGCGATTAACATAGGAAAAGGATAAACGATGGAAAATTATGGCAAAGATCGATGGTGGCCGTTTGCCCAGGGCGGCGGAGTGACGATTGCAGTGTTTACGATTGTGTGGGGCACAGCCGTTACCCTCTTCTACTTCCTCTGGCAAAACTGGGCCACCGGCTTCTTCCTACTCCTGGCCACGGCCTTGTGGCTGCTCATCCTCTACTTCTTCCGCGATCCGAATCGGAAAGTGGTCGATGAACCCGGCCTCGTCATCGGCCCCGGCGATGGTGAAGTGGTGGAAATCGTCCACGAACACGAAGATTATTACCTGAAAGAAGATGTCATCCGCATCAGCATGTTCCTCTCCATCACCGATGTCCACGTGCAGCGGGTTCCGCTGGGCGGTGCGGTAACGGTAATTGACCATCAACCCGGCCAATATTTACAAGCATTCAAGCCGGAAGCCTCCGATGTGAATGAGTATATCGCGATGGTGACCGAGTCGAGATACGGCCGTGTCCTCATCAAACAAATTGCCGGCATCCTGGCCCGCCGCTGCGTCAACTACGCCCAACCCGGCGACAC
>JBNKZT010000240.1:0-9292 GCA_050301775.1 Promineifilaceae bacterium (SeqCode)
AAACCGGCTGGAACGACCACCCCCGCTGGACGATGGCCGTGCGGCCGGCACAGCGCATCCAGTACACGCTCGACGCTCTAGCTTTCGCCGAAGCCAACTGGCCCTACGTAAAAATGGTGGCCATTTGGGCTTTCCGCTTTCCCGCGCCCACCAAAAGTTACATGGATTATTACACACTGGTCACACCGGAATTTGTGAAGAAACCGATTTATGACGAGATTCAAAGTTACACCGGGAATTGAAGTGGCAAGTGGCAAGTGGCAAGTAGCAAGTCTTACGTTTTACGTTTTATGCTTGCTGTTTCTTGTTACCTGCCGGGCCAAAAATGCTACGTGGCAGCGCATTGAACAAACTGGCGTTTTGCGCGTGGGATTGGACCCGACTTACCCACCGTTTGAGGTGGTCGATGACGGCGGGCTGCGTGGGCTGGACGTCGATTTAGCCCAAGCCATCGGCACTGATTTAGGCCTGAGGGTCGAGTTTGTCTATTTTGGTTACGATGGGCTGTATGATGCGCTGGCGACGGAGCAGGTGGACGTGTTGATTTCGGCGCTGGTCATTGCCCCGGAGCGAACGCGTGATTTTGCTTACAGCGAGCCTTATTTTAATGCCGGTGAAATTTTGATTGTGCCTCAGTCGGAAACGGGCATTGAGGGGATGGAAGATTTGAACGGCCGTATCCTCGCCGTCGAGTTAGGTGCATTAGGCCACGTCGAAGCCAATACCTGGGCCAACCGGCTGTCTAATCTAACCATTTTGCCGTTTGGCAGTGCCGAGGAAGCGGTAACGGCCGTTGCTGAGGGTCAGGCCGACGCCGTATTAATCGACGCTATCAGCGGCCGACTCGCCCTCCAAGAACAGCCGGGCCTCGTCCCACTGCCTGATCCCATCACCGTAGAACCTTTCGCCTTCGTTGTCCGTATAAATGACCAGGTTTTATTGCAAAAACTAAATGATAGGTTGAACCGCTTAACCGAATCCGGTCAACTACAAACCATCATCGATAACTGGTTGGGATAAACCTTAAATAGGAATCCTTTTCAAACTTACGCTTTGCATCGTATAATATGGGAAGCTCCGTTTGTTCAATGAGTCGGAAAACACCATGATAAAAATATTAAAGAAAACAAAACGTATTCTTCCACTCCTGCTCCTGCTTTTCCTATTTTTACTGCACCCCCAAAACAGTTCCGCCCAGACAAAAAGTTTCTACTGGGAACAATTCGACGTCGACATCACCTTATTGGAAAATGGTGAAATGCGCGTCGTGGAAACGCAGGTACTCAACTTCTCCGGTGCGCCGTTCACCTACGGCTACGGCACCATCTACACTGGCAGTAATGGCAACAACGATGGCATTGTTGACATCAGCGTCCGCGATGACAACGGCAGTTACACCGAATCCAGCAGCAACACCGAACATACCTTTGAAGTCTCACGCAGTTCCAGCGAAGTCAGCATTTACTGGTACTTTGAGCCGACCGTTGGCAGCCGCACCTTCCAGTTCAGTTACACCGTCGTCGGCGGTATCCAGGTCGGCACGTTGGAAGCAGGAGACGGTGATCAGATCTACTGGAAGGCGATTCCGGCCGACCATCCATCCTGGATTGATGCCAGCCGGGTCACCATCCATCTGCCGGAAGGGGTTCAGCCACAAATCAACAGCAACACCGGCGATTATTTGGTCGCGGCTTACGTGGATGGGAACGAGTCGGACCGGGTGCAAACCAATGTGGGGGATAACGGCCGTACCATCACCTACGATCTACAAACTGCCCTGGCCACCGATCAGCAGCTTGAAGTCCGCGTCCAATTCCCACACGGCATCCTGAATATTGAAACACCCAAATGGCAAAAACGCGCCCAACAAGCCGACGCCATCAGCCTGGTCGTGTTGGTCATCGCCCTGCTCATCCTAATCGGCGGGCCGCTGGCCGTGCTGCTGCTCTGGTATGCCCGCGGCCGCGACCCGGAAACAGGCATCGTTGTGCCCGAATACATCACCGAACCGCCCAACGATTTGCCACCGGCCGTCGTCGGCACACTGGTTGATGAAAAAGCCGACATGCGCGACATTATTTCCACCCTGCTCGACCTGGCCCGGCGCGGTTATCTCACCATCACCGAAGAGCAAAATAATCACTCCTTCACCCGCACCGCAAAATCAGACAGCGATTTACGGCCGTTTGAACAACGCTTCCTCAAAGATATTTTCCGGGGTAAGGAAGAGCGTTCACTCAACAGCCTGCGCTACAAATTTGCCGACAAACTGCCCAATCTGCGCAAAATGCTCTACCAGGAATTGGTTACGGATGGACTGGTTCCCCGCTCACCAGAGACGGTACGCAACAGCTACGGCTGCTTCTCCTTCGTCGTCATGGCCGGTGCGCTGGGCGCTTTTTTTGCCATTCCAGCCGCGTTGGGTGCGGATATTTTAACGGCCGTATGCCCTTCCTTCGCCATTGGTCTAACCGGGGTCGCTTTCCTCATCGTCTCCCGTTACATGCCGGCTAAATCGCAAAAAGGGACAGAAACGGCCGCACAATGGCAGGCGTTCAGAACCTACTTACAAAATATCGATCAATACCGCAGCCTGGAAGACGCTGGCGACATTTTTGAGAAATACCTGCCCTACGCCACCGCTTTTGGTCTGGAACGCACTTGGATTCGCAAGTTTACGGCCGTGTCCACCACCCCCATTCCCACCTGGTACCATCCCTACTACTACGGCCGTCCACACGGTCACTACACCCGGCCTACCAGCAGCCAACCCAGTGGTGGCATGACAACCCCCAGCCTCGAAGGCATGTCTGGCAGCTTAACCGGCGGCCTGGAATCCATGTCCAAAGGTCTGACACGAATGCTCAACTCCACCTCAACCATCATGAAAAGCACGCCGCCCAGCAGCAGCAGCGGCCGTTCCAGCGGCGGCTTTAGTGGCGGCTTTGGCGGCGGTGGCTTCAGCAGCGGTGGCGGTGGCAGTCGCGGATTTGGCTAAAAGAGGACTGAGTGATGAGGACTGAGGCCTGAGAAAACATCATTACTCAGTCCTCAGTCCTCAACCCTCATCACTGGAGAAATTATGGGACGAACAATCGGCATCATCTTACTCGCTGGCGGCGTTATCGTCGGTATTATCATCAGCGTCTTGATGGGCGTTTACTACAACGAAGGCAGCCTCACCGGCGGCGCGGCCACCCTGGGCTGGGTCATCGGCGTGGCCGTCCTGGTGCTGCCCCAGCTTGGCGTCGGCGGTTACATGCTGTGGAAAGGCGGCCAGGAAGCAGCGGCCTCAGCCCAGGCCAACAAACAGCGCGAACTACTCAACATCGTCAAAACACGCGGTCAAGTCGCCATCAGCGATCTGGTCATCGAAATGAAATCCAGCCGCGACGAAGTCCAACACATGCTGCACGAGTTAGTCGGCATGGGTTTATTCGCCGGTTATGTTAATTGGGACGAAGGGATGTTATACTCTCGTCAGGCCAGCGACCTGCGTCAGCTTTCCCAATGCGAAAACTGTGCGGGCGAACTGGAATTAGCTGGCAAAGGCGTCATTCGCTGCCCCTACTGCGGCACTGAATATTTTTTGGATTGATTGTGACTTTTACCATCAGCTTCCTGTCTATTTGTCAGATGGGAAGAGACATCTTGACATTTCATTCAAGGAGAATTTTGAATTATGAAAGATTACGTATCCGATTTATATGAGAAAATAACTGGCGAATCAACCGGCCTGGGCAAGTTGTTGAATAAAATACCAGGGCTGGATGGGTACATGGAACGCAGCCGCCGCCGGGAAGCCGACCAACTGATGCGCGAAACCATTTCAGCCCGCCTGGAAGAGGTGCGCCTGCAATTGGGCAATGTTCATCATGAACTGAGCCGCGACATCATCAAAGCAATGGACCATGCCGAACCATTGGGCCGCGCCGACACATTGCTCATGGGTCTGATTGGCTCCATCAAAGATGCCCCGGAGGGATATGCTGGCTTTTTTGATGCTGTGAAAGTCAAAGAAGAAGATTTGGCCCAACTGTATGCCTTCGATGAAGGCATGTTAAACCACGTAGACCAGATTGCCGCCAGTGTGGCTGCGTTGGAAAAAGTTACGCGTGACGATGGCGACATTGCTGGTGGCATTCGTGATTTGACCTCAGCTTTGCAAGAAGCAAAAGAAACGTTTAGCACACGCAGCGAGATTTTGGCAGGTGTTGCGTAGTAAATGAATCCGTAACGCGATTTGCCAAATCGCGCTACATTTACGAGGAGTGTAATTATGGCCCGTATTTTTGATCGTGTAGCTATTGAGACCTGGCTGAGAGATGAAATTGTCCAGAAATTCCCGCGTGGCGGCCTGGGCGATATCCGGTTAGGCTCGCAATGTATTGTCAACCCGGGAGAAACGGCCGTGTTCGTGCGTGGTGGTGAACCCATGGGAACCTTTACCCCTGGCACCCACACCTTGACCACCGCCAACATCCCCTTCCTCACCGACTTGATGGAAACCGTCGCTTTCAGCGGCAAAAACGTCTTCACCGCCGACGTGTACTACGTCAAAACCACCGACATGACCCTGAAATGGGGGACAGCCAACCCCATCGTCATCGAACATCCCCAGCGGCAGCCCGGCGCCAGCGCCATCGTCGGCAACGGCACCTATGTCGTCAAAGTCAAAGACCCCTGGCGCTTCATCAATGCCATGGACGCCTTCCGCGACAGCGTGGCATTGTCTCAAATCAAACAGCGTCTTGACCCCATGATGGGCGTCATGATGCAGGACAAACTCAGCGAACTGGCCATCGCTAAAAACCTCGGTCCAGCCCAGTTGCAATCCTTCTCCAAAGATTTGAACGATCTACTCGTTGGTCTGCTCCAGGAAGAGTTTGATGCAGTGGGTATGGTGCTGGTTGATTTCAACATTCGATTAGCGCTGCATCCCAATTCACTGGCCGTCGTTACCAACATGGGCTATGGCACCAGCTACGTGCAAAAGCAGCAGGCCGATGCCTTCGTGGAAGCGGCCAAAAATCCCTCAGGAGGCAGTGGTATGGGCGAAATTGGATTTGGTGCGATGGGTATGGCGGCCATGCAGTCCATGCAGCAGCAGCAGCAACCTCAGGCAGCGCAGCAGCCACCCACGGCCATGTCGGCTCCGGCCGAATCGGCGAGCAGCACGCCAGACGTGATGACGCCGGCTCAGGCTGCCGCCATCCTTCAGGTTGCTGAAGAGGATGTCATTGCCGCTATTGAAGATGGTGATTTGAAGGCTCGTAAAATCGGCCGGGCTTACCGCATTAGCAAAGCCAGCCTGGATGAATTTTTAGCGGGCTAAAAAAGCAGCAAGTTTGCAGAGTTGCAAGATGGCAAATTGTCCTAAACGTTGCCGCTTTGCAACTCTGCAACTTTTTTATTCAGCAGTTACGCGTAAGCTGCCCGGCAGCGTAATCATAAATTCGGCCCCGCGCTCCGGCAGATTGGCCACAGCGACCTGTCCACCATGCGCTTCGGCGATTGATTTTACCACGGATAATCCCAAACCGGCCCCTGGCGATATATCTGTTTGTTTCCCCCGATAATACTTATCAAATACAAAATCCAAATCTTCCTTGGGAATGCCGGGGCCGTCATCCTGTACCAAAATAACGATGCCTGTTGCCCTGAATTCAAGACAAACATCAACCTGCGTTCCGGTTGGGGAATATTTAATCGCATTATCAACCAGGTTCAGAATCATGTGATACATCCGATTGGTATCGGCTACAATCTCATAGGGTTCACCCTGCGGCTGAACAGCCACGTTGATCGATTTGTTTAAGGCCGCTCCCTGAACGTCATTTTGTACCCGTCTGACAAGCTGGAGCAAATCGCATGGTTCTTGCACAATCTCGCCGGTTTCGCGCTGATCGACGGTGTGCAGCAGTTGTTCAATCATTTCCAACATGCGATCACTGGCGGCCAAAATTCGATTGACATAACGTGCCCCTTTTTCATCTAATGGCTGCACTTTTTCCAGCAGTTGTGCCCAACCGGTAATCGAAGTCAGGGGGCTTTTTAGATCGTGGGATAATGCGTGCATAAAATCGGAACGTTCTTCTTCTAGTTTTTTGACATAGGTAATGTCTTGCATAACGATGATGGTTCCAAGATCGGATTCATGCTCAGTTGTGGTTAGAAATGTTTTTTCGCCAATGAGGATTTCTTTGGTCAGGCCAACACCGTTGCTAAAGGCTTCAAACAGTTCGGCCATGTGGCTTTCAAGGATTTCCTTTGCGGCCTTGTTAGAAATGAGGACCTCGCCACGCTCATCCAGGATGATAAGTGGTTGAGGAAGTGCCTGAGCAGTGGCTTGTATGGCGGCCCGCTGTCGGGTGGCTTCAGCGAAAAGGCGGGCGTTTTCTACGGCCGTTGCAATGGGATTAGCAAAGGCCTGTAAACGATACAAGTCTTCATCTGTGAAATCGGCAGCATCGGTTTTGTTAATCAAGGCCAATACGCCAACAACCCGATTGCTGCGCAGCGGCACACAGGCAATGGAGTGGGTTTGATGACTATTTAAGCCGTCGATACTTTCATCGTAACTGGCATGTTTAGCGGCATCATTGGTCATGATGGCCTGCCCTGTCCGGGCAACCTCACCGATAATGCCGGCGCTGCTGGGATACGGCCGTACCGCTTCTTGACCATCTTGAGCCGATAACGGGTACAGCATCTTGTCTTTTTCATTCAAAAGATACAGTCTTACCGCCTCGACCGGCCAATATTTGTTCACTTGCTCGGCCAGAACCGTGTAAACACTGTCCAAATCAATCAAAGAGGAAACCGTACGCGACACCTCATTTAAGGCCGACAGCTCTTCCAGCCGCTCTTGCAGCGCCTGGTCCGTGGCTTCGTATAAACGGGCATTTTGAATAGCGATGGCCGCCGAATCAGCGATGGCTGACAACAGGCGTTCATCCCGTTCTTGAAAACGATGACCTGCCTCCCGGTGAACGGCCGCTAACACTCCCAACGTTTCCTGACCCAGCTTAATGGGCACATAAACCAACGCCTCAACCAGATAATTCGTCTTAACCTTAATCTGGTCTTCGCCGGGGGCACGGCGGGCGCGAGTCGGCTTACCAGTACGGATCACCTTGCCGACCAGCGTATCACGGCGGATGGGAAGGCGCATCCGCCGTACGCGTTCATCCGTGATCCCCCGTTCAGCTTCCAAAAACAGTTCGCCGGTCAGTTCATCGACCAGCCAGATACCAGTTTCACCAGCCGAAGTAAGCGACATCGCCATCTCAGCAATTTGATTGAGCACTTCATCCAATTCCAGCTTTGACGTAATCGCCCGGGCAACTTTCATCAACGCATCTTCCAAATTTAACGATGACGAAAGAAGCGTTGTTTGAACAACAGGTCGGTGAATGATATGGACAATAAATTGCAGCCGGCCCAACGTTAACGTATCACCGCTGGACAAAGAATAATTGTCATCCACGTCAAGCTGCTCGTTGTTACAAAATGTGCCGTTGGTGCTGCCTAAATCAATAACGAACAAATCATTTGAGGTCGGCTTAAGGACCACGTGCTGCCGGGATACACCATTATCACCCCCACCGAATTCTGTCAAATCGACTAGATTGGGAGCGTCAATATTACGACCTAGTATTACCTCTCCGTTAATATCGAGGCCAAGACGACGAGATGGATCGGATGCTAAATCTAGCCGGATTCGCCATACCGGGCGATCACCAGCGGAATGAATATCAATATTTTGGGGAACAGGGCGATAGGTAATTTCAGGTTCGACGAGGTCTAAATTGGAAAGAAATCCACTGCCAAACTTGTCTGTTCGCCGTTTCTCGGAGTCATCAATCATTTATTGCCTCGAGTCGCGCTTATGCTCTGGCATTCTCTTCTGTTCCGATTGGAACGGATTCACTCTGGGATATTTATCACATACATTGTAATGCGAACGATAATACAAGTAAACATTTGCATTGTTAAATTTTAGGGAAAATGGTCATGTTAACTAGAAGTGGCACAGGCGGAAACCAGCCACAGACAGTATAGACAAACCATTCACCACCGGGGTCACAATACTGGTTGGGTCAATCCGCCCCCATCCCTCCGTCTTTTCAGCCATGGAGAGAAGGCCATCGCTGCCAAATGCCAGATGATCAGGGCTGGACATGCCTTCGGTACGACAAAATGTATGAACAGACGTTTGTTGTTTGCTAACATCATTCAACTCAAAAACAAGTGTATAATGTAGGCGGAGAAAGGAAATTCCAATGGCCACCGTCTTCATGAAATGGCTGGAAACCAGCCCGAAAAATTATGATCGCGGCATTCAACTACTGACGTTGGGACGGTTAACGTCGCTCAAAAAACAAATCTCTCGTGATTATGTCTGGCCGGGGATACGCGTCCTGGAAATTGGCTGCGGCACGGGTACGCTGACCCAACTCATGGCCGAACAAGGGGCAGTTATCACCGGCATCGACGCTTCCCCCATCATGCTGGCCGAAGCGGAGGCCAAAATCGCTGCCTCCAGTTTGGCCGGGCAGGTGACGCTGCAACAAATGGATGCCACGCTCATCGGCGACAAATTTGAACCGGCGTCGTTTGATTTGATTGTGTCTACGCTGGTGTTCAGCGAACTGCCAATGGATACACAAAAATTTGTTCTGGCGGCCTGCCGCTTTTTATTGGCGGAGAACGGCCGTATCCTCATCGCCGACGAAGTCATCCCGCAAAACAAACTGGTCCGCCTGCTGTTTTATCTTATTCGCTTGCCCCTGGCCTTCATCACCTGGCTGTTGACGCGCACGACCACATTGGCGCTGCACGATTTTGACAGTTTGCTGGCCGAAAGCGGCTTCAAAAGCCATCGCGCCGCCTCGCATTTAGGCGGAACACTGGTCTTATACGAAGCAGCCCTTCCCGAACTCATGGCACTGACGCCAACCGGTGAAGATGGGGCAGGAATTGCTACCTGCTGTCTGCCTTGCGCTGTCCAGTCTATGACCGCCTCGCCAAAAGCGGTGAAACTGCTGCCGGGCGTGGCCGGGCGCCTGCACCATCGTGTCACCTGGCGCACGCTTCTGAAAGATGTGTGGGCGTTGTTTTTCCGCATAATCCCCCCTTACCCCAAATTTCAGCCAGGCCTTTACGCCATTGGCCAACCAAATGAAACATCACCTGTCTTAGTTACCGGGAATTTTGATTTGACGGTAAGGCGAGTCGTGAAAGCGGTGGACGGCCGTATCCAGGCCTGGCTCCTGGTGGCTGATTCGGC
>JBNKZT010000241.1:0-9255 GCA_050301775.1 Promineifilaceae bacterium (SeqCode)
AGAAATTGGCTGAAATGCTGCGCTTCGGATCCGCTAATGGCCGTTTTTTCATCAAAAGCGATGACGTGTTTCAGGCTGGGCGAACTGTCTTTGATGGCCTGTATTTTGTCGTAGTTTTCCTGATCACCGGTGAAGATGATAGCCATTTCCACGTCGTCGATGATGTAGGCGGCCTGATGTTTGGTGTTGGTGGCGTAAATGGGAACGGAGATGGCCCGAATACTGAGGATGGCGAAGTCGACCCATGTCCATTCCGGCCGGTTTTGGGAGAAGATGCCGATGCGGTCGCCAGGCTGGACGCCCAGGGACAGCAAGGCGCGGGCGATTTGGCGAATGGTGTTGCCCATCTCACGATAACTGTGCGACTGTCGCTGCCCATCAATTTGGACGCGTACGGCCGTTTCATTAGCATAAGTCCGCGCACTCTGAAAAAACATATCGGCCAGGTGTTGTTTACTCATTTATATTCCTTATAACGTATTGGTTGGAAGTGCTCTGCAAAATTTCTCTGATTGGTAAATCGGACAGTCCAAGTATGGCCTAAATATAGGAAATGGCCAGTGGCAAATGATACTCTCAAGGGGATAACTATTTAGTATTCACCAGACGTTAGCGCATTGGCAAAACAAGGGAAACAGAGTAAATTTTCGGCATGGAAATCCGCTCTGTTACTCTGTTTTGTGATCCTGATATTGATTCTGAATTAGCTGCCCGCTTTTACACCGCCGCTCGGACCGCATTCACCTATCCGGTGCAAACTGTCCGGCTGGCCCTAACCCCTTTCCCCGACTGGTGGGATGATGTAACGATTACGACCGTTGACTTTGCGGCTAAATGGCAGGCAGCAGGAGCCGACTATATCAGCCTGGGGCCAGTGCGGTTGACGCACGATGCGGCTTGGGTAGACCGCATCCCCAACTTGCTGGCTGCCACCGATGTGTTATTTGCCACGATTGAGATTGCCGATAAAAACGGCCGTATCGACCTCAACCGCATCCACCACACCGCCAACGTCATCAAACAAGTCAGCACCATCCAGTCCAATGGCTTTGGCAACCTCTACCTGGCGGCACTGGCCAACTGCCCGCCCGGTTCGCCATTTTTCCCCGTCGCCTACCACGCCGGTGGGACGCCCAGCTTTGCCATCGCGGTGGAAGCGGCCGATTTGGCGCTGCGTGCCATCCAATCAGCGCAGACACTGGTCGAGGCGCGGGCCAATCTGGTAGCAGCGATTGAAAATGCGGCGGAGGGGTTGGTGGCAACGGCCGTTACCCTCGCCAACACCTTCAACATCCCCTTCCACGGCCTCGACTTCTCCCTGGCCCCCTACCCGACCGCCGCCCAAAGCCTGGCCGGCGCCATGGAAGCGTTGGGACTGCCCCATGTCGGCGCACCGGGCAGCCTGTTTGCCGCCGCCTTCATCACCGAAGCCATCGGCCGGGCAC
The DNA here is from genome assembly GCA_050301775.1 of Promineifilaceae bacterium (SeqCode). Classification (GTDB taxonomy): domain Bacteria; phylum Chloroflexota; class Anaerolineae; order Promineifilales; family Promineifilaceae; genus JACKCC01. The sequence goes on from JBNKZT010000241.1 coordinate 1,446, forward strand.
AGTTCCCGCGCTGCGGCTTTTCCGGCCTGATGCTGCCGGTGCTGGAAGATTCGGTCCTGGCGCTGCGGGCCGGTGAGGGCAAAGTGACGTTAAATGATTTGTTGGGGTATGCGGCGGTGTGTGGCGTGGGGCTGGACACAATTCCCCTGCCCGGCGATATTGAACTGGCTAGTTTAAGCGGCATTTTGCTGGACGTGGCCGCCCTGGCTAGCCGGTTGGACAAGCCGCTGACGGCCCGGCTCATGCCCTTACCCGACTTACAGGCTGGCAATCCGGTGCAGTTCGATTTCCCCTACTTCGCCGACAGCCGCGTGATGGCCGTGCCCGGTAGTGGCGTGACCGACGCGCTGCACGAAAGTGAACGATTGATACTGGATCGTTATCACCAAATCGATGGGACGCAGATGAACACGGATGAACACTGATTCGGATTGGGACAGGTTTATCAGCAGCGAAATTGAGCAGTTTCTGACGGCCTTTCAGCAGATTGAAATTGACGTCGCCCCACCGGATGCCGCTAAACCGCAGATTGTACCGGTTCATGCCCCCTACATGATGCAGACATTGGCCATCATGGACCGGCCAGACGACTTCGCCCGCCTGAAAAAGCAGCATCGCGACCGGCTGCGGCGGGTCAAAGCGGCCCGAGAGCAGGCCCTGGCAGCCGTCAAACAGTTTCTAGCCGGCTGGTTTTATGATCCAGATGGACGGGAAAGACTGCTGACAGCCGGACGAGCCGAAGTTGCTGAGATTCAATCCTTGCTACAAGAAGCGATGCGGCAGGGATTGGTTCCGCTGCCGACCGGTGAAAAAGTACATAACGGCCGTATCCTGCGCAGCTGGCTCAAAACTTATGGCATCGGCGTGGATTGTTCGGCCTTTGTCCAGCAGGCGCTCACCCACCTGGTGAATGCCTGCCGGACAGTGATGGGGAAAACGGCCGTTACCCACCATCAACTCGGATTAGGCTTTTTGAGATGCGGCTGGGTTTATCGTGATGTGACCACTGGTTCTCGGAACGGCAACCATTTGTTTACGGCCGTGCCCACTCCCAGCGCTGCCCGACCAGGCGATATTTTACTCACGCCTGGCCACATCCGCATCATAGTCCGGGCAGAAATTCAAGCCGATGGCAGCCGCATCATCCACCTCGCCGAATCCACATCCGCGTCCGACATCCCCGCCGGGCAAACTGAAGAAGAAGCGGACATTGGTCCGCGACGGCTGCGAGTTTGTTACCTGGAACCGCAAAAACCGATTGTGGCGCAGCGGCCGTTACACAAACAACAATACGATCCCGCATTCCAGAAAAATGACGAAGAAACGAATTATCGACTTGGCCGGTTCATCCCCCTGGCTCAGCTAACGACAACGAGCCAGCCACCAGGGAAGTGACTGACCCGTGAACCTGGATGATGCGATTGAAGACTCTATTTCGGTTCGTGGCTCTCCCCAATCATAACGTTAGACGCCTTAACCACCGCGTAAACTTCCTTCCCCACAACCAACCCCAATGATTCGGCCGAATGTTTGGTGATGATCGACACCATTTCCAGGCCACCCGGCAGCTCCACAACGACCTCAGAATTGACCGCACCATGAACGATCTGTTTAACTGTTCCTTTGAACGCATTACGAGCACTGAGCTTCATGAGATTACCTCTTTGTAAATTAACCGCAGAGACGCAGAGAACACAGAGAGAAAGAAAATTTAGGGTTATTTTCTTTCATTTGCTGGTGTGTGTAACTCGTGGTGTCTCCTCAATATTTCTGATCACTAACAAGAATCACCGGTATCATACAAGAAACCGGTGATCTTTGACAAACAACTGCCAGTCAACACAAACGGGCTTTCATTTTCAGCTAACGGCTGTTTCGCGGACAACGGCCGTTGCGCGGCGTCCAGCCTGGCGAAGACCCAGAATGATGGCTACGTAGTAGCCCAGATACCCCAGAATTTCGGTCAGCGACGGGTTGCCATTGTAACCGAACAGCGCTTTCAAGGTCAGGCCCACGACCGAATTTTCATCCAGGATATGGTTGATGTCCCAAACGTGTTCGATGACGGCCGGAATCAGGCCGGCTTCGTTGAATTCGTGGATGCCGTGGGCCATCAGTCCGGCGGCAAACAAAATGAGCAGGACGCTGGTCACCTGGAAAAAGCGGCGCACGTTAAGGCGAACGGCCGTTGCAAACAACAACCAGCCTAAAAACGCCGCCGCAGCCAGACCGGCCAAACCGCCAATCAATACCTGCTGGGCGGAACTCGTCATCGCCGCCGCCGTCAGGAACAACGCCGTCTCGATGCCTTCACGAACCACGGCAAAAAAGGCGATGGCGAACAGCCCCCAACGGCCGCCGCGCACCAATGCCATTTTGACATCAGCTTGCAGTTCATCCTGAACCTGCCGCCCCTGCCGGGCCATCCAGAAAATCATCCAGGTCAGGACAGCGCTGGCCAGGAACATGGTCACACCTTCAAAGATTTGTTCGGCTGCCCCTTCCAATTCGGCGCCCACCTGGTGCAAAATGAGGGCGACGATGAGGGAAACGGCCGTTGCCGCCCCTACACCAGTCCACACTGCCGGCATTTGCTCCCGGCGTTTCATCTTGGTTAAGACGCCAATCGTCAGCCCTACAATCAGGGCTGCTTCCAATCCTTCACGCAATGCGAGTAAAAAGCTAGCAATCATGTCACGCTCCTATCAGGCAAGCCGATAATAATAGTTTAAGGTGTACCTATCAATTTCGACTGTGTATTATGGCGGAGCAAGTGCATAAAAACAATGGCAAGGGTTAATTTGGAACTATACGGCCGTTAACCTCAAAAATAAGGGCGGTTCAAATGAAATTTAACCAGGGTTAAACCATTACGTTTTACGCTAAAATTCCCTCATGCAAACCCGTTATTTGAAGCAATTATTGGCTGATTGGGCAACGGCCGTACACAACACCCCCTGGCCAGCCAGTCCAGAGGGCCGCAATGAACAAAAACAAATGGCAGCACCTGCAACTTATGGCGGCGGCAGTCCCGGCAATCCTCGCAAAATAGTCTGCAAATCCGGCATCACACCGATTTGATCGTTGATAGGGTCATTCGAGTTCGTGCCTTTGTCCTTATCACCTAACAAGTCACGAAGCCGGGTTGGTGAAAAGGGCTGGCCATTGTTCACTGCCGGGTAGGCTTTAGCAATACTCTGCACGACAACGGCCGTTCCGGCCACAATCGCAGAAGCAGCCGAGGTACAGCTAAACTGGCTGGTATACCCATTTTTGATAGCCACATTATTGGGGTCAAGCGACGTTGTGTATACTCCTTCGCCCCAGGCAAAACAATTCACCCGCAAGCCTTGGTTGGTACACATCGGCTGCCACTGGTTGGCCTGGCGGCCGGCTGCGCCGACCACGACTGCCAGCGAATCATGATGCTGCGGATGCCCCGGCTGCCAAACCAGTTTGCCATCTTTGTCCGGTGTCACATTCAAATCAATCCCGCTGTTGCCGGCCGGCTCAATCACGACACCCCCCTTGGCTGTGGCCAGGCGAATGACAGCGTGAATATGCGGGTACCATTCGATGGGATAGGTTAGGTTGTTAGCGTAAGCCTGCGCTTCCAGCAAAAGCACGTCGCCGGCAGCGAGCACATCAAGCGCATCCAAAATGGCCTCGTAGGTATTGTAACTACCATCGTCACGCCATTGTGACACTACACTGACTTGCCCGGCATTGGGGGCAATGCCCACCCCGCCGACAGTATTATCACCGGCAGCAACGATACCTAAAACGGCCGTGCCATGCGCCTGATAATCTCTATCTACCCCTGAGATGTGGTTGATGGGGATATGATGCAGGTCTTCATGGCCCAGGTTAAGCAGCCAGCCGCGCTCAATGTCTATAAAATGGAGGTTTGTGCCATCGCCACCATTAAACTGCCAGGCATAGGCCGCGTCGATACCAGTTGGCGACGGCCTCAGGTAATCTTGCCGGGAGAATTTGGGATCATCATCCGGGTTCACCCCCGGTGGTGGGGGAACTTTCCCCTCCACGTAAGCATATTCCACCGCATCCGACACCGAAAACATCTCCGCCAACTTCTCAGCATCTGTCCCCGGCGGATAAGTCACGCCAAAAAAGTTGAGGAAATTGGGCGCTTCGTCCGCGTAATCGGGATCATATTCTTTCGCTTCGGCAACAAGCTCCTCAATGCGATCCGGGGGCAAAGTCGTACACAAGGGGCGAATTTCTATGCCGGGAAAGGTTTCCAGTAAGTATTTTCCATTCTCGATATAGTTTATAACGTCTTCACCTTCCTGGAACTGTATTTCGTCAACAAATTTGACGACAACCCGGTAAACATCAATTGGTTCATCTTTTTCATAGGTATAATTAAATTCAGGTGTTTCTTCCACCATCGGAATCGTCTCCTTAGGGCTGAGGTGTCGCGGTAACGACTACCGTAACCACAACTGTCACCACGACCGGCGTCACCGGGGCGTCAGTTGGCTCAAGGGCGGGCACATCGGTCGGCTCCAGTCCATTACACGGAGGGCCAGGCGGCGTGCCGCAAGGCGGTGGCGCCGGCTGCTCCAAACCGCCGGCTGGCGGCGCAAATTCGGCCGGCGGTGGGTTATTAACTATCACCACGCTGCCCGGCGGCACAAAAAGGCGCTCGCCAATATAAATCGTATCTGACTCCCGGCAGTTGACCTGTTTGATCTGCTCAACGGTTACGCCGCCGCGCAGGGAAAGGCGAAATAAGTTATCCCCTCGTTGGATATTGTATGAAACCCAACCTGCCGGCTGCTGAGCAACACAGATGGTGGGCACGGCCGTTACCGTGGCTGTTGGCGGCGCTGCTGTAGGCAACTCAGAAAGAGAGGGCGTAACGGCCGCTTCTGGCGTATCAGTGGGCAGCGGTACAGTCGGTGACGGCAAAACAGGCTGCGCCGGCAGCGTGGGCAGCAGCAGCGTGGGCGTCACCTCCACATCTGATCGGCAGGCGGAACCGAACAGCAGCAGTACGACCAGCACACCCCAGACGCTGCGTCCATACAGTAACCAAAATTTTCTCATTTATCGCCTCCAGTTAGAGCGCTCAAATCAGCTTGAGCTGCCTCCATAAAAGGTGAACAATTTTCTGTTTTAAGCTGCTGCAAGAACCAGTCCGGCTGTTCGGCATCAACGTGGGCAATACATTGGCTATAGGCAGCGATGGCCGATTCCAACCACTGCTGTACCTGGCTGTCACGTTCGGCCAAATCGGCCTGTTGGCGGCGCAGGGCAGCTTTTTGATGATAGGCAATTCCCACACCCAGGTAGGCTAACGCCTGGTAGCGATGATCATCGGTTTCGACCAGAGTCAAAGCTTTTTCGTTTTCGGCCAACGCTTTATCAAAAAAGCCGCCGGCCCGCTCAAACTGCTTGATGGCCATGTACAACGCGCCCTGGCGATTCTGCAAGCCGCCCAATCCCAGGTGACCTTTCAAAGCCACCTGGCCTTCCGGGGAGTCGGAAGCTGCATCCAGAGCTTGCAGATAAGCGTTGGTGGCCAGCCTGGCGTCGTTTTCAAATTGGGCAACGGACTGGGCGAAAACGGCCGTTTCCATCCCGTTGGCCTTAACTAAGTCCACAAGCGCATCATATTGGCGATCCGCCTTTTCCCGGTAAAAGTTGCCCATGCCAATGTAGGCACGGCCGTAATCCTGGTTCAAGGCCAGCGCTTTCTCAAACGCAGCCAACACATCCGCTTCATCTACTTCACCAGCTTGCCACAAGAAAAATGATTCACGGCCCTGGAACAAATATAAAATTTCTCGCCCCTGGCCATCGGGCCACGCCTCATCTGTTTCCGCCAGTTGGAACTGCTGCAAGGCCCTGGCCGGGTACCCGGCTAGTTCCCAGGCAAAGCCAATGGTAAACAAGGTCAAAGCTTTAACACGGGCGTTGAGCGTAGGATTGACCTGCAACGTTTGAGCCAGCGTCTCAATTGGCAGCCGGACGGCAATCGGGGATCCCAAGTGGTACGGGCCGGCCAGTTCAGGTGCATCCGGCAAATCGGACACATAAAATTCAGGGGCGAAATACGTGTCATTTCCATCGTCAACAAAGTAGCCATATACAACAACGTGGGCCTTAATCCTGTTAGCCAATTCTCTGGCAGCGGCTTCCCGCTCCTCAGGTGTCACTCCGGTGATTGGGCCTAGTTTCACGCCTAAATCCAGGCTGTCGTGCCATATCTGCACACTCAATTCCACCGGCAGCGTCTCATATTCTTTCTGCAAACGCTCAAACAACCAGCCGCTCAAGGAACGGCCGTCAGGGATAGATTTTACCCGGCCATTGGCATCTATTTGGCCAAATTCAGTGATAGCAATGTTGAACTCGCCGCTCATTTCTGTGGGACCGCGAGAATTTACAAACTGGAAAACAAAAATGGCCGCTATCCCGACCAACAGTGCCAGCAGCAGCCAGACCGGCACAACAATAGCTCCAATCTGGATGATGTTTTTACCAATAACGACGCCCCGCGCCTGATCTCCGACCTCGCCGCTGATAACATCACCCCCTCGCTCTGGACGGGAACGGCCCGGCCTGGCAAACCAGGCTTGTTTATTTTTATCGTTTGATTTTGGGGAGTGATCCGACATTTCAGTCTTCACCTTACACACTTATCAGCCTGAACAACTGCAATTGAGCTAAAAAACAGACGGCCGTAAACGACGGCAGAGTTCAACCAATTCTTGAAGCCGATCATGGCGCACACAAAACAAAATAAGCTCGCGGGCTTTATCCCCCTTTGCCAAACCGGGCAAATCGTCATAATCAACCGCCAGATCAAAACAAAGATTGCGCACTTCCTGGTCATTGAACTTCTCTGTCAAGACCTGGCGCATCTGGACCGAGTCCACATTAAGCCCGGACAGGGCAGAGTCGAGGTTCAGTTTATCCGCCTCTGTTAGTTCGCCAGGCACGTTGTGGACCGTCTGAATGATATCTTTACCTACAGCCACACCGGTAGCGCCATCACCCACCCGGGCAGTGATGACATCGCCAGATGCCGGCTGCGTTTGTTGTTTAGATCGCTTCTTCTTTTTATCGCCCATCTATTTATCCTTTCCTTGCACCGATACCAAAACACGCGAGACTTACATTACAGTATAAAACATTTCTTGTTTGGACAAAAGGCGTTCTGCCAGAGAACCAGCCTAACTTCCCAGAAATTAGCCTGCACCAAGCCGGATGAGTCGATAGTATGAACTTCCGAGAAGTTAAATATGACTCTTCCGAAAAAAGCCTTTCAAGACCAAAAGTTCAACTTTTCGTCTCGACAGAAATTTTCAGTTAATGACCAAAAGTTGAACTTTTTTCGGTGGACTCAAATATGCGGCGGGAAAATTTCCCATATTGGCTTAATTCTCTTAAAATCCCTGCCATGCAAACCCGTTATTTGAAACAATTACTGGCCGATTGGGGCACGGCCGTACACCACACCCCCCACCTCCAACCGCCAGCCTACACCGGCCCCGACGTCCAACTCATCCACCTCACCGAAAAGACCAGCGAAGTCAAGCCAGGGGCCGGCTTCGTCGCCCGCGTCCGCACCGGCAGCGACGGCCATCCCTACATCGGCAAAGCCATCGAACTGGGCGCATCCCTGATTCTGGCCCAGCGCAGCCCGGCCGAATTAGGGCTGAGTATTCCCAACGACGTGGCTTATTTGCAAGTAGCCGACACGGCCGAATCGCTGGCCTGGCTGGCCGCCGCCTGGGAAGGCTTCCCCAGCCGCGATCTGGTCGTCATCGGCATCACC
>JBNKZT010000242.1:0-9239 GCA_050301775.1 Promineifilaceae bacterium (SeqCode)
TCATCATCGACAATTTTGACGATTTTGCCGAAGAAATTGAACGACTGCGTGACGCGGCGCGTGATTTGTCGGGACTGGCGCGGCGGTACGGCCGTGACGGTTTACACATCATCGTCGCCGGGAACCTGGATACCAGCAGCGAACTGCGCCGCCGGGTGCAGCAATCCAATTACGGGATCGGTTTGCGCTCGGCTCAAGCGGTGGACACATTGCGCGCCACGACCCGCCCTGCCGGCTTACGCGGCAAAGAGCTGCCGCCTGGTCGCGGCTTCACTGTAAAATCGGGCATTCCAAATATGCTTCAGGTGGCAACGCCTTACGATGGCATGGGTGTCAAAATGAGCAGCAGCGAACTGGAGGATGAAGAAGGAAAGAATGCCCAGGCGCTGGATAAATGGGTAGAACTGATTCAAAAGAAGTATGCGGATCAAAAGGCGGTCTGGGCTGAACCCCTGCCGGGCGCTGAAATTGGTGAAGATGGCACGGCCGTTGACTCGGAAACCAAGCCCTACATCGACATGATCCGCCGCATCATCTTCCAACAAACAAATGGCGACAAAACAGAAATTGCCAGTTGGGATGACTCCACCGTCTTGATGGAATTTGCCAAAGAATCCTTAAAAGAAGCAACCGGTTTTGACCCATCCTTCTTTGGCGCCTCGCCCAAAGACATCTTAGACAATGTTATCGGTATGCTGCCGGAAATAGCCGGCAACGGTGACGAATCCGACGAAACACAAAAGGAGAAATAATCATGAGTGGCAGTAAAAAGCGACTTGAACTGCGGGTTGATGTGTTTGAAAAAACAGACCAACTGGCTTTAACACTCCCCAATCTGACACCACCCGAATTCATCGAGGCGATTCTGCAAGAGTTCCGTGAATTGGAATATCTCAGTGATTCGCCCACCGATTATACCCTTTTGAAAGCCGACGATCAGTCGCCGCTGGTGGCCGAAGAGAAGCTCAATCAGCAGGTGAACAGCGGGGGACGATTGGTTCTGGTGGAGGAAGAAGCGCCGCTGCCCAGCAGCACCAAGCGGCCCACTCACCCCATTTATCTGCGGGAACAAGTGACCGGCAAGGTGTACAAATTGAATTGGCTGCCGGCCATCATTGGTCGGCCGGACAAGAATCAAGCCCTGAACGATCAGGTAGCGGTTGACTTGGAGCGGTATAAAACGGGCCTGCGAGTCTCCCGCCGCCATGTCCAAATTACGGAAAAAGAGGGACAGTATTTTATCCACAGTCTATCCCGCAACCCGACGGCGCTCAAAAACAATGCGGGGGATATGGTGCCAGTGACGGATGAGAAACGGCCGTTGCACAACGGCGACATCATCCATCTGGAACGCAGTAACATCGCATTGAAATTTATCATCCGAGAGTAAACAAGTTGTCAGAAAAGAAACTCCTTTGAGAATAGTATTGGTATACGGAGGAATAAGATGGCTGACATAATTCGAGTAGACTACCAGGAACTAGAAAAAGTGGCCGACCGGTTCGGCCAGCAGTCAGAAGCCATTGCTGCCATGCTGCAAGCGGTGCGTGGTGCGATGGATCCACTGGAAGGTGGCGGTTGGGTCGGGCAAGGCTCCGATGCCTTCTTCAATGAGATGAACAGCGATATTCTACCGGCTGTACAGCGCCTGACCGATGCGCTGGCCCAGGCACAGGCTGTCAGCAAACAAATCAACGACGTGATGCAGCAAGCCGACGAAGAAGCCTCAACCGGTTTCAGAAGCGGGGCTGGTGCTGGCAGCGGCGGCCGTCTGGGCGGTGCGGGAACAGGTATTGGCGGGCTGTCGGCGATTGGAGCGGCGTTGGGCCGCGCCTTCTCCCTGGGTGGCCTGGGTGGTGGTAGTACGGCTGGCGGCGCCTGGGGCGGCGGCGGTTTCAATCCGGCCGCTGGACTGGGCAGCACGTTTGGCAACATCCTGGGCGGCGGCTTTGGCGGCAGTCAATTTGGTGGGTTGGGCAGTGGTTTCCTGGGCGGCTTCGGCAGCAGTGGCAGCGATTTCGGCATTCCCCGTGATTGGTTGAGCGGCGTCACCAATTCGCTCAGCGGCCACATGGGCAGTAACTACAATGATTACGGCATTCCCCGCGATTGGTTGAGCGGCGTCACCGACGCCTTTGGCGGCAGTAACAGCGGAAGCGATTACGGCATTCCCCGTGACTGGCTGGATGGGGTACGCGATTCCTTTGGCAGTGATTCGGCCGGCAGCAGTGCTGGCGCCGGCAGCAGCGGCACAGGTGGCGCCGAGTCGGGATCAGGCGCGGGCAGTGGTTCTGGTGGCGGTTCGGCCGGTGGCGGCAGCCCTTCAGGTGGCGGCAGCGGCGGCGGTTCTTCGCCGCAAACCGACATCAGCGATCCCTACCGGGGCGGCGCACAGCGCGATTTTCGGTCGGTGGGCGCGGCGGCAGGCAGCGGTGAATCTGGTGCAACGCCAGCCCGGTTGAGTTATCAATCGTTGGGTGGAGCAGTGGGCGGCGGCGGCAGTTCAGCTCCGGCAGCAGCAGCCAGTTCCGCCGGTGGTTTCAGCGGCGGTGGTGGCGCTCCGGCAGCCGCAGCTGCGCCACAAAGTAATATGGGTGTGCCCTTTGGCATTGCCGCCGCCAGTCCGTTCATAGCCTTGTTGGGTAAAGCCATCAAGGGCAAAATGGATGATGATTAGGAAGAACAACCGCAGAGGCGCGGAGGGCGCAGAGAAAAATATACTGGCTGTGGCCGGTTTCCAACCGTGTCACCTCTGGTCAAAATATCAGATTATGCCCTTTGCGAGTATAACTCCGTGATCTCTGCGTCTCGACGTAAATAATCACAAACAGGATGGTTGACATGAGTGATGAGAATGGGTTTGAGCCAATCAATATTCTTCTTTCGCGGGAGGAGTTAATTTTTGTTCTTGATTTATTGCAGGCTGAGTCTATTCCCGGTCTGGATGCTGATCCTTTGGGTGATTTGACGGCGCAGCAGCGAGCCATGTCGATGGTTTGGGCCGGCCGGGCGCTGCGAGCACGGGAATTGGGCCAATTGAATGAAGATGGGGAATTGGTGCTGCATCGGGCGTTGTTAACGGCCGTTGGCGTTTGCGCCTACTCTACCACGGCCATCTTCATCTTCCACTGGCCGGAAGCCGGGGCCGAACCCAGCCGCTATTTCGGTCACATTCGCGGTGACGACATCGCCAGCCACACCCGGCCGGCCGATATACTGCACCAGTTTTCTTTGCTGTCGTCGCACGAACATCTGCTGGCCCAGGTATTTGATTTCTGTGGCTACGAAGATGGCGACGAGTCGGCCGGGTTGACGATGACTGTCAGCAGTGCCGATTTTGTACGGGCACGGGAACTGGCCAGCGAGGGGCAAACACAGGCCGCCGCCGATTTGCTTACCAGTGACACCGTTCCAGCGGAAACGGCATCTGCTTTTGCTGCGACCCTGGCCGATTCGCCTCGGGTTTCGATTTTGCAAACGTTGAAGCAGGCAGGAGAAGACACGGTACAAAAAAGTGATTTCACCCTCGTACAAAACAGTGTGTACACCTGGCTTGTCGCGCCAGCCCAGGAAGATGAGGCGGCATTGTTGGTTAAGACGACAAACAAAAGCGAACTTGAAACTTTGTTAGCGGAATTATTGTGAGGAGCTAGTTGGTATGAGTTATGAATGCTGATGTTATTCAAACAAATTACGACGCGCTGGAAGCGATAGCCCAGAAGTTTGGACACGAAGCAGAGAGCAACACTGAATTGAACGGCCGTGTCCAACAAGCCGTCCAAGCATTGGAACAAGGTGGCTGGGAAGGCCAGGGCGCCAATGCCTTCTTTGCCGAAATGGATCAAATAACCTATCCAGCCCTGCAGCGCCTAATTCAGGCGCTAGAAGAAGCAAAATCCGTCACAATAAAAATCAAACAAATCATCCAACAAGCCGAAGAAGAAGCATCTGCGCCATTTGGCGGCAGCTATGCGCCTACTGGCAGCGGTCAGCCTGGTGCAGCAGCAGGCAGCCCCGCCTCAGGTGGGGCGCAAGGAACCGGTCGAACGGCTGGGCCGGGTCTAAGTGGAAGTGGCCGATCATCTAAAGCAGGTTCCGGCGGCCTGACGGCCGAGCAGGAACTGGTGCGGGATGGCTTTCTAAAGGCAGTAGATACAGCTCATAAGGGCGCTGGTGCTCTGGCAGCCCTTTTACCGGCTGGAGAACGCGTAACTAGAATTGTTGAAGGTCTCGGCTTTCGCGTGACAGGTAGCACGATTGGGGGATTGATTGCTGGAATGGATGCTGCCGAACGCGGCGTTAGCACACCTGCCGCTGTCGTTGACGGTTTGGCGGCCGGTGCGATTGACTTTTCAGGTGTCTTTTCATCCGGTAGAACGGGAATAGTTTCGGCCGTCGTTGGTGTCGTACACGGAATTACTTCGGCTATTTCCCCGGAAGCTGGAAAGTATACCGCCGTTGCTGCCGATGTGATGCCAGGGCAAGTCGCGGAAAAACTTGTCGTCGGCACCATTGATACGGCCGATGCCCTCATTCGCGGCGATCACGAGCAATTGGTTAAACATCATCAACAAAACCTCGACGGAAAATATGGCGAAGTCATTCGCGGTTATGCCATTGGTGCCGACGCTGTTGGCGCCTGGGTTACTGGCGATTCCCGCGCATTAAATAATCTGTCAGATGCGGCCGCCAGTGGCAAATTGGGCCCGGTCGCCGAATTTGGCGATTGGCTTGGCGGCGCGGCTTATGATTTGTTCAATTAGGATGAGCTTATGTATCTAGAGTTATTGACTACAGCAACGGCAATACAGCAAGATTTAGCTACCGCCTATACCCAAAGTGGTCGTTTAATTGAGCTGGGGCAATATTTTCGGGCGCTAAACATAGCTACAGTTTTGTTTTTTGAACAAATAGAACCGGCACCTGAATTTCAAGGGGTTCATGATACTTTTTTAGCCTGGCAAAAACTGGGGCAAAAAGCCCTTGAGGAGGAATTGACTGCTGGCGAACCAGTAGATTCAGAAACCACACAGCGATATGTCGAAGCCAGTCAAAAATTTACTGCGGCAATGGCCGCGCTTGCTGAACTAGATCAATCCGACGGCTAAAGGAATATGTCTGCCAATATTATCCAGGCACAATACGAAGCATTAGAGGCGCTTGCCCAAAAGTTCGGCCAGCAGGCAGAAATGAATGGGGAAATGTACGGCCGTATCCAACAAGCTGTTCAAGCGCTGGAGCAAGGCGGCTGGGAAGGCCAGGGATCAAGCGCCTTCTTCGCCGAAATGGATGGCACCGTTTACCCTGCTCTGCAGCGATTGAACAACGCCCTGGAGGAAGCCCAATCAACCACCCTGCAAATCAAACAAATCATCCAGCAAGCTGAAGAAGAAGCCGCCGCACCATTTGGCGGCCGGGCCGTAGAGGGCGGTGGAACAATCGCTGATCCGGGTGCAATTGGAACGCCGGGCACTGTTGGGGGAACACCTGTTGACCCCAACAACCCACTTGTAGCCCGCGACCCGCATTCGCTCTTCACCGATAAATACATGGATTCACTCGTTGGCAGCAAAATACTGGGGGAAGACAGCCAGCGTCTCAACAACGCCATGAAAGATTTGGCCAAAAATCCAACCGGGGCTGATTTGGATCGGGTCATCAACGAAATCGCCGATATTCGCGGCGTACCAGCTGATCAACTTAAAGCTGATTACCAGAAATTCCTGCAAATCCGGGAGCAAGCAAGAGCGATTGCCCGGCAAAAGGGAATTGATCCGCCGGAAGCCGTTGATGATTTCTTCCACGGCGATTTTATGGGGTCTACGGCCCAGATGCGTTATGGGCAGGTTATTGGTGATGCGTTTGGCATCGATCCTGTTTTTGGGGCGATGCTCAACCCGACCGGCGGTATGGTCGGGCCGGGCAATTTTGCCGTCAATCCCGGCGACGACGATGCCCTAGGCTATCACGGCATCGTGCATGACGCCGCCGGTTATTTATACAACTTTCACGATCTTGGCCCTGGTTACAATTATTTGGGGCAAGAAGGCCACCGCGATCCGGGAAATCCATTGACAGGTCAGCAGTCGGGAGTACGTTACTGGAATGAAAAGCTCAATCCGGGCATTGTGACAGACGTGACGCATGGCGTCGGCGATTTTGTCATCGACAACACGGAGCGGGTGATCGACACGGTAGGCAGCGGTATTGATGCGGTCCGGGATTTTGGCGGTGCAGCCTCCGAACAAGTGGGCGACCTGTTGGAGTTTGTCTTTTAGATGAGTCACCTATTTTTAGAACCGGCCGAATTAGCTTATTTGCTCCAGACCATCCGGGCACACTCGGTGGTGGGTGTGGATAATGCCGAACTGTTTCCGAGCGATGAAGCGGAAAATGAAGCGCTGCTCAAACTGGGTCGGGAACGCCTGGAGTTTCACGGCTGGCTGACGCCGGTTGCCGGGTCAAGCAAGATGAATTTTGACCCTTCGATCTGTTATTTGATCGCCATTATGGCTGATCCGGACATGGCGGTGGTGACGCTGCGGCAGGAGCGGCGCGGGACTTATCAACTGATTACCCATTATCTGGCTGGTCAGGTGATCGTTGAGCAGCGGCGCACGTCTGACGGACTGTACCAACTGGGATTTGTGTCTAGTCTGGCAACGGCCGTTTCCCGCATCCAATCAGCCGTTCAACTCAGCGAAACCGGCGCCAACCAGGCCGCGCCGCAGATTTTCCTCAATCGGCAGGCATTTACACGGGTCAAAAATTTAGCGAATGACGGTCAAACGGAAACGGCCGTGGCCGAGCTGCAAAAAGAAGGTATCGAAACCACACTGGCCCTCTCCCTCGTGGCCACCATCCAACTGCCCACATACCAGGGGATGATCATTGTCATGCAGCGCGAGAACGGCCAAATTGTAGCCAAACGCAACATGGCCGTCATGCAAAGCCAGCAGGCCAGTTGGCTCATCCGCATGGATGACCCGAACGATCCCCAAATCACACTGGAATCATTTTGGCCTCAATTGTTCGTCCACTACCTGAGCGGCTTCTTGCAAAACCAGACCGTCAATAATAATTAAGGAATCGTTTACAAATGTTTTTTCAAAAAGAAAACGATTCCTCTCAAGCAAGTACAGTTTTTCCGCTCAAAATGCACAAGTCAAGAACTGTATTTGCCTAAGGGAGCAACTCATTTTGACCTCTGAACCTGATAATCTTGTCCCTCAAAAATCACAATCCACTTATCGACGGATTGGCCAGCCGGCGCTGATCGTTGCTTCTATTTTGTACGGGTTATTCTTCATACCCTGGATCGTTTTAACCGGCATGTTACTGTTGAGCTACAGCCCGGCCGATGCCCTGTTTACTTACCTGGCTGCATGTGCCTATCCCTTGCTGGCCATTGGCGGATTGGCCGCCGGATTCGTTCTATACCGCCAAAACCGATTTCAGGCGGCATTTTTCATTCTTTTTCTGCCCTTAATTGGAATTTGTTTGATGCTGACCTCATTTGCCCCAATCTGGCCCTAGGTGAAAGCGGGGAAATATTCGAAATTCCATGAAGGCCGTTCTCCCGCTTTCACACAGTGGTCATGGACTCCATCTTTGTGGTACATTTTAAGCGTGTGGGAATCGTTATTTTGTAGCTGGAGCGTAAATCAATGAACGGGAAAGTCATATCCGGACCAGCCGCCGTCCTCATAATTGTTCTCTTTTTTCTTCCTTGGGTAACTGTCTCTTGTGACGGCATACCTATGGGCGAATTTAGCGGGTACCATCTGGCCACCGGCACTGCTCCAGAGGGGAGCGAGGATGTGTTTACCGGTGGACAAATTGATGGCGATCCGATTCTATTTGCCATCCCGTTAATCGGTTTGGTCACGTTGGTCCTGCTGGGCATCACCATCTGGAAGAGCAGCTTCGAGACAAATGCCGGATGGGGGCAAATCATCGCCTCGTTTCTGGGATTGCTCATTTTGGGGCTGGAGTGGATGCAGCTACGCAGTCAAGGAAATGGCGTCTTCGACATTGTGATTCAACCGGCACTTTGGGGGACGGTAGCCACGCTGGTGGCAATTGGTGGTGGCGCTGTATTTGATTTGGTACGGGCGGGACGACGGCAACGGCCGTTACCCTACGCCCCACCTCCCATACAAGTGCAACGGCCGTCTCCCCCCCCCGTCTACCAACAACCACCTCCAGTTGCCGATTCCAATTACACCATCATGGACGAAGACGCATACAGCGGCAGCAGTTACGCCAGCGAAACGATTTTAGACGATGATATATTTGCCACTGGGGATACCGGCAGCGAAACCATCATTGACGATGAATACAAAGGCAGTGGCTCAGATTATACGGTATTTGGCAATGACGAGACCGGTTACGACACCCCGGCTGTGCCAACCGTCACCCCTGAAGACCTGTCCAAACCACTGGAAGAACCCGAAAATAAAGGGTTTGGGTTTGTCCGGAAAGCAGCCAAAGATCCAACACCCACCAAACCTGCCCCGCCGCCCGGCGAATCAAGCAGCCAAAAAACCGAAGTGCTGCATTTTGCATCAGATATATCGGCCTGGCTGGTTATCGGCAGCAGCGAACGGCGCGGTGAACAGTTTCGCCTCCTGGCCGACACGCTCATTGGCCGGGACACGACCAACGACATTGTGATTGATGACACGGCCATGTCCAACACTCATGCCCGGATTCGAGGAGACAACGGCCGTTTCTTCATCTACGATCAAAACAGCACCAATGGCGTCTTTATTTTCGACACCGCTGCCAACCGCTGGGAAAAACGAGATGGGTACGAACTGCAAAATGGCGACCAGATAAAAATCGGCCGTACTGTGCTGCATTTTATGACAGGCTAAACGCAATTACGTAGTATGTAGTGAGTATTGACATCCGGATACACCCTACGCACTACGCAATAAGAGCTAACAATTGATGAGCAAAAACGCCCCCAAAGTCGGCGCTAAAAGCGATCAAGGCCCCACCCGTTCCGCCAACGAAGATGCTTTTTGGGTCAGTGATGCCCGAACGCCGCTGGAATATGGCGCACTGTACCTGGTGGCCGATGGTGTAGGCGGCCAGGAGCACGGCGCAGTGGCGGCCCAGCAAGCTGTTCAGGTCATCAGCGCCGCCTTTTATCAGCTCCGTCAAAGCGGGGCAACCATTTCTGAAGCACTCAACGACTCCATCCTCCAGGCCAACCTGTCAATTTACGAACG
>JBNKZT010000243.1:0-9205 GCA_050301775.1 Promineifilaceae bacterium (SeqCode)
GGTGTCGGCGTTGAGTTTCTGGCGGCGCTGCATTTCGGCGTTGATGGCCGTGAACATGCGCTTCACGGCCGATTTGTTCAGGTTGGTGATGATATCGACGCAGTGGGGCAGATGTTCAAAGGGTTTGAACGCACCGCCGCCTTTATAATCGACCAGGACAAAGTTGAGGATGGATGGATCGTAATTCAGCACCAGTCCGACGATCAGGGTCATTAATATTTCAGATTTACCGGAGCCGGTGCCGCCGGCGATCATGCCGTGGACGCCGTCTTTTTTGGCCTCGAAGTGCAGTTCGCGCAGCCGGTTACCGGAGATGGTGCCGATGGTGACTCTGAGCCAATCGGCCAGTTCGGCGCTGCGGCTGTTTTGCCAATTTTGGGTGGCAACGGCCGTTAACTGGTCCAAAAACGTCTCATCAACCGGAATATCCAGCTTTCGCGCCAAAATTTGCTTGAACAAAATTGCCTTTGGCAGCGCATCTACCCGAACCGGCTCCTTGTATTCGTGCCCCGAACCAGCGATGAACTCCCGCATATTTTGACCATACTGAGCCAACTCTTTCGATTCGTTAACCGCTTCTTCCAACCCCTCACGCTCTAAATCAATTGGCAGCGCAATTTGAGCACTCAGCGGCAGCGGCCCGATTTTGACATAACAGCGGCCCGGCACGTCGCCAATATCACTGACGCTGCCGCCGATAATCGCCCGGTACTCTGTCCGGTCAGCCAGCTTCAGTGTAATCCGTTCCGTAAACAGGCTGAACAATTGATTGGAAAGCACATTCATCTGGTTGACCGTGATGACAAAATGAATGCCATACGGCTTAGCCTGCCGCGCCAACAGAACGAACTTGTCTAAAATGCTTTCTACATCGTCAGTCCCATTATCAAAGGTTTCTTTGAATTCAATAAAATTGTCAATGGCTACCAAAACAACTGGCAGGGCATCATTGGGATAGATGTCGTTGTATTTGTAAACGTCAGGCACACCAGCATTATTGAGCGTGGTTTTCCGCGCTTCAACGATGTCATCCAACTCCCGTAAAAGCTGCTCGACTCGTTCCTCGTACCCTTCTTCGTCAGGAATAATTACCGAGCCGACGTGCGGCAGATTTTCCAGCACACCCAGGTTGCGGCCGCCCAAATCCAGCACGTAAACCCACAAATGATCGGGCGAATGGGTTGCCGTCAGGCTGACTACCAATGAACGAATGAAGGTGGTCTTCCCCCAGCCCGATGCGCCAAAAACAGCCACGTGGCCGCGCGGCAAATCGACCACCAACGGCAGCTGCTGGGCGGCATACGGGTTATCAACTAGTCCCACCACCGGCCGCATGGCGTAATTTTCCCAATCATGCCTGTCCAGCCAGCCATTTTCGCCGTTCAGCCATTTATTGACCGATGGATTGAGCGTTAACGTTTCATCCGGTTCCCGCCCCAGCATAATTTTGTCCACTTCGGCCAGATATTCATCAGATGTAACGGCGCTTGCTTTCGGGTCTTTGGAAACCAGCAAATCGGACAAAGATAAGTTGAAGGGCAGGAAATCGGGCCAGGGAGCGCGTTGTTTCTCAACGCCATTTTCGCGGGCCATGCGATCCAACGCGGTGACGATGGCTTTATACAGTTCTGGCGGCTCTTGATCTTCGGCCGGGTCGTAATGTTCACCCCGCTCCGGCCAGATGACTTTGGCCCGTGGCGATTGATCAGGGTCGATATATTTTTCGCCGGTGTAGGCCGATTGGATCAGTTCGATTTCTTCGTTGCCCACCTGCAAATAGCCGCGGCCAGGAATGCCGCTGGGTAGGAAGGCAGCATCGGAACGGCGCAGCATTTCACGGCTTTCAGCCGGCGTTTCTACGCGCAAGGAAATGCGGAATTTGATATTGGAGCGCATCTGGTCGGTGACGCCGCTGGGCCGTTGGGCGGCCAGAATGAGCGAGACGCCCTGTGCCCGACCGACGCGGGTGATGCTTTCCAGTTCCGTTTTATATTCCGGCCGGTCGGCGATCATTTCGGCAAACTCGTCAATGATGATGAAGAGGTAGGGGTAGGGGCTGTAGGTCAGGTGTAGCCCTTTTTGCCGATAGTCCACGATATTTTTGGTTTCTGTTTCCGAGTTTAACGCTTGCCGGCGCTGCATTTCCGATTTGATGGCCGTAAACATGCGGGTCACACCTTCACCTTCCAGATTGGTGATGATGTCAACGCAGTGGGGCAGTTCGTCAAATCCTTTGAACGCACCGCCGCCTTTGTAATCGACCAGAACGAAGTTGAGTACCGAGGGGTTGTAGGTGACAGCCATCCCGGTGATCATGGAAATAAGCAGTTCCGACTTGCCAGAACCCGTGCTGCCGGCGATCATGCCGTGAACGCCATCACGTTTGGCGGAGAAGACCAGGGTGCGCGACTTGTTACCAGACATGAGGCCAATTTTGACCCGCAGCCAATTGGAGAATTTGGGCAAAGTGCTGTCTTGCCATTTTTGCCAGGTGTCTTCTTCCAGTTCGCGCAGAGAGCTGTAGCCCATCATGGGCAGGAAGAGAACGGTATTGGTGAGATTGGCGCCAAAGCCCTGGCGCACATCCAGTTGGGCTAACTTTTGGGCCAATGCGGTCATATGTTCCGGCTGGCTGATGTAATCGGAGCCGCCGACGTAGCGGAAGCTGTTGACGCCGGTTTCGGCATAGCGGAAATGGAGTTTTTGGTATTGCTGGAGTTTGCTGTTGGTCGCCGGGGTTGTTTTCTCGATTTCGATCACCGATTCGCAGCCGCTGGGGATTTTGCTGCGTTCAGGGACCAGGAATACGATGGCAGCGCCTAATGATGCGCCTTGTTCGATGAGAATGGAAACGGCCGCATCCGATTCCAAATCATCCAGCGGCGAATTCTTATCATAAATGGCGTCCATCAAATCGATGACAACCAGCAGGAACGGCAGCGTGGGGTCGCTGCCTGTTTCTTGATTATCCTTGTCTTGCAGCCGAATTTTACGTGTGGCCAGGACCTTGCGAATGCCTTCCAGGAATTGATCAACTTCGCCTTCATCATCATCGTCGAACGCTTTTTCGCGGGTAACTTCTTTCAGATCTTCAATAAAAAAGCGGTATTGATTTTGATCGTCATTTTGGCTGTGAGGCAGGTAATCGGTCCAGGCCCACTCTTCTTTTTTGGTGCCCAACACGTACAGGCGGGCATCCATTGGGGCATGAAAGACAACGTAATGGGCCAGCATTGCCCGCGTAAATTCATAGACGGATTCTCGATCACCGGCAATGCCGAGGGCGTGAGTGGAAGGGGTACGGCCGTTTTCCTCGTCATCATCCTCATCTTCTTCCGGTTCACCCTTTTCCTTCGGCGGCTTGCGCAGCGAGACAATGACCGGGATGTCATGGACAAACTTGGAATCTTCCTCCAGCTTCATCGCTTCCCGAACCTGGGGATCGTCAAAATTTTCTACTTCACCCAAAACATATTGTACCGTCGAGGGCAGCGTGCCCATTCCCAACCGAATCACGCCAAAATCATCATCTTCAACCCGGCGTTCCCACAAACGCGATTCCGAGCGCAGCGTGCGGTCGGCCTTCTCTACTTCCAGCTTGGCATTCTGCACAATGCGGAAAGTCGTCAATCGATCGGGGTAGTTGTAACGGTAGAATCGCCGCTGTTGATCATGGTAATTATTCATCTCCTTGTTCAATTCAACGAGGCGATCGGTGTAGGCTTGCTCGACTTCAGCACGTTGTTGCTTTTCTTTGCGATAGGTGTACAAAGAAAAAGCGGTTGAAGCGACGACTGACAGCGCCATGGGGATGAGCAAAAAGGGACTGCGTCCGCCACCGCCCATTGTGGCAATAAGGACATAGCCGATGATGGTAATTAACGGCAGGGAGACCTGGATGAGTTGAGTAAAGCCCTGTTCTTCTTTTTCTGGCGGGCTGGGGATTTCAATCTCATCAAAAGGTAGTTCAGGCTGTATACGAGGTGGTCGGTCAATGTAGACAGGTTCATTCATAAGCCAATCCCTTACGGTTCACCGCTCTTAAAAGAACGTAACTTGCAACTTAAGATAATTCGTTATGATGATAGCCAATAGGCCTTATTGTTTAGCTTAAGCAGAATCATGAACAAATTTATGTTTTTGCTTGACAGGTCTTTGAGAAAAAAGTAGTGTAGATGTAGCACATTGTTCCATTAAAGAATCCGCATGTCAAATACTCATTTTTTAACCGTTACCTGTTGGACGGAGAGCCACGGAGGTAAACACTGTGAAACAAGTTTGCTTGCTTTGTGATCGTACATCACCCGATAACAATTTGTACTGTCAGGAAACATATTGCCCGGCTGAAATGTCACCCAATATCCTCGATTATGGCGAATGGATGGGGGATATTGAAATTGTGAAGCCGGTCATAATTTTGCGATCGGCGGTTCTCTATGAAGCGACTCATCAAAATAATAAAGTTTTCCTCAAGGTTGCGCATCCGGGAACGGAAAATAAAGAGCGACTCAAGCGGGAAGCGGAATTTTTGAAAGCAATTAAACAAAATAAAGCGCAAAATGAGTTTTTGCCAGCTTTGCTGCCGCCCTATGCCAATACATCGATTGATGTTGATGCGTATGGTAAAGCGATGCTGCGGGGTCATTTGCTCTATTTTTACCTGTTTGAATTTGTTGAAGGCGAACCGTTAAGAGATGTGTTGACCAAGAATCCGCAGTTATGGGTGAATCATGTGGGTTGGGTGATGATTAGTTTGGCAACGGCCGTTAACTTTCTCCACACCAAAGGCATCTATCATTTCGGGGTCAGCCCCGACACCGTCCTGGTCCGCTTCGACGACGATCCTAACGTGCCCCGCATCCTGCTCTTCGATTTGGGCGTTGCCAGCGATCCGCAAAACTTTAACCACAACTGGCACCCGTTCTTTGTGCCGCCGGCCTATACAGCCCCGGAACTTGTTAATGGACAATTCCGGCCAGCCCCGGCCACTGATGTTTATGGACTGGGCCTAACCTTGTACGAACTTCTGGTTGGTGAACCGGCTTACACCTACAAACTGCAAAGCGATGCAGAAGTATATCGGGCTGTCCAACGGAACCGGCGCATTCACATGAACCGGGTTGAAGATGTTAAAAGCGTGGCCGATATCGCATTACAAGCTGTCGAACAGCAAATTGAACGCCGCCAACAAGATGCGAATGTGCTGGCCCAGCAGTTGCTGGCCTATTTTGGTCAAGTGCCTGGCCCCAAGAAAAGCCGCTGGCCTAGCTTGAACACCATGTTAATCATCATTGGTGCACTGTTGGCCATCGCTTTTCTGATAACCCTGGCCGTCTCGCTAAATGAGTTTGCCTCTTAATACCGGTAGAACTTGACTTGTTTCGAGAATTGCAATTCCCGAAACATCCAACTTGTAGAAAAGGCGGATTTGAATCATCTCAAATCCGCCTTTTTAGTTTGAAAACGTGCGGTGTTTAGTGGAACCGCGTTGAGCCGAGTTCATCTCCCCGCTCATAGGCATTTACGGATGCGTCCAAATCTTTGTTCAATTCTTCGCATTTTTCCGCAATATCCTCGATCTGTGGCCGGATCGAATCAATATATTGGGCAACTGCATAGCCGCCCACCAGCCCAACGAAGGCCGTTGCCTTTAACACATTGGACAGGGTCTGCATTGCCTTGTTAACCGCTTGCAACACATCACCAATTGTACCGAAGCTCTTTGCCATGCCGCGCACAGCATCGGTATCCATATATACGCCTTGTGAAGAGTTCATGTATACCTCCAATTAGGTTTAGGTACGTAGCACCAGCCTACGCTAGAAAATTCCGCCGAAAATATCGCCTAGGGAGTTCACAAAACCGCTTACCTGTTCATCGGCACGGTCCATGACGTCCATGGCATTTTGAATGTTTTTGCTGAATACATTGATGCCGTCACCAATCTTGCCTACACCAGGCATCATGATGCTCGACACCTCTTCAACAAAGGCGTCTGCCCCTTTGCCGATCCAGACCCCGTCGGTGACTTGCTGCACCATGGCCTGCATGGGACTGAAGGCTTGTTCTTGAATAACGTTAAACTGCTGCGTTAACTGCCCGAGTACATTTTGCACGACCTGGCGTGCGAACCGAAGAAGGACACTCATAATTGACATAATTGATGCTCCTCAATTTTAATACATGCGCTCAGTCGTATTGTCGGCGCTCTGCATATCATCCATTGCCTTTTGAATATCACCGGCCAACTCTTCGAATTTTTCGGTGAGTCGGGCGATAGCTGGACACAGTTTGCCTCGGATTGCTTCGGTAAAAGCAACGCCGCCGCGTCCTAACAGTGCGCCATCTTCCAACTCGTTAGCAATGTTTTGCATCACCTGGTTGGTGTCCTGGAGCTGCTCGACGCCCTGTTTGAATGTCTGGCTCATGTCTTCCATAAGCCCATAATCCATTTTAATAATGTCGGACATAGTTTTATCTCCTTATTTTCATTCTATATTGGCGGCAAGCTTAATATGCCCGGAAAGGGGAACTCGCGTCTTCTTCAGCTTGCTTAACGGTTTGGACAATTTGTTTGGTAACCCGGCCGGCTTCTTCCAGAGCTTGCTGGAGGCGGTCGTTTGCGGGCAGCACCTCGCTGTTCATCTCTGAAAAGAATGCATCGGAGCCTTTACCAACCCAGCCGCCACCTTCCAATGGGTCCATGCTGCTGCGCACTTGCTGCAGCATTTGTTGGATGGCTTGAGCCTGACTGGCAAATTTGCCGGCTACTTGTTCAAGTCGATCATAATCTGCTCTGATTTCGTCGGACATTATATGATTATCTCCTTGTACTTTTTCCAACTGCCTATTTTTAGGCTTGTTGGATTATTGTATCCCTCGGTTTTGTTTTGAGGGGAAACGACTAATGTTAAGGGTTCAACCGTTACTAACTTCAGATTTGTAGTGCCCGTTTTAGCGGGGGGACGGTTAAAGCCGCCACTACGAACGAATCCTAAGAGTATTGATGCGTGATCACAGCGAGGAGATTATCCTGACTGTATATTGCTACCTGTGATAGCGGGCTGCACCAAAGTTGAATGCGTCATAGACTGCAATGATTGGTTGGTTGAGAATGAAGCCTTTGATCTTTTTGGAGCGGGTGTATTGCCAAGGCTTAAATGATAATAATAATTTGTTTGGAAGTTTTCAGTGAAAATACCCGTTGCCTCTGGACATTGTACAAATAACAGTGTAAAAAAGAGCAAGGCTCATGTCAAGTGTTTGACTAAACGGTGAATTTGTAGTCTTTTTTACAATTGGCGACATGATAGGAGGGTTTTCTATGGCGAAATCTAAATTATTCTTTTCTCTCTCTATCGCGGTCTTACTGTGTTGTTTACGGCCGTTTACACTCCAGGCCCAAAACCCACAACTGGTGGTCGTTAATTCGGTGACGACACAGGAAGGGGCTGAGTCCTTGGGGTTGAATGTGTTTTTTACCGTAACGGATGGCAACGGCCGTCCCATCCCCAACCCCAACATCGAATCAGCTACCATCCAACTGCTTGGCCCTAACAACGAACCCGTCCCGGCCCGAGTCGATGACCCGCAAACGCCCGTTTTCATCACCCTGTTGATAGACGGCAGCGGCAGTATGCAAAACGTCATCGGCGACGTGCGGTCAGCGGCTCAATCGGCCATCAACTCGGCGCCGCCCACGGCCCATTTCGCTGTCATCCAATTCAACCAGGATTTCACCATCCTCCAAGACTTCACCAACGACCATAATCGGGTCAAAGACGCCATCAATCAAATAGAAGCCGTCCCCAACCGGGGAACGTGTTTGTATGATTCCGTTTATAACGCCATCAATTTGCTCGACGATCAGATACAAAGCCAGGAAGAACGGCGGGCCATCATCCTGTTCACGGATGGTAAAGACCAAATACGTGTCGGCGACGACGCACCTTGCAGTCAACACACCTATACCGATGTCATCAATGCCGCACGGCCCAGCGACATCACCCGGCCCATTACCCCTATCCATACCATTGGCTTATTTGATCCCACTGGCAGCAACCTGAACGAAGCTGAACTGCGCGGCATGGCGATGGACACAATCGCCTTCTCCGCCATCGGTGATGCGGCCAATCTCAACAGCCTTTTCCAGCAAATTTTGGATGGGCTGAACAGCCAATTGGTGGCCCGTGCCAACGTATTTGCTTCGCAGGGCGAAAATCAGGCCGTGTTAGCCGTGAAAGTGCGCGATGTTGATTCGCCATTGACAACAACGTTTAATTTCTTCTCTAATACAGCTTACGACGCGCCACCGCCGCCCGTGAACACCCAAATTAGCAGTGTGCAGTATGATGCCGCCAATAACGTTTATCTGCTATCCCTGAGCGTGGCCAATGCGGAGGAGATTTATCAGCTTATTGTGAATGTCTGGGATGTGCGGCGCGGCACGCAGGTGACCAATGACCAGATTTATGAAAATCTGAGTTCGACGCTGCTGGTTGAGATCGATGCCTCTAATTTTGAACCGGAACGCGAGTACAGCATTCATGTTCAGGCTGTTGACGAGGAAGGGTTCCTGATTGCCGATGAAGAAGGAGAAACCCTCCTGGCGGAACGGGAGATTGTTTACGAACCGGAGCAGGCCGAAGCGGTTGAATTTACCATTCAATCGGTGAATGCCGATTATGAAAACGGGCTGCTTTTTATTGATGTCGATGCGCCGAATAACGGCCGTGTCCAATCCTACGAAGGTTTCATTGTCGATGAAGACACCGGCGGCAAAATCCACGAATTTGGCCCGACGCCCTTTACCGGCGGCCGGATTCAGGAAAGCCTGCCGGAAGCCATCCTGTCTGCTGAAACGCTGAAGACCTATCGTGTCACTGTCTATTTGACAACGCCAGAGCAGTTACGATCAGAGGCCTCCTTTGATGATTTCACGCCCGTCCCGCCGGAACCACCCGGCACAATGGCCCGCATCATGGCCGCTTTGGGCAATAATCCGGCGATTGGAATCAGCATTGTGGTCATCATCGTGGCCATAACGGGATTTTTTGTTTTCCAAAATCAGCGCGCGAAGAAAAATGCGCCACCGCCGCCGCGCCCGCCAGTGGATAAAACAATGATTTTTAACCCGGCTGTCGATTACAATGCCGGTCAAAATATCAAACCGGCCACGGATGTGGATGATTGGTTTGAGGACGAG
>JBNKZT010000244.1:0-9174 GCA_050301775.1 Promineifilaceae bacterium (SeqCode)
TGGATAGCATGATTGACATAATCCCACAACGCTTCGTCGGAAAAGCGGCTGAAGACCGACTTGGTGCGGAAGCGGTCGAAGGCTTCCTGGCGGCTGGCCCAATGATTGCGGCGATTTTGGGCGACGCGTACCAGGGGCAGTTTGTAAGCGCCATCGGGATTGGCGGCCGCCATTTTGAGCAGTTCGGGTGGCAGAAAAACAGGTTCGATGAAGATGAGTTGGCGGAAGAGAGACGGCCGTTTCACCGCTGCATACATCGTGGCCACCGCCCCCAGCGAATGGCCGACACCGATGACGTTTTCCAGCCCTTCCTGCTCAAAAAAGCGAATGAGATCATCGGCCAGCAGTTGCCAACTGGTGAGTGCTTCGGGGCGACTGTGGGGCCATAACGGCCGTTGCTCAATCGCCAGCACCCGGAAATAAGGCGTTAATGCTTCGATAAACTGCCGATAGCAGCCGGGCGGATAGGCATTGGCATGGGCAAAATGGAGCACAGGGCCTGCGCCGCCAAAATCAAGGAAAGGGATTTGAGAGGTCAATGATTTTCTCCAGGTTGCGGGGATTGGGGGATTTAGGGATTTCCCTTAAATCTTATCCCCCTAATCTCCCAATCTCCGCAATCTTATATTGGTTTATGACTAATGTTACCACGAATCGGTTGGGCAGGGCGGGCAACGGCCGTTACAATTCCCCCATGAGCAACCGCTACCCCATCCCCGCCGCCGAGACGCGAACCGAAATCGAGGTCAAAAACTCCCGCTTCATTGCCACTGCCGCCCCGGTTTTCAGCATCGATGAGGCCAAAGCATTTATCAAACGCATCAAGCAAGAGTTTAGCGATGCGTCGCACAACGTCCCCGCTTTTGTTGTCGGGTTTGGCCCAGCGGTGACGGCACACTGTAACGATGACGGCGAACCGTCGGGCACAGCCGGACGGCCGGCGCTGGCTGTGCTGCAAGGCAGCGGCCTGGGTGATGTGGCTGTGGTGGTGACGCGTTACTTCGGCGGCACCAAGCTGGGCACCGGCGGTCTGGTGCGGGCTTATGGCGATGCGGTGAAGGCGGTGCTGGCCGTTCTGCCACGTGCCGAAAAGGTGCCGACGCATACGGTGCTGCTGGCGCTGCCCTATAACTTGTTTGAGCGGGTGAAGCTGCTGGTTGTGGATTGGAACGGCCGTGTCCTCGATGAAACCTTCGCCGCCGACATCACTTTAACCATCCAGTTTGTGGTAGAAAAGTTCACCGGTTTCCAGGAAGCGTTGACTGAACTCTCCCACGGCAGCCTGGAAGCGGAAATCATCGAAACCGATCAAGCCACGATTATGCCGATTGGGTCTTATGACTAAAGATTGAAGATTGGGTCAGCGTTCTTGCAGTGATTGGCGCTGCGCTTTGGTTAAACCTTTCACAACCAGATTGTAGGAATCGTCAATCATGCGCCGAAACTCTTTTTCGGGGACCGTGCCATCCATTGTGACCGTGTTCCAATGGCGTTTGTTCAGGTGGTAGCCGGGGCGAACGGCCGTATAAATGTCCCGCAAAAATAAAGCTTCATCAGGATCACACTTGAGGCTGATGGTGAGAGGATTGGCCTCCCAGGCAACGAGGGCAAACATTTTGCCCATCACTTTGTAAACGAGTGCTTCGGGGCCAAACGGCCGTTCCTCCACCGCCCCCTTTTTGCCTAACAAACAAGCCTGCAATTGTTCCAGATTCATGCGATCTCCTGCGATCTTTTTTGTGCTGCCAGCAGCGCCAGCCCCGTAAACAGAAGCAAAATGCCCAGCCAGGCTAACGGAGTCAACCGTTCGCCCAGCAGGATGATGCCCAACAATCCGGCGGTTAATGGTTCCGCCAAAGAGAGCGTCACGGCCGTTGCCACCGGAACCAAATTTAATCCTCGTGAAAACAAAGCGTAAGCGGCGGCCGTAGCCAGCAGCCCCAAATGCAAAGCCACCATCAAGCCCCGCGGTTGAACCAGCCAGGTCAAATCGGTGGTGAACAACAGCGGCGACAAAAATACAGCGCCCAGAGTGAAGATAACGGCCATTGCCGCGTCGGGCGGTTGCATTGCCAGCACACCTTTGCTGGCAACAGCGTACGCCGCATAAGCCAGTCCGGCCGCCAGCGCCAGCCCAATCCCCGTCACATCAACGTTGACATCGCTGCCGGCTGTGACCAGAAATACACAGCCCAGGACGCCAACCATTGTGGCGACTAACCAGCGGCGGGACGGCCGTTCCCCACGCACCAAAATGCTCAACAATCCAGCCCACACTGGTCCGCTGCCGATAGTGACCACGGTCCCCACAGCCACCCCGGTGCGAGCCACGCCCGCAAAAAAGAACGGCTGGTAAGCCGCCATGCTTAATGCTGCCAAAAGTGTGGGCAATTTAGGCCAGGGCTGCCCCCCGTGCAGCGATTTCCGGGCGGCGGCCAGAATCAGCAGTGCCAGTCCGCCAATCGCCAGCCGCACTGCGCCAATCGCCAGCGAATTTGTACCGGATGGGGCAAACGCTTGCGCTGTTCCCGTCGTTCCCCACAACATGGCAGCCGCAATGATCCAAAGCGGACCCTCATGCGATTTGGCCATATGATTGGGCGTCATTGACTGTGTGGTGGATGCGCTGCGGGCTAAACCGAGTAGGCAATCAGCCACTGCGCGGCCCAATAGTTAGCCAGGACGATGATGCGGGCGGCCCAGAACTTTTGCCGGAAGCGGTCGTAGGCCAGCAAGGAATCGGAAACGACGAACAAGGCCGCCCCGATGGCAGCCAGCAGCGTGCCGGTGCCAGGCAGCGCCGACCAGCGCCCCCATGCCTGCCAGGCCATCGTCAAAATGGCCAGGATGTAAACGATGACCGGGCCGCGCAGTTTGCCTAATCCCGGGGCCAGGATGCGATAATAGACGACGCCATACACGGCCAACGGGATGAGCCATCCCCAAGCCAGATGGAAACCACCATCACTGACGAAGGCGGCGATGTAGAGCAGATGCCCAATGAGGAAACTGACCAGGCCAACGATGAAATATTTGGCCGGCAGCATCAGAAAAACGTCGCCGCCCAGGCAAAAAATCAATCCGGAAACGATGAGCCATTTGAACAACCAATTGTAATCTGGAATTGGGTCAAGCGGTGCAAATAGAGCCATCCAGATGATTAGCAGAGTGGTCAAGGGTTTGAAGATGTAGACCAGGGTGCGTTTGGGTTGGTATTCCCCCCCGATGGCCAGTACGGCCGTTACCAATGGCAGTAAAATCGTCATCGTCACTCCTTCTAAGTCAACATAATCTTTTAGGCAATTCAACTATAACGGAAACGGCCGTTTTGCCCAACAATCCTGCGAACCTTAACGGATTCATAAGCGTAAGAGCTAAATACAGAATTCCCAATACAATGGGTACCGTGCGATTTATTCAAACGGGGAATAAAGAAATGAAATTGAAATCAATCAGACTTATCACTTTGCTCATCATCTTCGGCCTGGTTAGCCAGGTTTCGGCCCAGTCAACCGGCGAACCACCAGAAAATTATCGCCAACTACCCGACATCCACGTCTTCGCCGATGAAAGCTACGGCCAGTGGGCCGGAGCGGGTGATGGGATGGAAATTGAAACCGAAGATGGCTCGCTGCCGGTCGATCAAAAAGAGCAGCACAATGATTTGCCCTCTTATCGGGTAAAAGTCAGCGGCGAATACGGCTGGTGGAGCTTCATCCTGGCCGGTAACAACTGGGAAACCTACAGTATCGCGCCTTATTATCCAGACGGCGCATTGGAATTTAACATTAAGGGGGCCGACGGTAGGGAAGATTTTCAAATTTCCATCGTTGCCGTTGATCATGAACGCGATCCGGCCGAAATGGAATCGGCCAGCGTGGTTGTGTCCGAGATGGTCACTGTGTCTGACCGGTGGCAGGCAGTACGAATCCCCCTCACCGACTTCCTGGCCGATACCGCCAATTTTGACCTGAACCAGATCAGCACGCTCAATTTTTCTGGCGTCGATAGCGCGCCAATCGAATTCTGGTTGAACGATATTCGATTTACCTCTTCCGCTGATGAACCGGGATTCCCGGCCATCAAGGTGAATCAACTGGGTTATTTGTCTGACGCCCCAAAGATGGCCCTGGTCACGGGCTTCCCGGAGGAGTTAACGGCGGCTGAAGGGACGGCGTTTGAAGTTCGCCAACTGCTGGGTAATGCAGTTGCCTACGAGGGCACGCTGCAGCTGCGGACTGACTTCGACGCGGTTATTTCTGGTGAGCGTATCCTGGTGGCCGATTTTAGCGATCTGACAGCGCCCGGCGATTATTACCTGGCGGTGGATGCCTTTCAGATGGCCGACTCGCCGCCGTTTTCGATTGGTCCTGCAGTCTATGATAAGCTGCTGGTGGACTCGATGCGCTATTTTTATTTACAGCGTTCCGGCATTGCCCTGGAGTCACAGTACGCTGGCCAGTTTGCCCGGGGAACGGGCCATCCACAAGATGCAAAGGCCGAATTCCTCTCTGGCTCGCTGCCACCGCGCAACGTGTCCGGCGGTTGGTACGATGCCGGTGATTATGGCAAATATGTCAATGCGGGAGCTACGGCCGTATCCGACCTGCTTTGGGCTTACGAAATGTTCCCGGATCAATTTCCCGACAATCAATTCAACATCCCCGAAAGCGGCAATGGTGTCTCCGATTTATTGGATGAAGTGCGCTGGGAGTTAGACTTTATCCTCAAAATGCAAGACCCGGATTCGGGCGGTTTTTACCACATGGTTCAACCCACCGAAGATGTTGTCATCCCGGCGGCTACGGGAACGCGGTACATCGAAGACGTGAATGGTTCGGCCCAAAACGTGCGTCCTACCAGCACCACCGGCAGCGCTGTGGCCGCCCTGGCTCACGCCGCATTCGTCTTTGCCGATGTCGATCCTGACTATGCGGCCATTTTGCAAACGTCAGCCGAATCTGGCTGGGCTTACCTGGAAGCCAATCCCACGGTTGTTGAATCTGTGCCCGGCCCCTATGCCGACAATGACGATCTGGACGACCGTTTTTGGGCGGCAGCGACCTTGTACAGGCTCACCGGTGATGATGTGTATGACACCTACATCCAAACCGTCTACCAGGACGTGCCCACTTTGTTTGACTCGGAAACAGACAATGGGTACGGTGTGGGAATCATGGGGATGATCGGCTGGCTGTGTTACGCTGCCAGCGATAATCCCAACCCGGAGATGATGGCTTTTTTTGAGCCATTGTTTACCGACTGGTCAGCCCGTATGGTTCAGCGCTGGCAGGGTTCACTCTGGAATCTGACGCTGCTGGATGAGGATTTTTATTGGGGCAGCAATTATGTGACGCTGACGACGCCGTTGGTGATGTTGGTGGGGGCACAAACGTTGGGATTGGAGACGGATACGGCCGTCCATATTTCCCAAAACGCTCTGGATTACCTGCTGGGAACCAACCCCCTGCGCTTCAGTTACGTTTCTGGCTATGGATTGGATAGTTTACGCCATCCTTTTTCACAGCAGTGGAGCAGTGACGGCGTGCCGGACGTGCCCAAGGGTATTTTGGCCGGAGGGCCTAACGAATACAATAATCCGCTGCTCTTTTCCAACTTTGCCGGCAAAAAATATGTGGACAGCAATGGCGCCTGGTCAACGAATGAACACACGATTTATTGGAATTCGGCGTTGGTGTTCCATGCGGCGCTGGTGGCACAGCAGGGCAGTTTGGGTGCATCGGCTCCGGCGATTCGCGCCACGGCCGTTCCCGGTGAACCCGTGGCCACATCTGGACCGGCTGAATCGCAGCCGGTTGACGAGATTGTGGCGGTTAGCCCAACGGCCGTTTCACCCGCCACGACCATCATTCCCGATCCACGAATGGATTATGTACTTATCGTTTTAGGCGTCTTGACCTTGTTCGTTTTGCTCAATTTTGTCTTTTTGCTCCGTATCTGGCGCAAAATTTCACGGTAGAACGGGTGAGACGACCGGGAGACACGGCCATTTGCTTTGCCAAAATCCATCCCGGTCGTTCCCCTACCCACGTCACAAAAAGGCCTCGCCGACTCCGTCGGTGAGGCCTTTTACCTTAATCGTCAATCCATCTATCCTGCACCGCTGGCGCCACCACCGGCCGCACCAGCCCCGGCCGCACCGGCGGCCGAGCCACCGGCCGATGAGGAAGCGGCCGACATCGCGCCGAAGGCGGCCATGCTTTGGGCCGGGTCACTGCCGGGCAGGGCGCGGAAGTAAGGCGGAACTTCCGTCCAGCCGCTCTTTTCAAAGTAGCGTGTCCACTGGGGCAGCAGGCCAAAGGCGGCGGCGTAGGGCAAATATTTGAGGAACATGTTGGGGCTGTCCACGGCCGTTTTACCTTTCGTCACCTGTTTCAAATAGTCGGCAAACTGCTGCCATTCTGATTTTTGGCTGGCGGCTTCGTCGGTAAGGGGCGTGATGGCAGTGGAGGCAACGGCCGTTATCCCCCCTAACAACATCAAACTACCACCGACGACCAACGCCGCCGGGCCAAAACTGGCGCTCATTACCCCAACTACAACCATCGCGGCCACACCGACAGCGAGCAGCAGCAAGCCGGAAAAGATCAGGCCGTTACGGGCGCGACTGCGTTCGGGGCTGAACCAATTGGCCAGCTTCAGTTCCATCTGCGCCGTCTCTGTAAACGCTTTCCAGCGGCGGGAGGTAACGACGCTGCTCAAATCAGAGAATTTGACCGTTTTTACCGGCCCTTTTTTCGTTGTGAACAGCAAATCGAGCAGCGCTTCTTCGTGCGGCTGCGGCTGGGCCGGTTCTTCCAGGCGGCGGATGAGGAAATCGTGTGGACGGTACCATTTCTTCTCCGGTGATTCGTCGATTTCCAGGACGCCCTGTTCGGCCAGTCCAAAGAGCGTGCCCAGCGCGTTGGCCCAAGTCGGATTGGCATCATAGGTGAGTAATGTTCCGGCGATGCCCGGAGCCAGTTTGCTGGGTGGTTCATAAGCGACGCCAGGCCGTGTAATGGCGCGGGGCCGGTAACGCATGATCCGGGTAAAAAGGACGGTAAGTCCAGAAGCGAGAATGGCGGCGCCAATGCCGATCCAAATAGGCGTCTGGGCCGATTGGGTTTCCTGCCGGGCCTGCCATTCAGGCGGTGCAGTCAAAATGCTGCCGGCCGGGAAGCGCAGCCCAACAACCAGCGGGTCGTTCGGTTGAAGGTTCTGACTGGTGAAGCGGAGCTGGCTGCCGTCACGGCTGATGGTGGCCTGTCCGGCCTGTATCTGGGGTTCTCCTACCAGTTCTAATCCGGCCGGATAACTGATTGTCGTGGTGCTGCTGGCGATGGTGTATTCGTACTCATCGGGCAGGGCCTGCCACAGGAGCCAATCGCCGCCTTCTTCCTGACGGACGACGCCGAGAACATGATAGCTGAGGACGAAGGTACGCTTCGTGTTACTGGTTGGTTCCAGATGCCAGGTGGCGCGAATGGGGTCACGGCCGTTTATTTCTAGTTGGCCGGGTTGGTCGCCTTGGGAAAGGGTACGGCCGTCGACACTGCCCACAATATTCATAATGCCATCAGTATGGTCGGTCGGCAGTTCACGGAAGACGTAAGTAAACGGCCCGCCCACAAAGTCAAAAACAACGGTTTCCGTTACCAGAAGTGAGCCGTCACTTTGAACAACGACAGCCACGTCAAATCGATCCGCACTGTAGCTTTTTTGGGCCTGAACCGTGCCCGTAAAAACGAACAAAGCAGCGACTAAAAGTAGAGCCATCCACCCTGAACGCTTAAACATTTCAACTATCTCCTTTTGCTGCCCGTAGGCAGCCGTTAATTGGGTAAAATATGATAACTATACGGGGAATGGAAACGGCCGTTGCGTCTTGTTTAGGCAAGGTCGATCTATTTTTTCTTATTTGTACTGCCCATTGCTTGAAAAAGAAAGGACGTTAGCAGACAGGCACAGATCTCTAAAAAATGTGAGTTCTAGATTTTTCAACACATTTGCTGACGACACCCCCCAGAAACGCTATAATCGGCCAACGAGGTAGGCAATATGATGAAACCTAAATATCCTGAACGAGTGCAAATCGCCCATTTACCCACGCCGATTGACCGGCTGGAACGGCTTAGCAAACAGTTGAATGGCCCGGACCTGTACATCAAACGAGATGATGAGACAGGACTGGCGACCGGCGGCAACAAAACGCGCAAACTGGAATTTCTGGTGGCCGAGGCATTATCTCAAGGCTGTGACCATCTGGTAACAACTGGTGCACCGCAGAGCAACCACTGCCGGCAGACGGCGGCGGCAGCGGCGCGCAGCGGGCTGGGCTGTACGCTGGTTTTGCGTGGTGAAGAGCCCAATTCAATAACCGGTAATATTTTGCTGGATAAGCTGTTGGGGGCGCATATTTACTGGGCAGGGGAACGGCCGTGTCTATGGCCATTGGTGTGGGAAGCGAGGTCTGGTCAACGGCCGTTCCCGTTTCAACTTCATTCACAACCGGTTGGGCCGGCGGCGTAAACGTGGCCGGGATTTGTAATGAATTCGTCTCAGTTGGCACGACGGTCTCTGGAGCCTGGGTGGGCAGCGCATTTCGGCGGGAACCGATACGGCCGTTACAAGCCATCAACGACAAGACAAGCAGCAGCGCCAGGAGTAGATAATTGCGTGAGTGTCTGGTCATAATTCTTACCCTCAGGCCGGCCGGTGGGCCTCATGCCAGGCCCGCAGCGCCTGACGTAAATCCAAATTAGCGGCGCGCAGTTTGAGATGGGTTTCGCGCAAAAATTGCCCTGCCGTTCGCACGGTATCCAGCGCCTGGGCCAGATTGGTGACGTGGCCGTCGGCGTCAAAACCGGCATGGGCGCTCAGGATAGCAGCGGCTTCATCGTGGGCCGATTGGGCAGCGGCGATACCACTGCGGTAAGTGCCCAGGGCTATCTCCAGATCGGCCGTGTCAAATCCTTCACCCTGGAGCCGGGTAATCAAGCCTTCAACGCGCGTTATCGCTTCTCCGGTCCGACGCAAGGCTTCTCCTTGACGGTCGGCAACCAGCAGTTCACGGGCATAAAAGAGTTCCAGATTCGCCCCATTAGGCGTGGGGCGCGCCGGGTTGTCCTGGGCCAGCGCCGGTGTAGTCACACCCAAAAACAAGGCCGCCAT
>JBNKZT010000245.1:0-9168 GCA_050301775.1 Promineifilaceae bacterium (SeqCode)
CTCCACCGGGCTGGATGCCATCATGCCTGGCTGGGCGCTGGACGGCGGACACGATGCCTGGATAGCCCGGCTGAAAGATCCCGAGACGCGGGCGCGGGTGCTGGCCGATTTGCGTTATACTGGTGATGAACGCGAAAATCCTTTTATGGAATTGGAAACGGCCGATAACATCCTCGTCACTGCTTTCAAGAACGACACCCTCAAACCGTACAGCGGAAAAACCCTGACCGAAGTGGCCGCCCTGCGCGGCCAAGATCCATTGGAAGCGGCGCTCGACTTGATTATTGAGGATGACAGCCGTGTGGGCACGGTCTTTTTCAGTATGTCCGAGGAGAATGTGCGCCGCGAAGTGGGCTTGCCCTGGGTCAGCTTTTGCTCCGATTCGGCCTCGCTGGCCCCAGAGGGTGTGTTTCTCAACTATCACCCGCATCCCCGCGCTTATGGTGCGTTTGCCCGTGTCTTTGCCAAATACGTGCGCGGCGAGGGCGTAATTTCGTTGGCGGAGGCAGTACGACGTATGACGGATCTGCCCGCCAATAACTTAAAGCTGGACAGACACGGTCGTTTGCAGCCCGGCTACTTTGCCGACGTGGTCGTTTTTGACCCAGACACGGTACAAGACCGGGCCACCTTTGCCCAGCCTCACCAGTACGCCACGGGCGTGCAGCATGTGTTGGTCAATGGCGTGGCGGTCATCCAGGATGGCGAGCATACCGGGGCGACACCCGGGCGTGTGGTGCGTGGACCGGGTTGGCGGAGGAATTGACATGCCGTATAGGGTCGTAACGGCCGTGTTTTCCTGAGAGGGGTTGAAACGACCTGCCCCTCCGATTGGAAATTTGGGGAATTGCGTCGTAACGGCCGTGTTTTCCTGAGAGGGGTTGAAACACTTACTTACGGAAGTCCCTTGGTTGAGGCTCTATTGTCGTAACGGCCGTGTTTTCCTGAGAGGGGTTGAAACGTCCTGCACTACGAAGCACCATTCGCCGTTAGGACGTCGTAACGGCCGTGTTTTCCTGAGAGGGGTTGAAACAGATTGCCATTAGCCGTTTGTGTGGGCATTTCAAAGTTTTTTGAGGTTAAAGAGCCAAACTCAAGGTAATAAGACGAAGAAGACGAGAAAACGTGACGGAATTGGTTTGGATTGGTTTGGATGTTACCAGGCAGTTACTTCGTGATCTCTATCAGACACGTCCCCGACGGGTTGCAGACGCCAACCTGTTCACCAGCAAAGAAAATATCAAATTGACTCTTCCAAAAACGTTCCGGGCCTTTGCGTATCAGCCGCTCACCAACCTGGCTGCAATTCACGTCAGGTGGTTTGGGATCCCCCTTATCTTTCCAGGCGGCCACACATTCTCCGGGCGCTAATTGCTCTAAGCCCCACTCTGTTCCTTCTATAACTTTGTTGCCCTTCCCCAGTCGCAATAAACTTAATGGGAAAGCTTCTCCCGACTGGTTAACCACGAACAGGCTGTCCTCTTTATTGGTGGCAATGAGCAACTGGTACATTGTTGGCACTGTCGTATCAGTCGCAGGACTGACAGTTTCTGTTGGAGAAGGCGTTTCGGTGGGCGGCGGTAAAGGCGTGGAGGTCGGCAAGAGGGCAACTGATGTTGGCTGCCGGTTTTCACTGGCAATGAGCGGCAGGTAAACCTCACTCGATGAAGGGAGCAGAAGTTCTGATAAAACGGTGGCTGTTGGCTCAAGGGAAGGGGTGGCTGCTTCCATGCTAACGGCGGTCGGCACATCACTATTTACCGGAGCGATGGGCAACGAGGTTGCTTCCTCGTTAACGGCCGAAATGAGAGTCGGTACACCTTCTTGAGTTTCCCCGCCAGTCATTGCAAAGCCAAGCCATAAAGCCAACAGAACCAATAGAGCAATACCACCGCCGATGAGCCAACTGCGGGAAACGGCTTTGGGCGCAGCCACGACTGTCTCAGCCTCATCTGGCGCGGTCACTGATGCGGTTTGTTTAGGTGTGACTGCCGCCGGTAGTGGTGGCAGCATTTCCCGATTCAGGCTCACGCGATCCAGGATAGACAGACTGGAAACGGCCGTTGTCGCCGAATCCGACCGCGACGAGGTGAGAACCGTATCCAACGCATTGGCCAGGGCTTCCCCGGTGGGATAGCGATCTTTCGGCTCTTTGGCCAGGGTTTTGAGGATGAACGTGTCCAATTCTGGAGAGAGAGACGGCCGTTTTTCCCGCGGCGGCGGCGGTGATTCCGTCACGTGCCACATAGCCACTTCCAGCGGGTCCGTCGCCGTAAAAGGCAGCACCCCCGTGAACAGACGATACAACATCACCCCTACCGCATATAGATCACTCTGCGGCACGGCCCCGGCCGAGGAGATAGCCTGTTCCGGGGCCATGTATTGTGGCGTGCCAAAGATTTCTCCCTGGGTGCCCAATTCTGTCATCAAGGCCAGACCAAAATCAGCAATAAATGCCTGCCCGGAAGCGTCAATCATCACGTTGGCCGGTTTCATGTCCCGGTGAATGACCCCTTTACTGTGGGCATAATCTAAAGCCAGACAGATCTCACGAATGATGCGGCGCACATCGTCAGGCACCATCAACTCGCCCTGCGCTTCATACCCGGCCAACATTGTTTGCAAATCCACCCCTTCGATGTATTGCATCGCCATGTACAGCATGTTATCCACTTCACCATAGCGATAGAGGCGCACAATGTGGGGATGTTCTAGTTGGGCAATGGCCTGGGCTTCCCGTTCAAAGCGAGCAGTGTAATCTGAGTCAGAGCGAAAAGGGGCGTCTATGACTTTGACAGCTACGTAACGGCGTAATCGCACGTCCTGGCCCCGATACACGCGCGCCATGCCGCCCTGCCCTAGCAGCGCTTCCAGGCGGTATTCATCTAACTGCCGGCCAATTAGGGGATCATCCATTATGGTAAATAAACTTCACAGCGTTCGGCCCCAATTTCACAGCGGGCAATTTCCGCACCATTCCAGGAGACGCGGAATTGAACGGTTCCGGCTTTAGCAATCCAGAAAACCAGGTCATTTTCACGTTGGGGCGTGACGCTGGCATTGTAACTGCGGCACTGAGGCGGGCGCAGGTAGCTGGCAGAACTGGTAATTTCAATGCGATCACAACGGCCGTCTTCCACAAAGGTATAAAACTGCGTCCACTGGGAGGCATCAAACTGGTAGCGCAAAGGGTTGCCGCTGGCATCAATGGCTTCAAAACTGAGCGGGCGCATATCAATGCGGTCGTTTGATGGATTATAGAAGTAGAAGCTGTTGTTGTCGTAGAGCAGTTCAATGCGACGGCCGTTAGGATAAGCAATCGTTGGTTCAGCAGCGGTGGCGACGGTGGGAGTGGGAGGAACGGCCGTTGGCTCCAGGGTAGGCGCTTCTGGCGCCGGTTCGGTCGTAGGCAGAACCTCGGTTGGGGGCAGGGATTCGAAGGTAGCGGTGGCTGGTTCGGCGAAGAAAATGGTCTCTGTAGGTGCGGTTTCCTGAGTAGGAGCGGCCTCGCCGGTAGATACTTCTTCCGTCGGTTCAGGCGTCTCCGTCGTGGATACGGCTATGGCAGCGGCGGGGGTCAAAACGGCCGTGCCGGACGTTTCCTCATTACCGCCACCCGATAACAGCCGCCCGACAACAAAAGCGATCACCAGCAGCAGCCCAATTCCCGCCGGGATGAGCCAGGGAGTGCGGGCTTTCTTGGCCGGTTGGCTGGCTGTAGCCGGCCGGCTGACGGGCGGCGTCGAAGCGGCTAATGGCGAGGGAAATGGTACAGGCGATGGTTTAGAAGGCAGTGGTACGGGCGGGGGCGCAGGGGGTAATTCTGGCCGCTGCATTAGGCTAACGCGCTCAGCAACAGTCATGCTGGAAACGACACGAGGTGGTGGCGGCGCAAAGTCAGCCGGGGGGAGTGGAGAGGGTTGGTCAGATGCTTCAGATACGGCCGTTGGCGCTGTCCCTTCATTCAGGGCGGTAGTCACTGCGTCTAGCAGTTCTTGGCCCGTCTGGTAGCGCGCTTCAGGCGTCTTAGCCAATGCTTTGAGCAGCACCGCCTCTGTAGCTTCGTTCAAATCAGGGTTGACCATACGTGGTGGCGGCGGTGGCAAGGTAAGGTGCTGAACGGCCAAACTGGTGGGCGAGGGGTCATCAAAAGGCACAATACCCGTGAGCATTTCATATAAGATGACAGCCAATGAGTAGAGATCGGATTGGGGAACGGCCGTTGCCGAATTACGAGCCTGCTCCGGTGCGATGTAATGGGGCGTACCAAAAGCTTCACCCATTGAACCCTGTTGGACATCCATCGCCAGACCAAAGTCGGCCAGCACGATACGGCCGTCTCGCGCCAGCATCACATTGGTTGGCTTCACGTCACGGTGGATGACCCCTTTTTGGTGGGCATAATCAAGGGCGTTGGCAATAGCACGGCCAATCTGCAACACATCGTCGTGGGGCAAAAGCTCCTGATCATGGGCATACTGGGCCATCAACTGCCCCAAATCCAGGCCGTCCACGTACTCCATGGCAAAGTAATACAGCCCATTCTCCTCCCCGGCATAATGAACCTGCAAAATATTGTCGTGCCGCCAGGTCGCTACCGCCCGCGCTTCCTGCACAAAGCGTTGAGCATATTTGACATTGCCCCGCAGCCGGGCATCGATCACCTTAACAGCAACGGGGCGGTGCAGCCCCTGATCCCATCCATAATAAACCTGGGCCATGCCCCCACGCCCAATCAAACGCTCGATACGGTAATTACCGATTTGATAGCCAATCAAAGGATCATCAACCATAACGCCATTATACAGGGTATCGTCTGGATTTTGAAACAGAATGAGTTATGATTGGGACTATTAACCTAATGGTTATTGCAGGTGAAGCACATGTTAAGAAGAATCTTCCCTCGTTTGATCGTTTTATTGTCGGGATTGCTGTTGGTCTCTTGTACAGGTTCCGAATCAGACAGTCTGGTCACTCCCTTAGGCAACACACTGGATACAATCCTGGCCGACTTTCTGACCTTCTTGCCCAAACTGTTGTCAGCCCTGGTGTTGTTTATTCTTACGCTCTATCTTGCCAGCTTGCTGAGTCGTCTGGTACGGAATATTATGCAGCGGCGGCGTGCTGACCCTGGTATCAGTCTGCTCGTTTATCACATCACCCGGTGGGGATTGATTATTGCGGGAACGGCTGCGGCCCTACAACAGGTGGATTTTGAATTGACCGCTTTTCTGGCCGGCCTTGGTATCTTGGGCTTCACCGTCGGCTTTGCCCTGCAAGACATCAGTCAAAACGTCGTTGCCGGGCTGCTGCTGCTTATTCAAAAACCCTTTGAAATAGACGATTTGATTGAAGTGGAAAACTATCGCGGGCATGTGCGCTCCGTTGATTTACGTTCCACCGAACTGCACACGCTGGATGGACAAAACGTGCTTATTCCCAACGCCAGTGTTTTCACCACGCCCATTATCAATTACAGCCGCCAGGCCACCTGGCGCATCAACCTCGGTGTTGGCGTGTCCTATGACAGTGATCTAGAACAGGTCCGCCGGGTCACGCTCCAGGCCGTTCGCAACATCCCCGACATCCTCAACTCACCGCCGCCCGATCTTTACTTCCACACCTTTAACGATTCATCCATTGATTTTACCGTACGGTACTGGATTGATGCCCGGCAAATTAACCCTTTTACGGCGACGGATCCGGCCGTTGTTGCCATCCACCGTGCTTATGCCCAGGCCGGTATTGAAATTCCCTTCCCCATTCAAACAGAAATTCAGGTGATAAAGGGAGAGCAAAAATAATCTTGTTTACTCCCCCCGATACAATATTGTCTCCCGGCTTCGGCGGGTAATATGTTGCAGATCGCGCACGTAATCATTCAAGCCATGGGCGTAGGTGTCCAGATAATGCTGGGCGATGTCTGTTGCCAGTCGCTTATGCCCGGACGTTAATAGGGCAGCAACGTGTGGTCGGAAATCACGCAAACTGATCATCATTGTTCCTGAAGCATCGGTTAATACGCCCCAGGCTAATTCTTTCTTCTCATTGTCGTCTTTGGCTGTGATAAAACGGCTGAGGCTGCTGCTGCGCGCCACCGCGACCACATTGGAGAAGACTTCGCGTCCTTTGATGAGGTCGTTCAAAACATCAAAACGGCTGGGGATCTGGTCGAGCAGACGTTGCAGAGGCTGGGGCATATGGGCCAACAGTTTAACGGTACGAACGGAAACGGCTTCGCCACGTAGAGCGGTTTGTTTGGCCGTGTGCATCACCTCGCCGAAGCCAGCCAGCGCCGCCAAGTAGCGCTGCTGGTATGCATTAAACTGGGCGTAAGCAGTGCTGCGATCCCCGGTCCCTTGTTCATAAGCTTTAAGCGCCTGCATGGTTTGGGCGTGAAGTTGCAGCAGGTCAAGCTCGGCTAATGGCGCCTCCAGGATGAGGGGATAGAGGCGTTCGCGGGGAACGTGCCGGGTGGCATCTACGGGAATGACGATTGCCGGGCTGGCTGTGTGATCGTTTTGTAGCGTAGCGAGGGTGGTTTTAACGGCCGTTGCCCAGCGCCGCTCCTGTCCCAACTTTTCCAACTCCACCAATAAATTGGGGGATAACTGATAGCTGACATGGTGAATGGCCCGGTAAAGAATCAATAAATCGTTGACCGTCAGCCGCAGTAAATCGCTGCGCTGCTTGAACTGCTTCCGCAAGGACAGGATTTCAGCCAGTTTGACGGCCTTCGTCTCCACGCTTACTTCCGGTGTGACTTTTGGCGATTGTTCAACAAGGCGGCGGTCGGCGTTGGCAAAAGGCAGGGACAATGGTTTTATGGTCGCAACGCCAGGTTGGGCCGGCGGCAGACTGCGTAGATAAAAGGCCCAGGCCAGCGCCTCGTTGGTCAAAATTTCGGCAAGAGCTGTGCCCCAAGCGCCATCGAAAAAAATGTGGGATTGATCGAAGACAAAGGTCTGGCCGGTGTCAAAGATGGACAGGGGATGGCTGCCAAGACCACGTTCCGCCTGGCGGATGTCGGCTAAAGGTAGGTGAAACGGCCGTTGATCGGTGTTGATCAAAATGGGGGCACAGCGCAAAGCAGCCAGACTTTCAGCCAGGGTGCTGTTGAAGCCATCCCGGATATCAGCCAGGGCGG
Organism: Promineifilaceae bacterium (SeqCode); assembly: GCA_050301775.1. Lineage (GTDB taxonomy): Bacteria > Chloroflexota > Anaerolineae > Promineifilales > Promineifilaceae > JACKCC01. The sequence goes on from JBNKZT010000245.1 coordinate 7,148, forward strand.
AACGCTTGAGTAGAGCCAACCGGGTCAGTTGTACCGAGGATTTAGCAACAGGCTGGGACATGAAAGCAGCAATTTGAGCGCGAACTGCCGTAACCTCATTCGGTTGCATCGTCCCCGGTATACAAGCCGGGATGAGATAATACCGATCTTGATAAATGACGCCGACGTGCGCCTGCTCAATCGAGATAGGCTGGCGCGTTTCCCCGTAGGCATCCGGTTCCAAATAGGCCAGAATAGACAACTGCTGCTGATAGGCTAACAGATCGCTGTTAGCAGCTTGAATACGCCGCACCCATTCACGACGCAGCGCCGGCTTCACGCCCCGCATTTGCTCGGCCAGAAAGTGATCAAAAGCGCGACGCCGGTAAGCGGCATAATTTTGCGAAGGATCAACGTCGGCGCCGCGCTGGTAGGGGATGTGGGGCAGCCATTTTGCGTATATCTTGGCATATTGATCCGCGTCGGGCTGATCGGCCGTTAGCGTTTGCAGCAAATGGGTGTAAGTTCGCTCACGCCACTCATTCGCCAGCCACTCATGATATTGGTGCAAAGCCTGGATACAGGCCATCACCCAGGCTGTTGTGCGATCAACGAGCGGTAATTGGACCTGATACTTTTTGAGAAGTGTATCGAAGCCGTGTGTTTCATTGGCATGGCGGGCGGTATCTTCGCGCATGGCATAATCTACGTAAAACTGCCAGACGCCTTCAGGGAAAGTATTCTCCACATCTTTGCCAGATAATTTGAGCAGATTTTGGTAGCCCCAGATGATGGCGGCCGGGCCGGCAAAAAAAGCGCCATAAACCGCTTTATCCAGCGCCTTTTCCACCCCCTTGAAGAGCAAATTGACGTCGCGCTTAACCACGTCGGCCGGAGGGTGGCGACCGGAGAGACGAGCCAGACCATTCAAAATGAGACCGGGAACGTTACCCGCCGGCGCAACTTTAGCGACCACATCAACCAGGTCGTTTACTTCGGGCAGCGACAGATGTGAAAGCTGTCGCATTTGAGGTGAATAAGCGATCTGGCGCAAATTGTTGCCGGTTTTAAGCGAGATTTCAGTATACTGTTGCTGAGCAGTTCCTTCCATACGGCAACTATAGCTACTTAAAACCCAAATGTAAACCTTACGAGCGTACGGACCAATGCCTCGGCCAACGCTGGGAATAAGCGTGTGGGTAACAAAGCCGCGATATCAGGTCACTTGATTAATGCCAGATTAATGACCGCCTAAACACTCCTCTTGCCAATCAGTTTGGCGCCAGGCAAAAAACATACACACTTTCTCCGGTCATCCACTTGGATGACTAAAAACCCCCTTCAAACAAGGAGAAAGTTATCATGAATCAAGACTGGAATACCGATGAAATCATCGCACATTTCACATTGTTGCCATCAGAATTTGAGTTTCTAGGCAGCAACGACCCCCACAATCAATTGGGCAAAGCTCTCATGTTGAAATTTTTTCAACACGATTACCGTTTTCCTGAAAATGCGGCAGAAATACATCACACTATCATTGAGTATGTAGCCCATCAGCTAGATATCCCGGCAATCCTCATTGATAAATATGATTGGAAGGGGGAGCGAAGCAAGGAATATCGAAAAAGCATTCGTGAATTGATGGGGTTTCGCCCTTCGACAATTCAAGATCAACAACGTTTGCGGACCTGGTTAATCGCCGAAGTTCTCCCCCATGAACACCGTCCTGTTCATATGGAACAACTCGTCTATCAGCGTTTGCGTCGGGAACACATTGAACCTCCCACACAAAAGCAGGTAGAAAGATTGGTGACCAGAGCCAAAAACTATCATGAACGCTCGTTTTTCTCACAGACAAACGGTCGTTTATCAGCCGCCACACGGATAAAATTACGTCAGCTAATCTATCCGGTGATAGAGGTAGACGAGGAAATAGACCAGACAGATAGCGATGAGGTATCATCGCTGAATTATCCCCTTCATGAACTCAAAATTGGCGCCGGCGCTCCCAAAGTAGCCAACATCAAAAAAGTGGCAGC
>JBNKZT010000246.1:0-9163 GCA_050301775.1 Promineifilaceae bacterium (SeqCode)
TGATATTTGTTGGCCTTGGGCAACGGCCGTTTCCCATTCGTCTGTTGATAGGGTGGCGCGAACGGCCGTTACCGCCTCGCTCATCGCCTGTGCCAGCGGCGGCGGTGGGAAATGGTGCATGTCTGTCGCAAAGCGGGTGACAGCGGCAAACAGGGTGGCGGCTTGGGCGGGCTGTTGATTCGCTGCCGCCGCCAGACCAGCCCGTAAAATGGCGTCGATCAGTTCAGGGGTGAGGGCCCGAGCTTTGGTGTCAGTTGTGGGCGGTGTGATTTCGGCGTACCAGCGGAGACACTTTTGCATGTGGGCAACGGCCGTTGCCACCTCCCCGCGCTGTAAAGCCAAATAGCCCAAGCCCGCTGATACATCGGCTTGCCCCCGCAAATCTGCCATCGCCTCCATTAGCTGAAAACATTCCTGCAAATGGGTCTGGGCGGCTGACCACTCACCCAAATACGTTTCAATTTCCCCCAACCGTACCAGCCAATCAGCTAGCCATTTTTGATGACGAAGCTGCCGCATGTTCTCTACCTGTTCTGATACGAGGGCGTAAGCTTCGGGCAGATTGCCTTCTTGTAAGGCCAGCCGCCCAAAATTCCCCGTATGGTTGTCAGCCATACTAAACCCATAGCTAAGACGAACCTCCTCCGCTTTTTGATAATAGGCTTTGGCGTCTGCGTACTGCCCCGTTTCTCGCAATAAATCGCCATAAAAGCCGTAAAACGGCACAACAGCTCCCTTTCTTTCGTCTTGAATCCAATCAAATAAAGGGAGCGCTTCTTTGAGGTTCTGTTTGGCTTCCTCGCGGTCACCCAGATAGAGGCTCACAGTAAATAGCACGCGGATTAAGAGGAAAGGGTCTTCTAAGCGGTAAGCCATGGGTTTGACCTGAGCCATGTAGGTGGCGGCATCTTGCTCACGCCCAATAAGAGGTAGTAAGCTGGCCACGTTGAGCAGGGCTCCACAGCGGACTATACTGTCCGCCTGGTCTGAGCCTGCCAAAATCGTTTCTAGCCATCGCACGCCTTCCAGACGATGTCCGCCCCCAAACCAAAAGAGCCCTAGATTGCCAGCAAGTTGCAAAGCCTGGCTGCTTTGTTCGCTGTCTAGGAACCACTGCAAGGCGGCTTCAATATTGTGAAATTCTTGCTGAACTTGCTGAAAGAGAGCAGGTCCCTCTGGCGTGGGTTGGGTCTGCTCGAAGCGTTGGGCGAGGGCGAAGAAGGTGTTGGCGTGTTGTTGGCGGGTTTCTTTTTCGGCACCAGCCGCTTGTAATTGCGCGGCGGCATATTGGCGAGTGAGTTCGTGTATATGAAAACGGCCGTTTCCCCCCACACGCACCAATGATTTCTCTGCCAATCCCCGCAGCAGGAAGAGGTTGGCTCCGGCAACGGCCGTAGCCTCCTCCACGCGCCAGCCACCCCGAAACACCGATAGCCGCATCAGCACCTCCCGCTCCTGCGTGGTCAGCAGTTGCCACGAGGCATCAAACACCGCTTGCATACTGCGGTGACGGGTGGGGATGTTGCGGACTGTTGTGGCTAGAATGTCCAAGCCGTTTTGGATATGGTCTGCGATTTGGGCGCAGGTGAGGAAGGGTGTCCAGCTGGCGGCTAATTCTACCGCTAAGGGCAGGTTTTCGACGAGTTGGCAGATGCGGTGAACGGCCGTTTCTTCCACGCTCATATCAAAATCAGGTTGCACGCGAACGGCCGTTTGCCCAAACAGCTCAAGCGCGGCATCCAAACCGCCAACAGGGAAAACCCATTCCTCCGCCAGTTGCAGCCGCTCCCGCGAGGTTGCCAGCAAGGTGATGTTGGGCGCGGCTGCCAGCAGCGTCGAGAGCCACGTCAGGCCATCCCCAAGCTGTTCGCAGTTGTCGAGGATGATCAGCATGTGGCGTTGGCGCAGAACGCGGGGCAGATGGTTGGCGGCGGGGCCGGGCAGCGAGAGGCCAAGGGCGTGGGCGATAGTGTCAGGGATGAGGGTGGGGTCGGTAACGGCCGTTAAGTTTACAAACAGCACCCCATCAGCAAAATCGTCTTGTACCAGCCGCGCCACTTCCAGTGCCAGCCGCGTTTTGCCCATGCCGCCGGGACCGAGCAGGGTTACCAACCGCACGTCATCGCGCTGGATTTGTGCGATGACGGCCGTTAGCTCTTGGGTACGGCCGATGAAGGGCGTGGGGGAGGCGGGGAGAGTGACAAGGTGAAGGGGTGAAGGGGTGAAGGGGTGATTTGCAGGTTGGTCACTTGGGAGTTGGTTTAAATCGGTTAACGGCCGTTCACCCCGCGCAATTTCTATAAAAATCTCCTGCTGATCGGGTGGGATTTGCATGGTAGCAGCAAGGGCTTGAGCCAGTTCGGTGGAGGGTTGGCGTTCATCAGCTTCTATTTTTTTGATCATGGCGGTGGAGCAGTAAACGGCCGTAGCCACTTCTCGCTGCGTCAGCCGCAGTGTCTTGCGCCGCTGTTTCATCCATTCACCAAAAGAATAGGTCTCAGCCATTGCTGTATCCTATCCCCCCCGATTTGTATCCCCATTGTATCCCAACAGGGAGACCAAAGACAGCCTTGATTTTGTTTTAATGGCAGCAGTTAAGACAAATTTACTTGTGGAGGATACAAAATGAACCAGAAAACAACACAGTGCGAGACGGAAAAGCAGGGATGGATCAGGCGAATGTTAACGGCCGTTGGCCGCAAATGCTTCACCCTCCTCTGTGTATACGAGGTAGGAATGTCTCCGGCCGAAACACACATGTTCTTGTCCGAGAGCGGTTTTTACGGAGACAGCATTAGCAATACGCGTATGGGGCAATCGTTGGCCCGCATGAAATGGGACTAAGGAGGTCATCATGATATCTCAAACAGATACGAGGGCGGCAAAACAAGCCATCGAGCAGATGGATAGACACGAACTGGCAGCCATTGTCAGCCGGGTATTGGCTGAACCGGTGACAGTAACGGACTGGCAGGCAACCCTGTTGGGCGGGCTGGATAGTTCGCCGATGGCCGGTGGGGTGTATGCTGTGACGGGAACGGCCTGCGCTGAGCCAGCCGAAGTGGCCGTTTCCCCCAACGACATCCATCGTACCTGGCGCATCATCGTCAAACGGTTGTGCTCGCCCGCCGGGTTTGTCATGCCCGATGGTACGCCAATCAGCCGGGAGATGGCCGAAGACCAGGCCCACTTTGGTTACTGGAAACGGGAAGCGCTGGTTGCCCAATCTGGGCTGTTGGATGATTTGCCCGATGGCCTGGCCGCCCCTCGCTGCCTGGGCCTGACCGAAATCAGCCGGGATGAAGTATGGTTGTGGCAGGAAGCAGCCGCCGACGACCGGGATTGGGACTGGGACGATTACCGCGAAGCGGCTTATCGGCTAGGTTTGTGGCAGGGGCGGTTTGTAGTGGAAGGGCGGAAACTGCCGTCACCATCCTGGCTGTCTCAAAACTGGTTGTCCCGGTGGGTCAACGGTCCACTTACAGCCATCTTTGGAATGTTTGAAAGCGCAGATGGCTGGCGGCACCCGCTCATCAACGCCCACTTCGCGCCGGAAGAAATCGCCCAGTTGCAGCAGCTTTGGGCCGATCGGTACAACCTGATGGCCGTACTGGCTGATTTGCCGCAGGCACTGAGCCATCTTGACGCCTACCGGGCCAATCTGTTTTGGCAGGATGACACGCTAACGCTGATTGATTGGGCATTCATGGGTATGGCGGCGCTGGGTGAAGAAATGGCGGCCTTTGTCGGCGCCACGCTGCTGCTGGATCATGTGCCCATCGCCGATGCCGAACAATTAGAATCGGCAGCGCTGGAAGGATACATTGCCGGGCTGCGTGACGCTGGTTGGCCGGGCGACGCGGCACAAATCTGGCAGTCGTACCGCTGCGCGATGCCCCTTCGTTACGCTTTGGCGTCATTGGCCAGTATGCTGCGTACGGCCGTTGACCCCGATTTTGCCCGCGATTGGGAACGCCAAACAAACAAGCCGATGGCCGACATCCTGGCTCACCGCGCCGGGCTGGTTCGCTTTTATTTGTCACGCTGCCCAACCAGATGATGCGACTGGTCAGCACAAGATTGTCTGCTCTGGCAAGGAGTACAGCCGTTAGTCTTTGTCAGGTTCACCTTCGAACACCGCATCCTGGACGGAGCCACCGCCGATTATTTTGTGGGGTTAATCAAGGGACTCATCGAAAACTGGAAGTAATCAACCACAGATTTTACAGGTTACGCAGATTGATACTGCTGAATTTGCGTAACCTGCGTTTTCCCCTGAACGCCTACTATTCCTAATAACACCTTAACTGCTGCTTGATGGTGCTTGCCTCATGACAATGAGATACCTTCGGTTACCAATGTGATTGCCTGGCACTATTCTCCATTCTCCGTTTTGTACTCCTTTTTGTACCCCTAAAGTAGACCAACTGTTCACCCATAAAAGCTTTAATTAAGGCAAATCAAAGTAATGGAGAACAGATTATGAAACATCAGCAGTTATTATTTTCAAAGCGATTGCGGGAAATCCGTTGGATATACCTTTTGAGCGGTTTGGGCGCTATGTTGGCTGCATTTCTGTTGTGGCGTGTGCCATGGGTAACGGCCGTTTCCCCCCAAACGCCACAACTCAATCCAACAACTCCACAATCTGGATGTCGAAACACGGCCGATTTACTGAAGCTTAATCCATCTACAGGTCGTCTTTCAGTATCCTATGGCGGCACAACTGAATTTCATACTTTGTTGATTGACCCTAACCGCACATTCATGTTCCACTATCTTCTTGGTGATTTTAACGGGGATGGCATCACAGATCTCTTCACAGTAGATTATAACGGGCAATGGTACGTTTCATATAGCGGCACAGAATCCTTCCAAAAATTAGGAAAGGATCCGAATCGCAACTTAACGCATCAATACAGGCTCGGGGACTTCAATGGAGATGGTACTTCCGATGTCTTTACGATTGATAGGGATACGGGACAGTGGCTGGTGTCGTTCAGCGGAACAGGCAACTATCAAAATTTAGCCAAAGATTCGGAGCATGACCATATTTCAGATTATGGATTCGGTGATTTTAATGGGGATGGGATCACAGACGTGTTTACTGTTCATAACTATGTCGATTATGCCTGGCGCGTTTCGTTTAGCGGCACAGAAAGCTATCAAGAGTTGGGACCAACAATCGGCGGTCACCCCAGCCTGGATTTTGACCTCCATGATTATAACGCCGATGGCATCACAGATATTTTCTTTGTGGATCAGTTTGGCCGCCGATTTATTGCCTACAGTGGTACAGAGCCATTTGTAGAATTGGGACGCGATCCAACGCATCAAACCACAAAAATCGGTTTCCAATTTGGCGATATCACCGGAGACGGTATCACAGACCTTTTTAAAATCGATCATTTAACGGGCGATATGTTTTATTCATCTGGCGGTAAGGACGGTTACCAACATTTGGGCGTCGATCCCAATCCTCAACAATATACCGAATACAGGTTAGCCCATTTCGACGACAACCTGCAATGCCATATTTATCTACCACTTGTTGTTTTAACGATGGAATAACTGGGTTGCTTTTGCATCCAGTCGGAATCAATCTCGATTCAATTCTAATATTTGGAGGTTATTATGTCTTTTTCGAAAAAGTTAGGCAAAGGTGTTAGCTCAACCGGGCCAATAATTGGCGATGCTGCAAAAAAGCACAGGCAGCGTATTGATACCAAACATTCTCAATTAGGAGGGAGCCAAGGTGTTCTGGGCCAGGTGCTTGGCAGTAGCGTAAAAAACGAAGGGTTATATTTTTATCGCCCCTTCCAGTTTGGCTGGATTTACAGCTATGATCAAATCACGGCTGCCGTGTATGGTGCGATTGGGGAAAAGTGGCGGCAAACAGGCGGAGGCAGCGGACCATTGGGTTATCCTATTGCCGATGAAAAACCTGCTGCTGGCAACGGCCGTGTCAGCCATTTCCAACACGGAGCCATTTATTGGTCGCCCACAACCGGTACAGTAGAAGTACGCAATTACGTAGTCCGGTTCAAAGGCTTAAAATGCTTTGGCGAACAAAGCTGGGTCAATGAAAAAGGAGGGGCTGACGAACCCTATCTGATAGTTTCCATTTACACTGATGAAGGCAAAGTCGCTACCCATAAATTTCCGCCAGATCATGCAGCTTACCAAAAGGTTAACAGCGGAACCGCTATTCCCTGGACAGCAGATTGCTATCATGGCGCAGGCGGTGTAGTAAACATGCGCTGTTTGTTGATGGAACACGATGAAGGCGATCCCAATGCTTACCGCGACGCCGTAGATAAGGCAGTTAAGACAGCCATTAAAGCTGGAACAATGGCGATCACCGGAGGGACTCCAGTTGACCCGCCAGATGATTCTACTGAAATGCTAGTTGGAGCCATCAACGATTTATTGGGAACCGGGGATGATGTGATTACCGAAGGCTATAAATCGTTTTCATCAATTGAGGCCGGCCAATTAGCTGACAGACCGCTGCAAATGGAGGATGGTATATCTTATCACTTTGACGTTTATCTGACTGATGGCGATGCCACTTATAAGGCTTATTTTGATGTTGTCCGTGTGAATCAATAGGGTGAATTACAGATGCAACTCATCAAGTTGCGCCTGTAATTCGGCTGCCAGGGTTTCGTTTCCCATGTCAGTGTAGAGCTTCACGCTTTTCTGATAAAGTTGCCGCGCGGTTGCCAAATCGCCCCGTTTGTGGGCGATTTGGGCTAACATTTGCAAGGTTGCACCCAGGCTGTGCCAGTGCCTCATCGCTTCAGCAATGTGGCTGGCTTCATCAGCCAGCGTGTAAGCTTGTTCCCAATTTTCGCACTTCCATTCCAGCCAAGAAAGCCAGGTGAGAACAAGTCCTGTTGCCCAGCGGTCGCCAATTTGGCGGACTGCCACCAGGCTCTTTTGTAGCAATGTTTGCGCTTCCTCCAAGTCGCCCATTTTTATGGTTGTAGCGCCAAGCCACTGCTGGGCAAATGCGACGCCCCAATGATCTTGACTTTGCTCGAACAAAAGTAGACTGGTTGTAAAATGCTGCTGAGCCTCCGGGTAGTTTATTTCCTGAGCAGCAACCATACCCAGCGCGTGGCGAGTGTAAGCTAGACCTTGGATACCTGCGGCTCCTAATGATTGCCACAGCGCCTGGCTTGTTTCCTGGTGTTGTCGGGCAGTGGGGTAATCGCCTTGCATCCAGGCCATATGCCCAGCATGGAAATTGAGGGTGGCGTTAACGGCCGTATCCCCCACATCTTCTGCCAAAACTTCAGTCAACTGCTGCCTCGCCTCGATTACATGGTTGCGAATGCGCCAATACCAGCTCAAAGCCAGGGCTAAATTAGCCGCATCCATGATAGATTGGGACAAAGACCAGGTCAGGGCTGTACGAAAATTGTCTTGTTCGTCATCCAGGCGGTCAAGCCAATGGGCCTGTTCTGGACCGCGCAAATGAGCATTGGCCGTTTCAGCCAATTCGAGATAGAAGGCAAAGTGACGCTGCCGGATGGTGGTCAATTTACCCAGCGTATCTAGTTTTTCCAGACCGTATTGGCGCATGAGTTCGTGGAGAGTGTAACGGCCGTTACCATGATCCAACTGCACCAAATGCCTTCCTACCAACTCCGACAGAACCGGCAGGGTAATTTCGACAACCGCCTCGGCTGTCGAGCGAGTAAAACCGCCACGAAAAACAGCCAGCCGGGCGAATATCTCTTGTTCAGCGGGGCCTAGATGTTGCCAGGTCGTATCAAACACGGCCCGTATGCTGTGATGACGGATGGGGCGGTGTGGATGCTTTTGTGTCAAAATATCAAGATTGTGCGTCAATTCCAACATCAGTTCGGACAAGGACAGCGTATCGATCCAGGCGGCGGCCAATTCCAGTGCCAGGGGCATACCTTCAGTGATTTGGCATAGGCGTAATAGTGCCGAAATGTCATCGGGGGCAAAATCGGGCAGAAGGCGGCGGGCATTGTCAAGGAATAGTTGGAGGGCTGGATATTGGGGCATGTGGTCGGTAACGGCCGTTGCCGACAATTCGAGTTGATCATGAGGGTAATGCAAGCCTTGCAAGGGAAGCAACTGCTCGCCAGGTATTTGCAGTTGTTCGCGGGACGTCACCAGGATAGTTACTCCTGGCGCAGTCTGTCGCATTTGCGTTAAAAGAACTGCTCCATCCAGTAAATGTTCAAAGTTGTCTAATACCAACAGCAGCGTTTTCTGTCGTAAATAGGCGAGTAGTTGTTGTGTTGGATTGGAATCGGCTTTTAATTGCAAGCCCAGCGCTTTGGCAACGGCAGTTGCCAAATTCGCTGCCTCATTCAATTCTGCCAAAGAAACAAATGCCGTTGCCTGACCAGTATGTTGGTAGGCTGTTGCTGCTGCCAATGCCAGTCGAGTTTTGCCCATTCCCCCCGGCCCTACAATCGTTATTAGCCACGACTTAGCTAGCAGGTGATTGAGCATCTCCATCTCAGTTTCCCGACCGATCAGCGGGGTTGCGGCGACAGGTAAGGGGGATGGGGTGATGGCAGGTAGAGGGGCAGTATCGCCTCTGTACCCAGGCTCTTTTGTCAGATGATCAACTGGGCGCAAGCCGCGGGCACATTCAATGAAAACAGCCAGTTTCTTGTCAGGTAGGGCCAGAGCGTTGGCTAACATTTGGGCCAGTTCGCGGGACGGCCGTCGCTGATCGGCCTCGATTTTTTTGATGGTGTTGATGGAACAATACGCGCGTTCAGCCAGTTCACGTTGGGTAAGGTCCTGTGTTTTCCGCCGCCGCCGCAGCCACTCGCCAAAGGAATAGGTTATATCCATGATTACCTTGACTCCCCGCTGTTTGCCTCCCTCATTGTACCTGAAATGTGTACTGCTGATACTGCACGTTCAATATTTTGCTATTGGTTGCGGTTTACGGCCGTTAGTCTTCATCCGACCACCGCATCCTGGATGGGGCCACCGCCGATTATTTTGTGAGCAACATCAAGGAAATCATCGAAAACTGGCAGTAAAAATAGAACTTTAGCGGCAAAGACACACGCTGATGTGATCTAACCAATTGCATCAGCGTGTTTTTTGCTGTGAAAAAGCTCAAAAGCGGCAAACGCTTCCTCAATGAAAGCATCCAACC
>JBNKZT010000247.1:0-9126 GCA_050301775.1 Promineifilaceae bacterium (SeqCode)
CAAGAGGCATTGGATAGGGCGCTGGAACTACAACCCGACGTCATAGTGATGGACCTGGTGATGCCGGTCAAAACCGGCTTTGAGGCAGCCCGGGAGATACGGGGGCGAGCGGAGATCAAGGATGTATTCATCATCGCCGCCTCAGCCAGCGTGCTGGAGGCAGATCGAGAAAAGAGCCTGAAAGCCGGCTGTGATGCCTTTTTGACCAAGCCGATCCAAACGAAGCGGCTGCTCGATTTGCTGGCAGAGCACCTGGAGTTAAAATGGACCTACGACGAGTCGAAGGATGAGGCTGAAGCGCTCGCCGATTCCCTGATCCCTCCCCCCCCGCAGGAACTGGCGGCGTTGCACCAGTTAGTCAAAAAGGGCCAGATTATGGACATTCAAAAACGTGCGCTGGAAATAGAAACGATAGGTGAGGTCTATGTTCCCTTTGCTCGCAAACTGCAAGCACTGGCCAATCGTTTTGAAATCGAGCAAGTCAAAACCCTGGTCGAACAGTTTATCAAGGAGAAATTGAATGAACAAGGTTAAGCAGAGACCAATGAACCCTAAAGACCTGACGATCTTGATTATCGATGACGAGCCGGCCAATCTGGCGGTTGTGGTCAGCTATTTGGTGGAGCATGGGTTTCAGGTCAAGGTGGCCCAAAATGGCGAAACGGGGTTAGCGTTAGCTCAACAAGCTCCTCCCGACCTGATCTTGTTGGATGTGATGCTGCCAGGCATTAACGGCTTTGAGACCTGCCACCGCTTGAAAGCGGACGAACGGACGCAGGAAATCCCCGTAATTTTTATGACGATTATCACTAAAATCGAAGATAAGGTCAGGGGTTTTGAGGCGGGCGGTGTAGATTACATCACCAAACCCTTTCAACACAAAGAAGTTCTGGCCCGGGTTACCACCCAACTGCGCCTGCGGCAGTTAACCCGCACGCTGCAAGCGCAAAATGAGCAGTTGCAACGTGCCCAGAAAGCACTGTTCCAGGCCAACATAGGCCTGGAACAGCGCGTGGCCGAACGAACCGCCGAACTGGCCCAGGCCAACACCATTCTCCAGGAGCAGATCGCCGAACGCCACCGGGTCGAAGCGGATCTCACCGCCGAGCGGAACTTGCTGCGCACCCTCATCGACAACCTGCCCGATTTTATCTATGTCAAGGACACCGAGAGCCGGTTTGTGCTAACCAATCACTCTCACCTCCAACACCTGGGTGTGTCCACTCTGGACGAAATATTGGGCAAGACCGACTTTGACTTTTATCCACCCGACCTGGCTCAGGAATTTTATGCCGACGAGCAGATGGTACTCCGCTCTGGCCAACCGCTGCTCAACAAAGAAGAACATAACCAGAGAAAAGACGCCCACGATTTAAGGTGGACGCTAACGACGAAAGTTCCGAGGCAAGACAGCCAGGGGCAGATCATTGGCCTGGTTGGGATAAGCCACGACATCACCGAGCGCAAACGGGTAGAAGCAGAAATCCGCCGGCTCAACCAAGAACTCGAACAACGGGTTACCGACCGTACAGCCCAATTGAAAGCGATCAACAAAGAACTGGAAGCCTTTGCCTACTCGGTTTCGCACGACCTGCGTGCGCCGCTGCGCCATATTGACGGCTTTTTGGAACTGCTGCAACAGCGAACAACCGGGTCGCTCGACGAACGCAGCCAACACTATATGGTTACCGTCTCTGATGCGGCCAGGCGAATGGGCCAGTTGATTGACGACCTGCTCGCCTTCTCCCGGATGGGGCGGGATGAGTTGGTCAAAACTCCGATTGAACTGGATGCTCTGGTACAAGAGGCCATTCGGGAACTTGCGCCGGAAATGCAAGGTAGAACCATCCATTGGCATATCACCGACCTACCCACCGTCACCGGTGACCAGGCCATGCTGCGCCAGGCGCTGGTCAATCTGCTCTCTAATGCCCTGAAATTCACGCGCCGGTGTGCATCAGCAGAGATTGAAATTGGCTACCAGATAGACGAAAAAGAGACGATTATCTTCATTCGCGACAATGGAGTGGGGTTTGATATGGCCTATGCCGATAAACTCTTTGGCGTTTTTCAGCGTTTACACCCGGCCGATGAATTTGAAGGTACAGGGATTGGTTTGGCCAATGTGAGCCGAATTATTCAACGGCATAACGGCCGTACCTGGGCTGATGGGGAAACTGACCACGGCGCGACATTCTACTTCTCCCTGCCGCACCCAGTACACGAGGCATAAACATGTAAACACTTGATGCTAGCCTTATATCGGAAAGAAAAATGGGTTTTGCTTGTCCATCATCCTTTTCAATGAAAAAACGTGGATAAGTAGAAAGGAGAAATTGGAGATGAATGACAATAATCATCAACAACGTTTGGCAGTATTGAAAGCAAAGACCCAATTCCGGCGCGGATCACTAACGCGGCGGGAGTTCTTGCGCCATTGCGCCGCGGGCATAGGCTTTAGCAGCCTCTATTTCCTTGGCGCCTGTGCCCGGGGCCCCTCTGCCTCGCCAACGCCAGAGCAAGTCTTGAATACCGTAGGGCCGGAGTCAGCCATTGAGCCACAAAGCGATCAGCAAAAGTTTCTCACAGATATTGGCAAAACATTTGCCGGTACAACCTTGTATGTTCTTACTGAAGATACACCACCTTCGGTTGCGACCCGGGAAATTATGAAGCAGGAATTTATCCCACTGGCCGGCATTAATGTGGAATGGGAGCAACTGCCACTGGATCAGGTGCTGGCTAAAGTTATGGCCGACACAGCGCTGGCGGCAGGTACCCATGATATCTTCTATTGGGACCAGGCCTGGATCGGCCGTTTCGTGAATGACGCCGTCGATCCGAGAGAATTGCTGGCCAAGCCGGACCTTGCCTATCCGGGATATAACTTTGATGACTTTTTGCCGCCGCTGGTGGAACACGTCGCCTCCTACAACGGACAACTGGCCGCCATTCCGTTCGACATCCCGGTTTGGATCATGATTTATCGCCAGGATATTTTTACCGAGCTGGGGCTGTCCGTTCCCACCACCATTCCAGACTATCTTAAAGTGGTACAAGCGATCAATGAAGCCAAATCTCCCACAGTTTATGGCACGACCGAGGGTTGGAAAGCCGGCCACTATTCCCTGCTGCAAAAGATGACAACATGGTTATGGGGCCACGGCGGAGCCTTCTTCAATCACGACGGCAGCCCGGCGATCAACGATGAGAAGGCAGTAGCCGGTATGGAATACATGTTGGAACTGGGCAAAAATATGCCGCCGGGCGTAACAAACTGGGACTGGTTTGGCGAAGCGGAAAGCTTTGCCCGGGGGGAAGCCGGCATCTACTGTGGCATTGGCGAGTTCTTTCCCGGTTACGACGATCCCGCCACATCCAGCATTGTAGGGCTGGCCGAGGCGGCTCCCACACCCGCAGCATTGGCCTTGCGGTCTGCCACCGAATGCGGGTTCGACGAGACTCCCGGCATGAGTCATCATGGCGGCAGCAGCCTGGCCATCTCCAGGTACAGCAAGAATATCGACGCGGCCTGGGTCTTTCTGCAATGGGCGACCAGCTCCGATGTCACCACTCGGGCGAGTTTACTCGGCGGCGGAGCCAGCCCCATACGCTTCAGCAACTATAACGATCCGCGCATCAAAGAGAAAGCCATCGTCACGGCGGGCACAACACGCCACTTTGACGTCACCCTCGACGCGATTCTCAATCACCTGGGCACCGAACCACACCTGCCCGCCTGGCCTACCTTGTCTATTGATTACGCCGTGGAGTTAGGCAAGATGACGACCGGTCAACAGGACATCAAGACCACGCTGGACAACATGGCTGCGCAAGCCAGACGAGCGACGGAACAATAGCCCAGAACAGGATTGCCTTGGGACCGAATCCCAGGAAGCAATCATCAAGGATTTAAAATGAACGGTTCCACCAATCAGTCACAGGATCAACGCACTGACGGAACTTTACGGCCACACAGTACAACCAGGAGAACATCGCGATCGATTACATCCACGCTTCGTGCCAAAGTACTTTTGGCGTTTCTAGTCGTCGCGTTATTTCCCCTGGTGGTCCTGGCTTTACTCAACCATAGAACGACCAGGCAGGCGTTGACGAATTCAGCCAACCAGGCTCTCTTTGCCGCAGCTTCTCAGACTGCGGCGCAGCTGGATGCTTTTATCAGCGCTGAATTGGGTGTCATCAGCACAGAGGCGCAGCTACCGATGCTTGCCGAATACTTGAATTTGCCCCCGAATCAACGGGAAGATAGTCAAGTGAAAGCGCAGGTACTCGATATCTTGCGAACCTTTACGCAAAAGGATGCCGTGTTCATTTCATCCTATGGCTTGCTTGATCTCAAAGGCCGGAACGTAATAGATACGGACACTTTGAGTATTGGCGGGGACGAGTCAACCCGGGACTATTTCCGAGCAGCGCTTGAAACCGGCCTGGCGTACGTTTCTCCCGTCGAATTTGCTGCAGGCGATGGAAAAGCCAACCTGTACTTTAGCCGTGTCATCTATACTGTGGCGGGGCAGCCGGTCGGCGTGCTGCGTGTACGTTACAGCGCAGCCATTCTGCAGCAGTTTGCTTTGCAAGACATCGGCCTGATTGGGCCACACTCCTATCCCATCCTGTTGGACGAAAACGGGATCTTCCTGGCAGATGGGCTTTCATCACTGGGCAGTCCTTCGAGTTTGCTTTATATACCGGCAGTGTCGCTCGACCCTGCTCATACGGCAGAACTTGAAGCGGACTGGCGCTTGCCACCACAGCCGGGTGACACCCTCTTAGCGCAGATGCCCGGTCTGGCTGACGGTCTGGCGCGGGTGGACAGTTCTGAACCTTATTTTACTGTCCGGCGAACTGCGGCCGACATTGGATCACAAGCTGCGGTGGTCACACGGATGAAAACGCGTCCCTGGTTAGTCGTTTTTCTCGAACCACAAGAGACATTCCTGGCCCCTGTTCGCGCACAGACCCGCGACACCGTGGCATTGGCTGTGATAATTGTGATTCTAGTCGCTAGCGCCGCAATCGGTGCCGCCCAGCTTTTAACTAATCCGATTATCCGTTTGACCGCTGCAGCACGCCAGGTCGCCGAAGGGAATCTTGACGCCCAAGCCCGGGTCGAATCGAACGATGAAATTGGTGTTCTGGCGAAGGCGTTTAACTTGATGACCAGCCAGCTCGCAGAAACCCTGGAAGAGTTGCGCACAAGTGAGGTAAATTACCGGACCCTAGCTGAGGCCTCGCACGATATTGTTTTTATCATTGATTCAACCTTACGGGTAGCATACGTTAATAGCATTGCGGCAAAGTATTTGGAAAAGAAACCAGAAGAGATCATTGGTTTGCCTTTAGTTGATCTGTTCCCGGCAGCCATCGCGGAAAAGAATAATAAATTTTTAGGTCAACTTTTCGAGAGCGCCACTCCGATTTATTGGGAAGCGCCCACCTGGTTTCCACAAGGAGAAATGTGGTTGGGTACCTGGCTGATTCCATTAAAGGACGATACTGAGATTGTTACTCAGGTAATGGGAGTAGCCCGGGACATCACCGAGCGCAAGCACACGGAAGAGGCGTTGACCGCGCACGAGAGGGAGTTCCGCACCCTGGCCGAGAACAGCCCGGACAATATCGCCCGGTTCGATACTAATGGCCGAACCGTCTATGTCAATCCAACCCTGGAAAAGACCCTTGGACTTCCGGCAACCGAAATGCTCGGCAACACCCCCACGGAAAGTGCCGGCACTGATGACCTTGGAAAATACCAGGAAAAAGTTTTCGAAGTACTCGAGACTGGAAAAGAGGCTGAAATAGACCTCGTCGTGCAGGACAGAGGGGAGGGAGTAGGCCATTATAATGTGCGCTTCGTTGCCGAGCGAGGGGCGGACGGAGCGATTACGGGGGTTCTGGCCATAGGACGCGATATGACCAGGTATAAACGCGCCGAAGCAGAAATCCGCCGGCTCAATCAGGAACTTGAACAGCGCGTCTTTGACCGCACCGCCCAACTGGAAGCGGCCAACAAAGAACTGGAAGCCTTTGCCTACTCGGTGTCGCACGACCTGCGCGCGCCGCTGCGTCATATTGACGGATTTTTGGAGCTGCTTCAGCAGAGCATCGCAGAATCGCTCGATGAACGCAGTCAACACTATATGGACACCATTGCGGACGCGGTCCGGCGCATGGGGCTGCTGATTGACGATCTCCTCTCGTTCTCGCGCATGGGCCGCCACGAACTGTCCACACAGCCCGTGGATCTGGCCCGTCTGGTGCGCGAGGTGATCCGGGAACTTGCGCCGGAGGCCGCCGGCCGAGCCATCAACTGGCGGATCGCGGATCTGCCGCTGGTGACCGGGGATCGCGCCATGTTACGGATCGTGTTCATCAACCTGATCGCGAACGCCGTGAAATTCACCCGCTCACGCGACCGGGCCGAGATCGAGATAGGCTGCCAATCGACCCAGGACACTGACGTGGTGATTTTTGTGCGCGACAACGGCGTGGGGTTTGATCCGCAGTATGCCGACAAACTGTTCGGCGTGTTTCAACGGCTGCACCGGGCCGAGGACTTTGAAGGGACGGGCATCGGATTGGCGAACGTGCGCCGGGTTATCGCCCGGCACGGCGGCCGCGTCTGGGCCGAAGGAGAAATTGACCACGGCGCCACGTTTTATTTTGCGTTGCCGCAATCTATTCAAGGAGGATAACACTATGGTCACACGTGAACCAATGCTTTTTCGGACACGTTTGAACATCGTCATTGTTCCAGCGATCCTGGCGCTGCTGCTCTCGTGCTCTGCGCCAACGCCTGGTCAGGCGCAGACGCCCGAGCCGGCGCCGCCGGTATTTGAACGCGCTCTGGATTCCGGCGGCAGGTTATTTAACGGCGGCTTCATTCAGGATAGAGATGGATTCTTCTGGATCGCTACCTTAAGCGGCCTGCTCAAATGGGATGGCTATACCCTGAAGAAGCCCAAGGGCTCCCCGGATGCTATCTGGGCTATTTATGAAGACACGACGGGCTTGATCTGGGTCAGTTCGTCTGTTGGCCTGTACATGTACGACAAGTCGGTGGATGCCTTTACGGTGTATAAACATGACCCGAATGACCCCAAGAGCATTGGCGAGGGAACCGCTATCTTGGCGATGCAGTCGATCGCTGAAGATTCGGCTGGAAATATCTGGTACGGAACTCAAAAGGGGTTGAACAGATACGACAAGCAAACGAACGCCTTCACCGTGTACACCCACAACCCGGCTGATCCGAATAGCTTGGGCAATAACAATGTTACCGCGCTATGGGCGGATAAGCAGGGAATGGTGTGGGTCGGGACAGAAGGCAGTTTGGATAAATTCAATCCGTCAACCGGCACGTTCAGCCATTACCAGAATCAGCCTGACAATCCCAGGAGTTTAAGCAATAACATCGTCACCGCTTTGTTGGAAGACCAGAACGGGGTGTTGTGGGTGGGAACAAAGGAGGGCGGGCTAAACCGGTTTGATCAATCCAGCGGCGCCTTTACCCGCTATCTCTATGACCCCCAAAATCCCCATAGCCTCAAGGACAACTTTGTTTTTGCAATCACTGAAGTAGATACCGGCGAATTGTGGCTAACACACTGGGATAACACAAGTGGTATAGACATCTTTGATGCCAAAACCGAGGTATTCCACAATTACCGAAACGACCCGAATAATCCCAGTAGTGAGTCGTACAATCAGACGGCAAATGTGTACAAAGATCGCTTAGGGATTATCTGGGTGGTCCACTTCAACGGGGTACTGGATAAGATTGATCCGGCAAGCCATAAGTTTGCATTATATCAACATAAACCTAACAATAGCAACAGTCTGGCCGAGAATAGTGTCTTCAACGTCTATCAAGATAAACAGGGCATGATGTGGATTTCGTTTGCCGGTAAAGGGCTGGATAAGTTTGATCGCCAGACCAATACCTTTACCCATTATCCAGATATGCCAGGTGGTCTGGCTCAGAGTACGCTGGAAGATAATACCGGTCTTTTTTGGATGGCCGGCAACGGTGGCATATTTACGTTTGATAAGACGACCGGCAAATATTCCGAGGTGTATCCGCTTCAGTGTAAGAGCGGCCAGATCATCATCCCCGATAGAAACAACGCCAACATCCTGTGGGTAGGTACAGATGCGGGACTGATCAAGTTTGATAAGACCACGAAGAAGTGGATGAAGTTCAGGCACGACCCGAACAATCCTGACAGTATCGGCAATGACACCATGTGGCATTTGTGCATGGACAACGCCGGCTTTATCTGGATCTCGACCTACGGTGGCGGGCTGGACAAGTTCGACCCCAAGACCGAAAAAGTGGTGGCACATTACAAAAACAACCCCAACGACCCCAAGAGTCTGGGTTCGGATACGCTCAATCATGTCTACGAAGACTCGGCCGGGCGTATCTGGGTCGGCACGGTTGACAGCGGATTGAACAGGCTGAATCCGGATGGCACCTTCACCCGCTATAACGAAGAGACCGGCTTTCTCACCAATTGGGTAGGCAGTATTATTGAAGACAATCAGGGCTTTTTGTGGTTAGGCACGAAAATCGGCTTGATCAAGTTTGACCCCAAAACCGAAACCTGGCGGCTCTATACCCAGGATGACGGCCTGCAAAGCAACGAATTCCTGGAATATCCGAACTTTAAAGCACCTGATGGGGAGTTGTGGGTATTTGGCGGCAACGGCTTGAATAGCTTCTACCCTGATAGACTCAAAGATAACCCGTACAAACCGCCGGTTTACTTTACCGCGCTGACGCAGGGTAACGAGCCGTTGAAAGACGTCAAGCAAGCCCCGGAGCGCGTCAAAGAGCTTACCCTCAATTGGCAGAGCAACTTCTTTGAGTTTGAAGCAGCCGCCCTCAACTTCACCAGGCCAGAAAAAAATCAATACCAATATTTCTTGGAAGGGTTTGACAAAGAGTGGTACTACGCGGGTACCAAGCGCACCGGTCGCTACTCCAACCTGCCGGACGGGACCTACACGCTGCGCGTGCGCGGCGCCAACAACGACGGCGTGTGGAGCGACCAGGAAGCCGCGCTCAACGTGACCGTGGTGGGGCCGTTCTGGCGAACAACG
>JBNKZT010000248.1:0-9107 GCA_050301775.1 Promineifilaceae bacterium (SeqCode)
CGAGCTGCCAACACGGGAGACTGAAAGGCCCGTATTAATGGCCGGACGCTGACCTGCATTGAACAAGTCTGTTTCCAGGAAAATCTGGCCGTCGGTAATGGAAATGACGTTGGTAGGGATGTAAGCCGACACGTCGCCGAGCAGGGTTTCAATGATGGGCAAAGCAGTCAACGAACCGCCGGTTCCTGGAATCTTGACGATCTCATACTGGCCGGGATCATCCATTGCTTTCAGGTCTTCTTCAGCCCCTTCCCAATCGAGATTACCGAAGTACACTTTCCCGTTCACGCCTTTGGAATCCCGTGTCAATTCCGTACCTTTCTCGACAATGATCAATTCATCACGCAAACGAACGGAACGTTCCAGCAGCGTGCTGTGCAGCGAGAAAATATCGCCGGGATACGCTTCACGTCCGGGCGGGCGGCGCAAAATCAGGGACATCTGGCGGTAAGCCCAGGCATGTTTGGAAAGGTCGTCATAAATCACAAGGGCGTCACGACCGTCCAACATAAACGATTCGCCGATAGCTGTACCAGCATACGGTGCGTAGTATTGCAGCGGGGCCGGGTCAGAGGCGCCGGCAATGACGACAACGGTGTAATCCATTGCTCCATATTTTTCCAGTGTGGAAACGACCTGGGCAACCTGACCAACACGTTGACCGATAGCCACATAAATACAAATAAGATCGCCGCCTTTTTGGTTGAGGATGGTATCCAGCGTCAAGGCTGTTTTACCAGTCTGGCGATCGCCAATGATTAACTCGCGCTGACCGCGGCCAATGGGGAACATGGCATCGATGGACATAATACCTGTTTGAACAGGGGTATCAACACCTCTACGCTCAACCACACCAGGGGCGATACGTAAAATGGGCAAGGTCTTTTCCGTGTTGATGGGGCCTTTGCCGTCCAGCGGGTTGCCCAATGGGTCAACAACACGGCCAATTAAAGCATCGCCAACCGGGACAGAAGCGATACGACCAGTGGCCCGCACTTCATCACCCATCTGGATACTTTCGTATTCGCCCATGACCACAACACCAACATTGTCGGGTTCCAGGTTAAGGGCAACACCGGCAACGCCATTGCTGAATTCAACAATTTCGCCAGCTTTTACGTTGGCCAAACCATCAACCAGGGCGACACCGTCGGCAACAGTACGAACAGTTCCAACGCTTTGGGATTCGACAGAATGTTCGAAGTCCTGAATCTGTTTCAGAAGTGAATCAGCTATATTCTTAAAATCTGGGGCAAGGGTTGCCATGCACCAACCTCCTAAATAATATGTGTCTAGGGACTAAAGGCTAAAGACTGACAATCTCGTGTCTTTAATGGCCTGTCTCTCGTTTACTGTGTAAATTGTTGAACTGTGTTTTTATCTAATTTGGCGACAACGGCCGTTACCAATTTCACGGCATTATCATAATCATCACGATGAATGATAGCACTATGACTGTGGATATGCCGCGCCGGGATACCGATGACAACCGTAGGAACGCCGATACCATGCAAATGAATGGCGGACCCATCCGTTGCGCCGCCGGGCATGACGGAAAATTGGAGTGGGATATTGAGGGAAACGGCCGTTTCCACAACTAAATCGCGCAGCTTAATATTAGGAATCATCCGGGCATCAAAAACCAGAAGCGAAGGACCGCTCCCCAGCTTGATATCAGATTCATCTTCTTCAATCCCCGGCACATCTCCGGCAATGTCTGATTCCAAAACAATGGCTACATCCGGGTTAACCGCATGCACACTCGTCGTTGCACCGCGCACGCCCACCTCTTCCATCACCGTTTGGACACCAACAATTGTGTTGGGATGTGCCTCACCTTGGAAATAGTCCAGGATATCAATAACCAACGCACAACCGACGCGATTATCAAACGCCTTAGACATATACGTTTTGGGGTTCGCCAACACGGCAAACTCGCTGTACGGCACCACCGGATCACCAACCCGAACACCACTATCAACCACTTCTTCACGAGAAGAGGCGCCAATGTCGATATACATGTCTTTTTTTACGACAACCTTACTGCGTTCATCGGCCGGCAGCAAATGGGGCGGCTTGGCGCCAATAACACCCGTCACATCCCCTTTATGGGTTTTAATAATGACACGATGTCCCAACAGCACCTGATCCCACCAACCACCAAGCTGTTGAAATTTCAGGAACCCGTCTTTTGTTATATGGGCCACCATGAACCCAATTTCATCCATATGGCCGGCCAGCATAACCGTTGGCCCTTCACCAGGCTTGGTGCAAACAATACTGCCCAGCTTGTCCTGGCTGATTGTGCCCAAGGGTTCCATGTATTGGCGTAATAATGCACGAACTTCTGTTTCGTAGCCGGGAACCCCATGGGCCTCTGTTAGCGATTTCAGAAGTTGTTCAGTTTTATCCACAAATTTATTCCTTAATTATGAAGCATTACCGCAAGAAGTATGGAGCAGGAGAAAGCGTCCAGGCGCACTCCCAACAGTGTAAATGATGTTACCCTACCTGGAGCCTTTTGTCCAATTCTTCACGATTCGCTTAGCATTATTAAGCAATGCTTCTTTAACGAATTTTTATGGGTTGTTATCAAGGCTTTCACTCCACCCAAGTTGGTTTATGACTACATCAGGTTTGTTCGGTCCGGAGACCGGCAGCAGCAAGCAAATAGCTAATTTATTATATTTGACTATGACCAGAAAAATGGTTAATTCACCTAAAGCCAAGTAAAATTTTGTTATATGGGTAAAAGCACTAAACCCTATAAGCCATTCCTTGTCCGGTCTTGTTGGGTGTTTCTGATATTAGGCATCATACTGCTGTCGTTTGGCCTGCGATTGTATCATCTGGACACTTTCAGTTTCTGGACTGATGAAGGGTTAACGCCGCTGCGTTCTGGTTATAGCATCCCAGAAATTCTAAGCAATACCATCACGATTCAAGCCGGCAGTGGTCAAGATACTCACCCGCCGCTTTATTATTTGATTATTCATTTTAGCCGAAAGCTGTGGGGGGAAACGGATTTTGCTTATCGTTTTCCTTCTGTATTGGCAGGAATTTTGTTGGTTCCCCTGGTATATCAATTTGGTCGCCGGCTGAAAAACCGCTGGTTGGGGCTGTTGGCCGCAGGGATAACGGCCGTCAACCCTCTGCAAATCTGGTATGCCCAAGAAGCCCGCATGTACACGCTTCTTGTTTTATTAGCGGCGTTAACTTCATACGTTTTATGGCAGGCGTTGACTACCCGGCGCAATTTACGCCATTCCTTAATCCTCTACCTGATCCTGGCCAGCTTGACCATTTACACCCACTATACGGCCGTATTCCTCATCGCCGCCCAAAGTGTCTTTTGGGCCGGGCTTTTATGGCAGCGCGGGCACAAAAAACTGCTGGTGGGCAGCACGCTTCTGCTGATTATCATCATTCTCCCCCTCCTGCCGGAAACCCTTCCCCGCCTATTCACAGGCGTCGAGGCCAACTACTTCTACGTCCAGCCATTCATCATGCTGCAAGATGTTGTGCACGCATTCAGCCTGGGCGTGACCATTGACTTCAAACTGCTCAGTACCCGGCTGCTTGATTGGGGCGCATTGGGCTTGCTGCTCGCCGGATTCATTGCTGCCCCCAGTTGGCAGCAGCGGAGTTTCCTGTTTTTTTATTTATACGCGGTCGTTTTTGGACTGATGGGCGGCTCTCTTATCAAACCAATGTACCAGGGTGTAAGGCATATCATGATTGGCAGCCCAGCCTTTTTGTTGTTGCTGGCCTGGGGGCAGTTCTGGTTGATCCAGCGTATGATGGCTGCCCAGCGACAGAGAACGGCTGTATCCTGGGGCAGCCTGACCGCACTTGGTTTCATAACCCTCATCGCCGGACCAACCCTTTCACTGAACAATCTGTACACAAACTCACGCTACGCCAAAAACGATTTCAAATCCTTGATCGCTTATGTCGAACAAAACGCCGGAGCCAACGACCTTCTCATATTCAATGATGCGGTTCTGCTGCCTTTGTACGATCAATACCAGCAAAGGACAGACATTTCTGTCACTGCCTTACCCACTTATCCCTATCCGGCCAACGACCAAACCATCACTGATTTAACCGCATTCGCCCAAACCTATCAACGAATCTGGCTAGTAACCAGTCCACCGGCTGACGACCGGGACAACAACAGCCTAGTGCAAGGTTGGCTGACGGACCATCTTGCCATCGTGGACAATCACTCTTTTGGGGGACGCACCATTGGGGTGCAGGTATTGGCTTTTGATACCCAACCGCAAGCGGTAACGGATTTGCCGGAAAACGGCCGTTCCCTCAACATCCAATGGCCAACCTTACCCGCCCTAAAGGGCATACAACTACTATTCGACCAGCCAGCAGCGCTGCCCACACTCTGGTTTAACCTCTTCTGGGAAGGTGGAACCCAGCCAGACTCAGAGGCTCAATTGCGCCTTGTTTTGCACGGGCCAGATGACCAGGAATGGAGCACCAGCCGAGGTCAGAGTTTAACGGCAACGGCCGTTTCCTGGGATACACCTTTCGTCCGCCAATCTTATTTCCTATCCATCCCCATCGGCACACCTCCCGGCGGCTACACCTTGTATGCCGAACCTTTAGCCGATGATACTCCGTCAGGCAATCCTCAGCCGCTTGTTGAAATCGAATTAGCCGCCTCAAGCAGTTGGCCCGTACAAACCAAACCATCGACCAACACAGCTCCCCTCAAATTCCAAAATGGCCTGACCCTGGTGGGCGCTGCCTTATTCGACGACGAGGTCCGGCCAGGACATAACCTACCCTTCATCCTTTACTGGCAGGCTGACAATTCATTTATCGCCAAAAATTTGCGCTATGAAATCGAATTGATCGCGCCAGATGGCAGCGTCTTAAAGCGGCAAGAGGGCACGCCGGGCGCTTCCTGGCTTGATGATTGGCCCACCGACACCCCCATTGCCGAGCACACCAGCCTCTACTTCCGTCCAGAGGTTGAACCGGGTCGTTACCAACTACGCTGGCGGCTGACAGATGACAGAGAAACTGTAAACGGCCGTCCCCCCTGGCGACCCTGGTCCTCTATCCAAAACATGTTAGGTGAAATAGAAGTCAAACCCTGGCCTTTGATAACCACACTGCCCGACAACATTGCGCCCATTCAAGTTGATTTCGGCCCTACTATTCAACTGAGCGGCTTCACTTACGAACAAATAGAAGACAATCTGGACGTTACTCTTTACTGGCAGGCCAAAGCCATCCCCGAAACAAACTATTTCTCCTTCGTTCACCTGGTAACGGCCGATGGCCAAATCATCATCCAGCAGGCATTTGTGCCGGTCGATGGGCTGCGTCCCAGCAAAAGCTGGCGTGCCGGTGAAATTCTGACCGATTCGTATACATTCTCCCTGCCGTCCAATTTACCCGCCGGGACACACACATTAGTTGCCGGCCTGTTCGACCCGGAAACAGAAGCCCGTCCACAAGTTATCTGTCAAGGCCAACCCCAGGCCAACAACCAATTCGTTTTGGGTACAATTACCCTGCCATGAAAAACCGTCGTCCACACCTGCTGTTGATTTTACTGCTGTATCTGGCCATTTCCCTGACCTACAGCATCATGAACCCGCTGTTTGAAGCGCCTGACGAACATTTGCATTATTTCACCGCCCAATACATCGCCGACACCGGTCGTCTGCCGGCGGTGGCTCCGGGCGATAATTATGATGAATGGCTCGGCCAGGAGGCCGCCCAACCGCCGCTTTATTATTTGCTGGGAGCACTCATTATCGCGCCCCTTGATACCCACGGAGCCAGGGAGCAGGTTCGGTTCAACCCGCTGTCCTGGATTGGGAATACGTCGGCATTGGCCAACGTGAACCGATTTGTTTACACGCCGGATGAGGCCTGGCCCTGGCAGGGGTTTGCGCTGGCGGCGCATCTGCTGCGCGGTTTGTCGGTATTGTTTGGCGCGGGAACGCTGCTTTGTATTTATGGCAGCGGCCGTTACCTCTGGCCAACGCATGAAAATCGGGCCTTGCTGTCTGCGACGTTGGCTGCCTTTTTACCCCAATTTGGCTTTGTTCACGGGGCCATCAGTAATGATACGCTGATTACTTTTCTAAGTTCGCTGGCCATCTGGCAGATACTGCGATTGTGGGTTACGGCCGTTACCCCACCCCGTCTGCTCCTACTCGGCATCACCATTGGCCTGGCCGCGCTAACCAAAAACGCGGGCGTCCTGCTGCTGATTTACGCTCTGGGCATCCTCATTCTATTGGCGATTAGGGATTGGAAACCGAAAACTAAAAACAATCTCCAATCTTTAGTCTCCAATCTCCTTCTAGTCGCCATTCCTGTTTTACTCATCGCCGGCTGGCTGTGGTGGCGCAACTGGCAATTGTACGGCGACTGGACGGCCGCTAACCAATTCATCCGCATTGCCGGCGGAGACCGGAAATACACCTTGTGGCAGGTACTGGCCGAATCAGATGGCTTGTGGCTGTCCCTCATCGCGGTCTTTGGCTGGTTCAACCTGAGCGCCCCAAACTGGGTTTACTGGATTTGGAGCGGCATGGTCATCCTGTCGCTGTTAGGGGCAGTTTGGTCATGGAAAAAGAATTTTAGGCCGCAGATAAACGCGGATAAACGCGGGTTTAATCTTCAATCCTTAATCTTTATCCTTCAAAAAGCATGGTTTCCCCGCCTCCTACTCGCCGGTTGGGTTTTGGCCGTTTATGCCGGATTGGTCACGTTCATGATGCAAACGGAAGCGGCACAAGGGCGGCTGCTGTTTCCGGCCATCGTGCCGCTGACGCTAGGGCTGGCCTATGGATTGAGCCAACTGCCGGGTTTTGGCAAACGGCTGGTTTGGCTCTGGCCCGGATTGGGATTGGCAACGACGTTGTACGCTCTGTTTTTCGTGATTCGCCCGGCGTATGCGCTGCCGGCCACCGTCACGGCCGTTCCCCCGCAAACCACCCCCATTCAAGCCGATTTAGGACAGGGTTTGCAGCTTTTGGCCAGCGAGGTAGAAACAGCAACAGCCGTGCCTGGCGATATCCTCTGGTTTACCCTCTACTGGCAGACAGACGCCCCGCCCAGCGAATCACCCCAGTTCGTTTTCGAACTGTTCGGCCGGGGAGAGGCAGGTGAACTGCCCGTCATCGCCAAACTGCAAAGCTATCACGGACGCGGTTTGTATTCGGCCGATTTGTGGTCGCCAGGCACAATCATCGCCGACCGTTTTGCCGTGCGGTTAGAAGAAACGGCCGCTGCCCCGGTTTTGGCCCACGCTTTTGTTAAACTGGCCGGTGAAACAGCCAGCGCAGAAGTCGGTTCAATCAAAATAAGTCCGCAAGAATGGCCAACGCCCGCCGGTCCCGTTTTGGCCCAACTCGGTGATAACATTGGATTAACGGCCGTTTCCCTTTCGCCCACCACAGCCAGCCCCGGTACAGAAGTGCAGGTAACTGTCCAATGGCTGGCAACGGCCGTGCCCGCTGCCGACTACACCACCCTCGTCCATCTAGCTTTACCCAATCAGCCGCCATTGGCCAGCGGTGACCGCCCGCCGCTCAATGGCCAATATCCCACCCACGTTTGGTCAACAGGCGAAGTGATCGATGACCGCTACACGCTGATTGTGCCCGATGATTTGGCGAACGGCCGTTACCCGGTCTGGATCGGCATGTACGACCGACAAACCCTGATCCGTTTGCCGCTAACCGTTGACGGCGTGCGCCAGGCCAACGACGTGTACCAGATTGGCTGGCTAACGGTTGAGTCAACCGGCCCCAACAACACAGGACTATCCGAATGACAGCCACACAACGCAACTGGTTAGGTTTCATCATGATTGGTTATTTCCTGTTGGGCCTTGTTTACCTGTGGGCCACGCCGCCGCTAGAAGCGTCCGATGGATACAAGCATTATCCAGTCGTGCAGTACATTCAAACGCAGCATTCGCTGCCCGTGCTGGAACCGGAAAATCCCGGTTTGTGGCTGCAAGAGGGCGCCCAGCCACCACTTTACTACCTGTTGATGGCCGGGGTGACGTCATGGATTGATACCAGTGATTTGACTGAGGTCCATCACAAAAATCCATATGCCTTTATCGGTGACCCCAACCAGGTCGGCAACAAAAATCTCATCATCCACGATCCGCAGCGCGAGCAGTTCCCCTGGCAGGGTACGATTTTAGCCGTCAACCTCATTCGGCTGGCCTCTATCGGCCTGGGATTGGGGACGATTTGGCTGACTTTTCGTCTGGGGCGGTTGTTGTTTTCGCCCCAAATCGGGCTGCTGGCGGCAGCGTTAACGGCCGTTAATCCCATGTTTTTATTCGTCAGTGCGGCCGTTAATAATGATTCGCTCTCGATTTTGCTGGGCCATTGGGGGCTGTATCTGCTGGTCAAATTGTGGCGCGACCGCCCTGATCCCCAAACAGAATGGCGGCGGTACATCGGGTTAGGCCTGGTGTTGGGACTGGGCATTTTGACCAAGTTGAGTTTGGGCGGCCTGTTGGGCCTGACCGGCCTGATGTTGGCCTGGCAGTCGTGGCGGCACAAGCAGTGGCGACTGTTGTTTGGCGGCGGACTGATAGTGTTGGTAGTGGCCACGGCCGTTTCCGGCTGGTGGTTCGTGCGCAACTGGCAGGTATACGGCGACCTGACCGGACTTAATGCCTTCATTGCCGTCCAGGGAATACGCAAAACGCCCCTCACCCTGGCTGGCTGGATTGATGAATTTGGTACCTTCTATCGCAGCTTTTGGGGCTTGTTTGGCGGTGTTAACGTGGCCGCATCACAAATTTTTTACAGCGCGGCTAATCTGTTGGCTGTAATTGCCAGTGCCGGATTCATTTACTGGCTGTGGCAAAAACGGCGCAATTGGCCGGCTGGATTAGGGCTGTTAATCGCCTGGACAGGGATATTGCTGCTGCTGCTCATCCGCTGGAATCTGATTTCGCCCGCCTTTCAGGGCCGGTTGGTTTTCCCCGCGCTGGGAGCGATCAACGTGTTATGGGCCGTGGGGTTGATGGCCTGGAAGCGACCGAAACTGGCGGTCGGTGCGGCCGGGCTGCTGGCATTGGCCGCCTTGCTGCTGCC
>JBNKZT010000249.1:0-9098 GCA_050301775.1 Promineifilaceae bacterium (SeqCode)
GCCAAAGCTGTCCTATTGACCATGATAAATGGCCTGACGGGGGTTGTTTACTGACCATGCCTACCAGCATTGGCGCTCGCATCCGCCTTCAACTTGACCGACAAAGCCAGCCTTACAAGGATCTCTACAAGCAGCGTACGGCCGTTGAGCGTCTCTTCGCCCAGGCTGTCAACTTAGGCATCGAGCGTCCCAAGTTGCGCAACCGCCGCTCCATCACCAATCTGAGCACCCTCATCTACACCCTCATTAATTTGCGGGCTTATCATCGTGTCTGTGCCCAAAGGGCCAACAGCGTTAAATAGCTCGTTTGCCGATTTCTAATTTTATTTACATTCGTCTGTTCGGGTCGGCGGGGGAGCCTTTTCCTTGTCTCAAACCCTTGACTCCTGGCCCTCTGGCTGGCGTTCTAGCGCTTAATATTCACCGAAGTTTATGTTTACTAAACCCCTCCTTGTGTGATTACTTCGCAGTGGCCGATTCAGAGATTCACGCCCTGGTGAGCAACGGCCGTCGGGGCCAGCAACACATTCAGTATTGGAAATGCCAGGCATGTGGCGGCTGTCGTACAAGCAGATATGGAACACCGCTCTACTGGCTGAAAACACCACTCGCCCAAATAGCGATGGTCATGACAGCGATGTCTGAAGGTGTTGATATCTCAGCTGCTGTCCGCATCTTTGGCCATCATCACACGACCATTACCCGTTGGATTGAACGATGTGGTCGCCACAGCGAACGGTTGCATGAGCGATTGTTTCACCGGGCATTGACAATTGGATATCTGCAACTGGATGAACTGGTGACCAAAGTAAAACAAGATGCCGAACGCATCTGGGTCTGGACCGCAGTCGCCGCAAGAAGCAGGCTCATCATGGCCTTCCATATTGGTCGCCGTTCCTCGACTGATGCACACCAACTCCTCCATCAAGTGTGGCAGCGCCTGGTTCCAGATTCCATACCTATTTTCACAAGCGACGGCTTGAACCAATATTTTTACGGGATCACGGCCCACTTCGGTTTTTGGGAAAAGCCAAAACGTGCCCGAAAATTTCATTGGTTTCCGGATGTAGGTTTGCAATATGCTCAGCTTCGTAAACGTCGTCAAGGCTGGCGGGTCACCTTTCTCTACAGCATCGTTCGCTTGGGCAGTCGTCAGCTCATTCGAGCTGGATTAAAAGCATTGTCCTTCAGTGGCATCGTACAAACGGCATTTGTGGAACGTGCCAATCTGACGTTACGCGAGTTGATAGCCCCGCTATCTCGGCGCGCCTGGTCCATCGCCTACGACAAAAATCATCTGCAGCTGCATATTCATTGGGGCTTGGCCTATTATCATTTCTGTCGGCCACATCAATCGTTGACGATTGCCATTCGCGGACCAAGTAAACGCCGTTACCGCACACCTGTGATGGTGGCCAGCCTGGTGCGGCGTCGCTGGTCTGTGCGGGATCTGTTGCAGTTACCGGTGCCGGAAGGGATATGGTTGGATGCCTTGCCGGCTACTAGAGGCTGCCACTGAACTGAAAAAAGCAAAAAATCAAGCAATCACTTTTTGCTTGTTGGCCTAAAAGTGATTGCTTGTCTCCAGATCAACTCGATTTGAGTCGAATTGATTTGTCCATCATTTCCTACGGCATCACCGAACCAAAGCGTTTAAGCGCATTTCTCGTTTTAAGCGTTTCTTAAGCGTTTGCCTTGTTATCCTATCAGCACATCACAAAAACAGATTGTTTCTGAAAACATCTGCACAAATTATTATGGTCAGTACCCCTGATGGTTGAAGCAATTTATTGCCGAGACCGTGTCGCACAAGCGGCTTGTTTCCCAAGTGGGATAAACCTGGCGAAAACAGTTGGACAACTGTTGAAGGGCCGGCCTGACCATTGATTTCACGGAAAGGGGTTGAACCGTGTTATCTACTTTTTAATCGGAAATCTGTGGAGCAATTTTTATTTTCGATATTTTTAACACCACAAGGAGTCAACCAATGAACTTAACACACACAACAACTTTAGCCACCATTGCGGCACAAAGCAGCGATGACGTAAGCATGGTTCCCGCCATCATCTTTATGATTGTCATTCTCGCTATTGCGGTAGTAACGATTGCCGGTATCTGGAAGTTGTTTGAAAAAGCAGGCCATCCGGGTTGGAAAAGCCTGATTCCGCTCTACGACGTTATTTTGTGGCTGGAAATGATTGGACGGCCGTGGTGGTATTTAGCTATCTTGTTTATCCCCGGCGTGAACGTCACCCTCTGGGCGATCCTCGGCTTCGGTACAGCCCGCTCCTTTGGACGCGGCATACTTTTTGCCCTCGGCATTACCTTCCTGCCGTTCATCTTCATCCCCGCGCTGGGTTTTGGACAATCGGAATATATCGGCGGCATGGGCCCCAGCTACCGGCGCGGCCCCCAAATTGCGTAAAAACAGAGAAGAGTATCAACCACAAATTAAACATATCTGTGAAATCTGTGGACAAATTTTTTAACACTTTTAAAAGTAAAGGAACTTGCAATGAAGCAAACAAAGACAACACTATTAATCGTATTGATTTTATCCTTATTATTGGCCGCTTGTGGTGGTGGCGGCGATGAACCGGCTGAAGTCAGTCGTGATGGTGACACAACGGCCGTTACCGACAACGAAACCAGCGAAACGGCTACAGAAAGTCGTGACAACGAAACCAACGAAACGGCCGTTCCCCTTGCCGATGAGATGCGTGCCGAAGAAGGCGGCTTCGCTTTCCAACCGCCCGTCGGCTATGAAGCCAGCGTAGACTATGTTTTTGCCGAAATGACCGTTCCCGGCGACGACCTTACCCAAATCAACATCATCGGTTCCCCCTTTGATGACGGCACGACCATTGAGACGATGTACGAGGGATTTGCCTCCGAATTTGGCAATGACGATTCGGTGACATTAGGCGAACGCCAACCCCTTACCGTCAACGACATCGAAGGATTTTCCGTGGCGATGGAAGGGGACGACAACGGCACGTTCGTGAAAGGCAAGCTGGTTGTTTTAGGCAACGACGTGCAAGGTGTCTTCATCTTTGGCGGCGCAGAAGGCGACAAATGGGACAATGAAGTCTCCGCGCAATACGATGCCGTTGTCAACAGCATTTCGCTGATTGAAATTAGTGAAGCCGGGGCCGAAGAGACAACGGCTGCCGAAACAACAGAAACGGTTGCAGAAACCGCGCCGGAACCAACGGCCGAACCGGTAGCAGAAACAACGGAATCCACCGAATCAACGGAAACGGCCGTTTCCATGCCTGTCGGTTCAGCCGAGCCTGGGTTTGCCTGCTTCGGCAGCATGGGCAACGGCATGACCTGCCTCACCGCCGACGGGCAGTGGCAGCAATACAGTAGTTCCAACTCTGATTTAGGCAGCGATTTTATTGCCGACATGGACGTTTGCCCCGATGGCACGATGCTGATCGCCCACGGCGACGGCGTATCTGCTTTTAATGGCGACGGCTTCCGCGAATACGAAAGCGGCTGGGGATATGGCAGTCCCGAAGGCGTGGCCTGCACCGCCGACGGCAACATCTGGGTCGCCCACTATGGCGGTGCCAGCTATTACGACGGCGCAGCGTGGACCACTTACGAATCGGCCGAACATCTGGCGACGGGTGAGCAGGCGTCTGACCTGGTTAATGATGTGGCGCTGGACGGCAGTGGCAATGCCTGGGTACTCACTTCCAACGCCATCGCCATGTATGACGGCGCAGCCTGGACGCGCTATCAGATGGGCGAGGGGCTGAATGACAAATATTTCTTTTCGCAACTGGCGATGGATGGAAACGGCCGTCCCTGGGCATTGCACAGCAGCGGGTTGTTGCAATTTGACGGCACGGAATGGGTCAACCATGAAAACAACGACTTTTTCTCCGGCGAAGCAGTCGCCATCGCCCCTGATGGGTCGCAGTGGCTGGCAACCTACAGCAATGGTCTGTACAGTTTCGACGGCAGTTCCTGGTCGGAAACGAATATGAGCAACAGCGACCTGAGTTCTGACGGTGGACGGGCGATTGCTTTTGACAATAACGGCCGTCTCTACGTCGGCACCGTCTACGGCCTCAACATCTTTGACGGCGCAGCCTGGACGACCTACAACATGGATTCGGCCGATATGATCAGCCACAACATTGATGCCATCGGCATCGTTAACGGCGGCCCCGCACTGCCTGCGCTAATGGATAAAGAAAATGGTTCCGTAACCGGCTCCTTTGAAGAAGGCGGTGCGCCATTAGCAGATGCAGCAGTAGAACTGTGTGTCCGTGAGTTGTACAGCAGCTATACCGGCGATACACCCTGCGCCGATCAGCCCATGTCTTACACCACCACAACCGATGCCAACGGCGCATATTCCTTTGAAGATGTGCCGGTGGGCATTTACTACATCGTCTTTGAAACAGACAGCGGCTGGGGCAAACTGACAGACGAGTTCGGCTTTGGCTCGGAAGAAATCCCAGTCGCCCCAGGCGAAACAACGGACGTAGGATTGGTAACGCTGACAAGCGAATAGCAGCAAGGCTGTCACGCAAATAGGAAAATCAAGTTTTCTGGCTGTGGCTCGGTAAGAACATTGAGTCACAGCCAGTACCCGCATCGTTTAAACCCACCCAGAAACAGATGATTGTCATTCCCGCAAATGCGAGAATCCATGCGGCTGCGTTGTTGAGATAGGATTCACGAACGGCCGTTTCCCCAATCCACCCCGCCCATTCTTGCAGCAGTTCACAACTTTCCTGAATAAATGGGGGGGCGCGGGGGTCGGAAACGGCCGTGGCCGTAACAAATTCCCCCTTACCTCTCTAAAATTGCGTCAATTCGACTGATAACCCCCTCTAAAGTATGGTATAAAAAAGCTCCCCAGAGCCGTGCGCCATAGTTGGGTCAAGTGTATTCTATTCCTATATCGAAATATCATTTAGAAATAGGAGATTAACAATGAACAACATT
The DNA here is from genome assembly GCA_050301775.1 of Promineifilaceae bacterium (SeqCode). GTDB lineage: Bacteria > Chloroflexota > Anaerolineae > Promineifilales > Promineifilaceae > JACKCC01. Next base: position 4,969 of record JBNKZT010000249.1, read on the forward strand.
AACAAAATTCAGCCCCATAATGTTACAAACTGGTCAGAAAGCGCCCCAAAATACGGCGCTTTGCTGGGACTTCTGATTGGTTTCATCCCTTTATTAATCATTGGCAATATCGGCGAGTGGTTAGGCGATGGCACAGCGTCAGGCGGGACACTTATCAATATCGGCTACGTTTTAAGCTTACTGGTTACCACGGTTGTGTTGAAACAACGCGACAGTGGATGGGGCGAAATTGGTCTAGGGCGGCCAGCCAGTTGGCTGAAAACAATCCTGCTGGGGATTGGCACAACCATCATTTACATTCTTGTCGCCAATGTGTTAATGCCTGTGTTCTTAGAGCTTTTGCCGTTGCCCGCATTCGAGCCAGCGGAACAAAGCAACTATGCTTCGTTATACCATAACTTCCCTATGTTACTGTTGTATGTGACGTTGGCCTGGACCATCATCCCCTTTGGCGAAGAGATGATGTTTAGAGCGTTTTTGATGGATAGTTTGGCTCTGTTTTTCCAAAATAGCAAAGCGCAATGGGCGTTGTCCTTGATTGGCAGTTCAATTCTTTTCGGACTTGCTCATTTTAGCTGGGGGCTGCCCGGCGTTATTCAGACCATAGTGATGGGTCTTGTTCTCGGTGCTATTTTCCTGAAAACCGGCCGTAATTTGTGGGTGACAATCATCTCACACGGGATATTGAACACACTGATATTCACCCTCATTTACAGCGGCATCATTTAATATCGTCGGCATTGCACATTCACGCTTCAAAAATCTGCCTCCAAATTTGGAGGCAGATTTTTATTGCCGAACAGCAAGCCCACTATATAACCTGTGGTGAAAAATAAGAGGAATATTTCTTAGAGAATTGTTCATCTTACCCTAATTGCTTGAGGATAAGGAGTGTTTATGATGACTGAAAATGAAATAGACCTTACTTTACGAGAAAGAGTTGGCAAATCCTTACTTAATAATAAAATTTCAATACTTGGAGCTATCTTACTCGTTCTTTTTATCAGCCAAATTATTAAATTCACCCTTCCTGATTTACTTATCTCTCTCAGCTACAATAAATTCGATACTCAGTATCGGATAACCCTAAGCGGAAAGCCGACAGTTGAGAGGTGATGGGTTTTAGAGAACCTCTGCATTGAAACTGGTCGGCAGATTTTTATTGCCGAACAAGCAAGCCCACTATATAGTGTCTCTATGAACAACAGTCCATCTCCCCTTACAGGTTGGCAACAACTTCGCTGGAAACTGACCATAAGTTACGCCGCTGTCACTGTCGGGGCGCTTTTAACGGTAGAAATTATCCTTTTGGGTTGTCTGTCTGTTTTGCTTGTCATTATGCTTAACAGTGGCGTTTTGCAAACGCAACTTATTCAATCTGCCGCATCCACTTACACCCCGGTCTTACGCTTTCTCTTGGCCCAGACCCCGCCTGATCAAGCTGGCATTGCTGAATGGCTGGAGAGCGCTGCATCTATACCAACACTTCCTCTCTCTTTTGATGCCATAGATGAAATGTTTGTTATTGATCGAAACGGCCGTTTGCTCGGCTCAGAATCATCCCATCTCTTAGGCAGCAATCAAATTGGACAACCCCTTAATACACAAGCTATCCCCGGATTGGACGAACCTATTCAGGCCGCACTAGAGGGCGAAGAAGCTATAGAAAAACTGTATACCGTTGCCAGGCCAGGGGAGAATGTTGTTATGGCAATTCCAATATGGGACGCAAATCATGAACTAGTGCTAGGCGTCGCCGGAGCTATCGTAACAGCACCGACGCTTGTTTCACTCCTGCGTGAAGTCGCGCCCATCTTGGGCATTAGCCTATTACTTTTCACATTCATCGCTGCTCTGATCGGCACAGCCTATGGATTTCTGGCCGCACGCAAGCCAGTCCAACGGCTCAACCGGCTGGCCCAAGCCAGTGTGTCCTGGAGTCAGGGTAATTTCAATATCAATATTGACGATCCTGTCCAAGACGAACTAGGTCAGTTAACCCACCGCCTTAACAACATGGCGCAACAGCTCGACCTCCTTTTAGAAACGCGCAGTGAATTAGCCGTTCTTGAAGAACGCAACCGGCTGGCGCGTGATCTACATGATAGCGTCAAGCAGCAAGCCTTCGCCGCTGCTGCCCAAATAAGCGGTGTGCGAACGCTTATGCAGCGCGATCCGGAAGCGGCCGAAACTCATCTTTCGGAAGCCGAACACCTGATTTACGACTTGCGACAAGAGCTGACCGCACTCATACTGGAACTGCGACCAGCGGCATTAGAAGGTAAGGGACTGGCCGCAGCAGTGGGCGAATATGTAGCTGATTGGTCACGGCAAAATGAAATTGTGCCTGATCTGCGTATCCAGGGGGAGCGTGCGCTGCCGTTAACTATCGAGCAGACGCTTTTCCGAATCGTGCAGGAAGCATTGGCCAATGTCGCCCGGCACAGCAAGGCCAAACAGGTAGATATTGTCTTAAACTATGCCCACGATACCATCAAGCTGATCGTCGCCGACAATGGGTGCGGGTTTGATATCGATAACAGGCGGCGCGGATACGGCTTAGGCTCAATGCAAGAACGCACGAATGTGTTAGGTGGCATGTTAACGATTGAGAGCACGTTGGGACAGGGTACTACTATCGCCTGTACTGTACCCGTTAAGGAGAATTCTGGTGAATAAACCAATTTCGGTATTGCTTGTTGATGATCATGCAGTGGTGCGCCAGGGCGTTCGTTTTTTTCTAGAGTCTCAAGATGATTTTGAGGTTGTGGGGGAGGCTGAATCGGGTGTAACGGCCGTTAAATTAGCCGCTGAACACATTCCCGATGTTGTCCTTATGGATCTTGTCATGCCCGAAATGGACGGCGTTGAGACAACCCGACAAGTCAAAAATGTCAGCCCACGTTCACAAATCGTCGTGTTGACTTCCTATCATGATGATGAATACATTTTCCCGGCGCTGCAAGCCGGAGCAATCTCTTATATTCTGAAGGATATTCGCATGGAAGAGCTGGCCGAAGCCATCAGGCGAGCGGCTCATGACGAAGTCACCCTGCATCCGCGTGTCGCCGCTCGTATCATCCAGGAACTGCATGGGGTAAAGAGCGATGCTGTCAATCCCTTTACCGAATTGACAAACCGTGAGATGGAGGTTCTCAAACTCATCGCCGATGGCCTAAACAACAATAATATCGCCAAACAGCTAACGATTACGGAACATACAGTCAAAGGGCATGTCAGCAATATCTTGAGTAAGCTACACCTAGCGGATCGCACACAAGCGGCCGTTTTTGCCTGGAAAAAAGGTGTTGTTCAGCGACATTGATAGCTTCGAAGCAAAAAATAAGGTGAGTAAATAATGCTCTGGTTTGCAATTATCATATCCATAGTCTACGGAATTGGAATCGGACTCATCACGCGCAGTTTGAATCGAGCCTTGCGCGCCGGTTTGATCGCCCTGGTTCTGAGTATCATTGTCACTTTTGTCATCATCTACAGTGGAATAATGGGCGGGTAGTGTTTCGTTTTGTGCATCGCATCATGTCAACTGTGCAATGTCAGCAAGGTTGCGTGAACGGCCACGTTTTGCAAGTAAGACTCACGAACGGCCGTTTCCCCAATCAGTCTCGCCCATTCTTGCAGCAGTTCACAGCTTTCCTGAATAAATGGGGTGGCGCGGGGGTCGGAAACGGCCGTTAACACCTGACAACACGTCAAACGAATGCGAAACGGATCATCCGTGCCCGCCAAATCGCCTGTTTGCAAATGCGCCAACACCTGATCGACATGTTTTTGCGCACCCGCTAAATTGCCAGATGCCAACAGCGCACCCGCCAAACCGGCCTGCGATTCCACAATCAAGTTCACTTCACCCAATTCTTGCCGCAGTGCCAACACCGTTTGGGACGCTGCTACAGCTTCTGGGACGCGCCCCAAGCCCAACAAAGCTTGACTGCGCCAATGCTGTGCATGGCCAATCAGCGAACGATGGCGAAACTTTTCAGTATAATCGAGCGCCTGACAGCAATATGAATAGGAGGTCTGATGATCATTCGCTTGTGCAAAAGCAATGCCTAATATGACTAATGCCTCACCTTCTGCGATGGGGGACTTTACTTTACGGGCAATTT
>JBNKZT010000250.1:0-9094 GCA_050301775.1 Promineifilaceae bacterium (SeqCode)
CAACAATCGTCAACCTGCTCAGCCGCTTTTACGACGTAGATTCGGGCACAATTGCTATTGACGAACACGACATTCGCACCGTCCAGCAGGCTTCCATCCGCGAGCAGTTAGGCATCGTTCTGCAAGACACTTTCCTCTTTTCCGACAGCGTCATGGAAAACATCCGCTACGGCAATTTGAACGCCACCGACGACGAGGTGATTGCCGCCGCTAAATTGGCCAACGCCGACTGGTTCATCCGCCGCCTGCCGCAGGGCTACCACACCCAGGTATCGGAGCAGGGACACAATTTCAGCCAGGGGCAGCGGCAGCTGCTGGCCATCGCCCGCGCTGTCCTGGCCAACCCGCGCATCCTTATCCTGGACGAGGCCACCAGCAGCGTGGACACGCGCACCGAGATGCAAATTCAGGAGGCGCTGCTGCGGCTGATGGCCGGGCGCACCGCTTTCGTCATCGCCCACCGGCTGAGTACGATTCGGGAGGCGGATCAGGTGTTGGTGATTGATAACGGCCGTATCATCGAACAAGGCACGCACGACTCGCTGCTGGAACAGGGCGGCTTCTACCACAATTTGTACATGAGCCAGTTTGAGGGAGGGGAAACGGCGTAAAACAGATTGAGGAAGGCTGCCCCAGAGCAACGGCCGTATCATCGAACAAGGCACAACTGGGCGGCTTCTACCACAATTTGTACATGAGTCAGTTTGAGGGAGGGGAAACGGCCGTCAAATGAAAAACAGGGATGCGGTCACCTTAGTGCTGGGCAATTATTGTTCATAAAGCATTTTGCATCGTTCTTTTAATTCTAACGACCAACAAACCGTAATGAGTCTTTTTGCCCTAGCTAACGTATCTCTACTCGCTTCACTTTGGTTTGGAGCACTTTCTTTTTGCTCAATCTTCGCATCAAAATACTTCTTATCAAACGAGAGTGGCCTCGGCATAACTTTGTTATCCTTATCACCACCATCAATAATCTTCTGATCAATCCTTTTTACCAAATCATCTGGTGCATATGGTTTTAATAAAATCTCATCGTCATCAAACAATATGTTTGGAAGGCGTGACCGTTCAGCCGTTAAAAAGATGTATGGAGTATTAGGCAACTCCCCCTTTAGCATTCGAAGCACAACCTCGGCACCCCACATCTTAGGCATCTTAAAATCGACCAAGAGAAGATCGTAACGATTATGCAAAAGGCGATCTACCATTTCTAATCCATCACAGGCCAGATCAACCACAAAGCCACTGAACTCAAGGGTAAGCCTTGCTAGCTCTAACATGTCTGGGTCATCTTCTACTAAGAGAATCTTAGCCACCTTTATTTAGCCTTTCCACAAGAGCGCTAGTCAGACTATCACGTAATGTTTGTTGTATTTCCGTAAATAAAGATCTGTGATTTATTAGTTCCTTCTTGTCTTCATCAGATAAAAGCGACGCATATGGTTTTTTATTTAGACCATTTACCACAAGTGTTTCAACAACCACAGCTCGGTTCTTAGCGCTATGAAATATCGATGCATCACTCTCACTTAAGTTCGTTAGATTGTTTTCATAACTTTTAATAATAGTTCTATGAGCCGATTGTATATATTTAATGGCTGAATCAGACTTCAGGCTTGATTCTCTTGCCTGGACAATTATCTGAATCTCATCTTTAATTCGCTGAATTGCCTGAATAGATTCTTGTAATGACTTAATAGTCTCGTCTGACATCTCATTTTTATACTTTTCTTTTGATGTTTCTTTTAAAAGATCATTCTTCAAAACCTCAACTTGACGTAAAGAACTAGCAGTGTGTCTATTATTCATTAAGGAAGTTAGAAGACTGATGAGTGCTACCACAAGCGACGTACTTGATACAATTATGGCTACTGTTAACTCGTTTCCCATATTTCTAAATTACAGCTTATCGACTATGTGACTTAATAATGTTTCACCATTATTAATCATATATCAACCCTGAGAATTTATCACATGAATTATGACTGCTAATAGTCAAGCAAAACAATTGTTTCTTGTAACCGTATTGCTACTTACTCGTTCTACTTAGAAACATCATTTTTCCTTCACAAAAATTACCAACACTGAGCCGAAAACCTGACCGAAGGTCGGGCATTCGGTCAGCGCAGCGCAGCCATGCCGTCCTGGCCAACCCGCGCATTCTCATCCTGGACGAGGCCACCAGCAGCGTGGACACCCGCACCAAGATGCAGATTCAGGAGGCGCTGCTGCGCCTGATGGCCGGACGTACCGCCTTCGTCATCGCCCACCGGCTGAGTACAATTCGGGAGGCGGACCAGGTGTTGGTGATTGATAACGGCCGTATCATCGAACAAGGCACGCACGAGTCCCTACTGGAACAAGGCGGCTTTTACCACAATTTGTATATGAGCCAGTTTGCAGTTGGGAGTGATTAACCCCTACAACCTAAACATGCGTAAGATTAGCTTAATTCAGGCTGTAAGCTCAATCAACCAAAATGATAGGTAATCTTGCATATTTTTTGATAGGTAAACTTGTGTATTTTTTAACAATGTTGACTAAAATCTCATTGGTGATTAAGCTTTTTTGGTAAACACTGCTTCAGAATAGTTCAGAAAATTTCCATAATAATTCAAACAACTGGTAACAACAATCCCAAAGAATTCCCACAAGAACCGTCCCCCTTTTACCAGCTTTATCTTTTTGCATGAGGACATAATATACATTCCCCCAAAAACCCATCATCAATAGCTCCTGGTTATCCCAAGCGGGACTTTTTGATATGGTTGCCCCATGCCTCATACCAAGAAAAGGAGGTCATCCTATTCATAAGAAGCCTACATGATCAGCTCGCTGCTCACCTATGAGCCAAAATTTTCATTATCTATGTGTTCAATTTGAATTAGTTTAGGAGGCAAGATAGATGTCCCAAAAAGTAAGTAAGAAGGCTGTTTTCCTTGGCGTATTGTTCGCTATGTTGATGATCACATCCGTAGTCTTTGGCGCTCCAGCAGCAACGCCCGGTAACGGCAACGCTTATGGTCGTCCAGACGATCTTCCCCATCCCTTGGGAGATAAACAACGTGCTTTACACCAGGAAGCCATGCAGCAAAAAATACAAGGTAATGCTTACGGTCACACCCACGAAGTAGCTCGCGGTCAGTTTGTCGAGTTAGAACGTACCGGAGAGGACTTGATCTTTACGGTGTTGGGCGAATTCAGTGATTTCCCGCACAATAACATTGCCCAACCTGATCGGAATGTTGACAACACCACCAATTGGGTAGCAGATTTCAGCCAAGCTCATTATGAAGAGATGCTCTTTTCAGAAGAGCCAGGCGCTAATTCGATGCGTAACTTCTACATCGAACAATCATCCAATCGTTATGCAGTGGATGGCGATGTAACTGACTGGGTTTCTGTTCCAGGTACTGCCGCCAGCTATGATGACGATCTCCCTGCAACGACTGCTTTATGGGTCTTCCTACAAGATTCCGTTGACGGTTGGTATAACGATATGATTGCAGATGGAATGACCCAAGCTGAAATTGATGATTATCTGAGCCAGTATGATGTTTGGGATCGTTATGACAATGATGGCGACGGCAATTTCGACGAGCCGGATGGCTACATTGACCATTTCCAATCGATACATGCTGGTGAAGGTGAAGAAGCTGGTGGCGGTGCATTGGGTTCACAGGCAATTTGGAGCCATCGCTGGTACACCTTCTTCAATTTAATTGGCGTAGCTGGTCCGTCCCCTGATTATTTGTTGGGCGGCATCCAAATCGGCGATTCCAGTTATTGGGTTGGCGATTACACAATCGAGCCAGAAAATGGTGGTGTAGGCGTCTTTACTCACGAGTTCGGTCATGACCTAGGTCTGCCGGATCTCTACAACACCGGTGGCGGTCCTGAGAATTCGACAGGTTTCTGGACGTTGATGTCTTCTGGTTCTTGGCTGGGTGATGGTTTAGACACCATTGGAACCAGACCAGGTCATATGGGCGGTTGGGAAAAATTCCAATTAGGTTGGTTGAACTACGAAGTTGCTTTTGCCGGTCAAACTTCATCCCATAAACTTGGGCCGGCTGAAACCAACACCAAGCAGGCTCAAGGTGTGTTCGTTGTGCTGCCACAGAAGGAAGTAACTGAGAATATCGCTGCTCCCTTCTCTGGTAGTTACTTCTATTACAGCGGTTCCGGCAACAATCTGGATAACACCATGACCCGCAGCGTGACATTGCCTGCTGGCAATCCGTCCCTGACAGCCATGGTTAATTACGAGATCGAGACTGATTGGGATTACGCTTACGTGACCGTTAATGGTGTCGGAGTTGAAACCAGTCTATCTACGAATACCGACCCCAATGGTCAAAATTTTGGTTTAGTTGGCATTACCGATTTCAGCGGTGGTTGGGTACCTCTTACCGTTGATCTCACCGCTTATGCTGGTCAGACGGTTGACATCGGTTTCCGTTATTGGACTGATGGTGCCGCTGTTGAAGCCGGCTTTATGGCAGATGATATTCAGATCTCAGGCCAACCGCTTGATGATGCCGAATCAGACTTCGGTTGGACGTTCGACGGCTTCCGAACCACCACCGGTACTGAGACGGGTTACTATAATAATTACTATCTGGCTGAGTTCCGCCAATATCGCGGCTACGACGAGACTCTGGAAGTGGGTCCATATAACTTCGGTTTCTTGGATAACCCGTCTCTTGGCAATTGGGTTGAGCACTTCCCGTATCAGGACGGTCTCTTGATCTCCTATTGGGATACTTCACAAAGCAATAACAATACAGCCAGTCATCCTGGTGAAGGCTTAATTCTGCCGATCGATGCCCATCCTGAGGCTATGCTGCGGGCTGATGGTGGTGTCTGGCGCAATCGTGTCCAGAGCTACGATTCCACTTTTGGCCTGGAACCCACCGATGTCGTTACCTTGCACTGGTTGAGTCAGCCGTCTAATCATCCTAGCCTACCGGCCGTTCCGGTATTTGATGATAATAATACATATTGGGATCCAGCTAATCCGACGGGCAGTGTGATTAACCCCAATACAGGCACTTCAATTCGTGTTGTAAGTGTTTCGGCACAAGGGAACTTTATGCAGGTGCAAGTACGGCCGTCTCAGTAACAACTGATATCTTTGCCGGTTTAGTTTTACTGACAACTTTGTAGATTTTTACAACAAGAGGCTGCCAGACTGAGTTTAAGTCTGGTGGCCTTATTTAGCTTCATCTGCCTAGCGAGGCGCACGGAGATAAAGGTAACAACTATTTTCGTGTTCCTACTTCACAATGTTGATTCACAAAATTAAGTCGAGTATCCTCTAAAACCAGGGTCACAGATCACAGCTTGTATCAAAAATAATGTGGCCGGTCACGTTTACAATGGAGAATCGTATGCCTGCTCCCCAATTTCAAGTCGATGCTGATCGGCATGATCCATATAAGAATTTCAAGTTTCGCGTGAAGTGGAACGGCCGTTACGTGGCCGGAATCAGCAAAGTCGGCGGCCTCACCCGTACAACACAAGTCGTTAGCCACCGTACAGGCGGCGACCCCAGCATTGCCCGCCAATTACCAGGACAGACTGACTACGGCCCCATTACCCTGGAGCGCGGCGTCACCCACGACCTTGATTTTGAAGCCTGGGCCAACAAGGTATGGACTTATGGCAACGCAGCCGGGCAGGAAGTATCTCTCGCCGATTTCCGCAAAGACGTCACCATTGAATTGTTCAACGAAGCCGGGCAAAAAGTGCTCGCCTACAAGGTCTTCCGCTGTTGGGTATCGGAATACACGGCCATGCCGGACCTGGACGCCAGCGGCAATGCCGTCGCCATCCAATCTATTACCCTGCAACACGAAGGCTGGGAACGGGATACGGCCGTTACCGAACCAATAGAGCCAGATTTAGGATAAACGGGCCATCGCATATCTATCAACATAGTTGGGAAAGGGGCCAGTTTGAATTCCGTGGGGAGGAACGGCCGTTTAATCTCCACAGCCCCATTCCCAAAACCACAACGCCCCAGTCTGGCAAAAAAGTAAGGTTAGCGTAATTCAGGCCGTAAGCTTAATCAACAACAATACCGCAAATTGTATAAAAACTTAAACAATATTGTACTTTTTTGAACAATGTTGACGGATTTTCAATTGAGGATTAATCTCTTCCTCTTTCAAAAATGAAAGGCATTGTCCACAGCAACTAATTCGAGTAACTGGTATTTTAGCCCCTTCACCAGTTAAATTTTTTGCACAAGGATGTAATAGGACATTCCCCTAATCAACTTTTCATCAATTAAAAATGACAAGCCCAGGCCGAGTTTATTTGTCATGCCTGATCTCAATTCGACAAGAAGGAGGTAACGCTTACCTGAAAAAATAATCCATTTCCCACGTATAACGCTTTACCCCAAAAACAAACTTAAGGAGAATGATTAGTGAAAGCAAAGTATTTCCGCACATTGTTAATTTTGGCTCTATTTATGGTTGCCATCGTGCCCGTCGTTGGTGCTGCGTCTGGCAATAATGATGGCTTTCCGGATGGGCTGCTGCCTTATGGCGCCAACACCGACAACCCATCTCACCCCTTGGGTGATGCACAAACAGCATTAAGAGAAAAGGCCCTCGCCTCGCAAATGAATGGCAAAACCAGCGGCCCGGTTGCCGAGGTCGCCAAAGGCCAGTTCGTTGAATTGGAACGCCAGGGCGAAGACTCGATCTGGACCGTGATTGCTGAGTTTGGCCCTCTGGATTCACCTTTTTCCATCCTAAAATCCGGCATTCCTGGCCCGCTGCACAATGAGATTCCTGAACCAGACCGTAGTGTAGACAACACTACGATTTGGGCGCCCGATTTCAACGAAGCTTACTACGAGAATTTGCTCTTCTCAGAAGCTCCCGGCGCAGTCTCCATGCGCAATTTCTACATTGCCGAATCTTCAAACCGTTACACGGTTAATGGTGATGTGACAGATTGGGCGCAAGTCCCCTACAATGCCGCACATTACGGCCGTAACTACTGCGGCGGCATCGTTTGTGCCCAGACCTGGGTGTTCGTCAACCATTCAATTGACGCCTGGTACAATTCACAAATTGCGGTCGGTATGACTGCTGCCGATATTGACGCTTACCTGGCCCAATTTGACGTATGGGATCGTTATGATATGGATGGCGACGGTAATTTCGATGAGCCGGATGGCTACATTGATCACTTCCAGTCAGTTCATGCCGGTGAAGGTGAGGAAACCGGCGGCGGCGCCCAAGGTTCCGATGCCATTTGGAGCCATCGCTGGTATGCCTATTTCAGCGCTAATGGCCCGGATGGCCCTGGCCCGAATTTCTTCGGCGGTGTGCGTATTGGTAACAGCAACTTCTGGATCGGCGACTACACAATCGAGCCTGAAAATGGCGGCGTCGGCGTATTCACACACGAATATGGTCACGACCTGGGTCTGCCCGACCTGTATGACACGTCTGGCAACACAGGCGGCGCTGAGAATTCAACCGGCTTCTGGACTCTGTATTCAAGCGGTTCCTATGGCAGCACCGGCAACCCGGCTGATGGCATTGGTTCCAAACCAATCCCGATGAGCGCCTACGAAAAGATCTTCCTCGGCTGGTCAAATTACGAGGTTGTCAATTATGGTCAAAGCGCTTCTACCAAACTTGGCCCGGCCAGTACCAATACCAAACAAGCTCAACAGCTGGTAGTGTTATTACCAGATAAGGAAGTTGACTTCCCGGTTGGCGATCCGTACTCCGGTGATTTCTTCTATTTCTCTGGTTCAGGTAACGATCTGGACAACAGCATGACTCGTGCTGTTACTTTACCGGCTGGCACGCCTTCCTTGACCGCCAAAGTCAATTTTGACATTGAGCTTGATTGGGACTACGCATATCTGACAGTCAACGGTAGTCCGGTTCATACGAATTTCTCGACTAACACCAGCCCGTTTGGTCAGAATTTTGGTGAAGGCATTACTGGCTCATCCGGTGGTTGGGCTGATTTGACAGCTGATCTTTCCGCCTTTGCCGGTCAAACCGTCACCATTGGTTTCCGCTACTGGACGGATGTGGCTGTGGCGAACCCTGGCATGTTTGTTGATGATATTGCAATTTCTGGTCAGGCGCTTGACGATGCCGAGACGGATCCGGGTTGGACTTACGCCGGCTTCATCCGTACCGGCAGTGTTGTAACACAGTCCTTCTTCAATGCCTACTTCGCTGAGTACCGCAACTACCGCGGCTATGATGATGGTTTGCGCACCGGTCCCTATAATTTCGGGTTCCTGAACGATCCCGCTTTGGGTAACTGGGTTGAACACTTCCCCTACCAGGATGGTCTGCTGGTCTGGTATTACGACACCTCGTTTGAAGACAACAATGTGGGTGATCACTGTCTGAACGGCCGTTGCGGCGGCCTATTCCTGCCAGTTGACGCCCATCCTGAATTGATGCTCCGTCCGGATAATGGTCAGGTTTGGCGTCCACGCGTTCAATCCTATGACTCGACCTTCGGCCTTGACAAAACGGATGTGGTCTGCCTGCATATGAATAGTGTGGAACAGTGCTATGGCGGCCTGCCAGCCAACCCGAAATTCGACGATACGCAGAGCTATTGGTTTGCTCCGGATCCGTCAATCAGCCACTTTGGCTGGGCCAGCGTGCCGGTTCCGAACACGGGAACGACGATTCGTGTCGTGAGCGTTTCGGCTCAAGGTAACTTCATGCAGGTTCATGTAAACAAGTAAAACAGGTTATCGTTCTGACGGAAACAGATAATCTGGTTAAGCATTAAAAAGAATACGCCTCATCTCGAAATATGGGATGAGGCGTATTTTTTTGAGCTGACAACGGCCGTTTCCCCCATCTTAACAAACCTCCAACAACCTCCAAACATCATCTGAACACATTCCCGTTATAGTTGCGCCATCAATTTTTACAACATAATTGGATGAAGACAGGATGGAAAACCCTATTCTGTAATCATAATAATGTCCTGGCAAATATCACCGCACTGGTCGATTACTTTGAAAACGTCATCGATCTGGGGTTCTATGGTGTGGAGGGAACGGCCGTCTTTCAATTCCAAG
>JBNKZT010000251.1:0-9091 GCA_050301775.1 Promineifilaceae bacterium (SeqCode)
CGGATTTCGGGAATTTCCGACGCTTCACAAATCAGCAGCCGCACGCCTTCAAAATTTGCCAGGCTGTCGGCCAAATGCGCCTGGGCCATCGTCAAAATGTCGGCCGCGTAATCGCCAGTCAGACTTTGGGTAAACGTACCGGCAAATCCAGCAGCGTTGAATGCTTCCAGACACGCCAGAAAAAGACGCTTTTTGCTGCCAAATTGGCGAAAAATGGTCACTTCGTTGACCCCGGCGGCGGCGGAGATGGCTTTTGTCTTCGTTCGTGCGTAGCCGGTCTCGGTGAATAATTTCGTCGCGGCAACGATGATGCGCTCTGTCGTTGGTAAATTTTCAATTGCTTCGTTCATTTTGTTTTCCATTTTTTTATGTGCAAGCAATCACTTGCATGCACAAAGTGTAAATCATTCCTCCGAGCAATGCAAGTGATAACTTGCATGTCGATAATATGACATTTGTCACATGCAGGTACAAAAATACGGCCGTTCCCAGGCGGAAACGACCGTTAAGCTGACTAGCAAAAAAGCTGGCAAACTGAACGCTTAATCAAATCGACAACGCAGACACCTCTTGAGTAATTTGGAGGTAAGTGTTTTTAACGGCCGTTTCATACGCCACCTTTGCCCGCCAAATACCAGTTACCCGCCGGGAACCATCGTGTTGTTTGGCGGCAAATCGATGCGGGTGATGTGGGTAGAGCGGTTCAAATTTGGCCTGATGGCCGCTCCCGGCGCCGTTGCCGGCGATATTCTGCGCTTTCGTAAAACGTATGCGGCCATCCCTTTTACAGTGACGCAAACCATCGCCCAGGCGTTGGATTTAGAGACGGGACAAATGGCGGTTTTGCCGCAAGAGCCGGGGCAGTTCTTGTTTCATTTTTGGGGGACAGTGTGGGGGGAATTGTTGACGGCCGTTCTCGTCGCTCAAGGAATCAGAGCCGAAACGGTGAATGAATACTGCCTGTACACGCGCCAACCCATCGCCCAACTGCCGCCGATTGATGCGAGCGCAGCCCAAAAAGCGGCGCGAGACATCATCGTTACGCTCACTAACCGGCTGGAAATGGGACGTTATCACCGCATCTTACCTACCGATATTGCCCAACGCGCCGTCCTGAAACAGCTTAATCTGGACAAGTTTAGGCAGGTTTATGATGAGGCGCGGTTGGTGATGAACGGCCGTATCCACAAACAACTGCACCAACTCTTATTGCCCTAGTTTTCAAGTTTACGGTTCAATCGAGCCAGCCGATGGTTTAATTCGTCATGGATGAGACTATTCCCTGCCAACTGCAAGGCTTGCTCCGTCCAGCGAACGGCCGTCTCCCAATCCCTCTCTTCCCACTCATAAAACTTAGCCAACTCAATGTGCGCCGTCACATCATCAAATGTTGTGGCGGCGATTTGCTGCCAGAGGGGGACGGCTTCGGGGCGACGGCCGTTCCTTTTCAGTAGCCAACTCAATTCAAACAAAGCCTTGTGATACAGTTCCAACGGCAAATCGCCTTGCGCTGCCTGGCGCAGATTTTGCTCCGATTGCTCAATCAGGCCCAGCGCCGCTTGCCATCGGCCCAGGCTGTAGCAGTCGATGGGATGGTCGCCGGGGTCTGGTTGAGCCAACAGGCGAGTGACCCGCGCTGCCAGTGTGACCATCGAGAGCATGTCGATTTCGTTATGGTAGAAGACGCGCAAGAGTTCACGGCCGTCCCCACTGCGCAAATAGTCGTGGTACAAGCCGGGGATGAGCATTCCAGGCACATCTTCGTGGGTGCGCTGTAAGCCAAGCAGGTTCTGCTCCAAATTGCCCAGAGCCACAGAGCCGAACCGCGCCCGCCACAAACGGCGCGATGGATGCAGCAAATCGATGTGGGGCACGCTCAGCACCCGGCCCGGCATCCGGTTCATCAGGTAGCGGGTGTCGAGGAGGGGCAAGTCGAAGGTACGGCCGTTAAACGTCACCAGTCCCGCTTTGTCGGCCAGCAGTTCATCCAGCAGGTGCAGCATCGCCGGTTCGTCGCCATGATCGCGCAGGAAGTATTGGCGCACGACGAGCGCTTCCTTCTCGAAAAAGGCCACGCCGACCATGAAGGCGAGGGTCCCGGCTCCGGCCAGACCGGTGGTTTCGGTGTCCAGGAAGAGGAAATCGCGGAAGTGGAGGTTGTTGAGGCGGGGGTCTTGGAGGTAAACGGCCGTGTTTCCCATCGCACATTCCAGTAAATCAGCCAACACATCCTGCCCATGCCGATAATTGAGCGGATATACTTTATCCAAAATGTAGCAAGCCGAATCGTTCGCCTCCACCAGTTCTAATCCAGGAAGCAAAACTCCCAAGGATTGCGGCTCATCTAACGATGGCCCAACGCTGAACGCTGAATGCTGAACGCTGTCCGCTTTGGGCGGTGGCGCAGGTTTCAGATTCCGCGTTCCTTTTACCACCCCCAAACGGCGCAGCTTATCTTGCCAATTCTCGTCCATAAACAATTATCTTTGAGGTAGCACAGTTGTTATATATTTTCATGTTCATAATCAGCCTGCCAAAATGACAACTGATATTCCAGTAAATCCTCTTCGTCTTCTGGCTCATAAAATTCTACAATACATGGGCTTTCTGGAAATTGTATTTTAAGTTTCGCTTCATAGATCTCTTTTAGAGCCTGCCCCAGTATTTTTATCTTGTCCTTGGATATATCTTCACAACCGTGAAATTGCAGGTCTACAATGTGTAGGTGATTCATAACCCCTTCAGTTGATTTTCTGGTGCTTCCTTCTTGGTTTTCAAATCCTCGTAATGAAGCTTCGGAAAAGCCTTCACGAAGAATGTATCTTTCAAACTTGACAAATCCTGGCCAGAAAATACTTGCATAACCAATCGCCAGGGAAAAATTACCCTCACAAGCTACCCATGACATTAGATCGATTCCTTTGCCATTATTCCACGCCGCCAGTTCGGTTCTCATGCTTTCCGGTATATCCATAGTCATTTCCTCGCAATATCAGGCCGACGGCGTACAGTATTGTCAGACGATAGTTCTTTCCTTGCCTGCAAATATGTCGATTTCATTGAATGCGTTTCTTTAACCGGCTTCATACGAGATAACATCCGATCCGAAAGCGGCGGCGAAGCCACCTCTCCCCAGTCCCGTTTAGAGATATGTTTAGGTTTGTTCATAACAATGTTTCCTATTGTGCCCGTTTCACTTCATCTACCGCTTCTGGATTAACCAGACTGGACGTGTCACCGGGGTCGTTGCCCAGGTAGGCGCTGCGAATGATGCGGCGCATGACTTTGGCGTTGCGCGTCTTGGGGATGTCGCTGACAAACCAGATTTCTTTGGGCGCTAACGGTTTGCCCATTTCGGCGGCAACTTTGGACTGCAACTCGGCCCGCAGTTCGTCAGATGGCTGGCAGCCGGGGGCCAGGACGCAGAAACAGACGACTTCGCTGCCTTTTATTTTATGAGGCACACCAATGGCGGCGGCTTCGGTAACGGCATCGTGATTCACCAACACCGACTCTACCTCCGCCGGTCCCAAGCGTTTACCGGCCACCTTGATCGTGTCGTCGGAACGACCCAGAATGTACCACAAGCCATCTTCGTCAATTGCCGCAAAATCGCCGTGCACCCAGACGTTCTCAAACTGCGACCAGTAGGTATCCAAGTAGCGCTGCTCGTCCTGCCAGAAGCCGCGCGTCATCCCAATCCAGGGAGCGCGGATGACCAGTTCGCCCACCTGATTGCGTACCGAATTGCCATCTTCGTCGACGACATCGGCGGCCATGCCAGGGCAAGGGCCGGAAAAAGCAGCCGGTTTGAGCGGCAAGAGCGGATTGCCCATGACGATGCCGCCGGAGATTTCGGTGCCGCCGGAATAGTTGATAATCGGCCGTTTCCCTTCACCAACAACGTTGAACAGCCACAGCCAGGGATCGGGATTCCAGGGTTCGCCGGTTGAGGCGAACTGTTTAATAGAAGAGAGGTCGTGTTTTTTGACCAGTTCCTCGCCATGAGGAATGAGGGCGCGGATGAGCGTGGGCGAGACGCCCAATTGGGTGATTTTATGCCGTGCCACCATCTGCCACAGCCGGTCCGGGCCGGGATAATCGGGCGCACCATCGTAAATGAAGAAAGTTGCGCCCAACAACAGCGCGCCAAACACCAGCCAGGGTCCCATCATCCAGCCCATGTCGGTCATCCAGTAGATGACGTCGCCCGACCTAACGTCGGTGCCGAAGGCCATGTCCTGCGCCGCTTTGACAGGGAAGCCGCAGTGGGTGTGGACGGCGCCTTTGGGTTTGCCGGTGGTGCCGGAGGTGTAGATGAGCATGATGAGGTCTTCGGCGGCAGTCGGTTCGGGGGTGGCTTTAGCGGATTGGTGGGGGATGAGATCGTGATACCAGTGATCGCGCCCCGCGACCATCGCCACCTCATTCCCAGCCCGTTTTAACACAATCACATGCTCCAGCGTGGGCACGTTGGCAATCGCTTCATCAGCCGTCGGCTTGAGCGGAACAACTTTGCCACGCCGGAAAAAGCCATCGGCCGTGAACAGCGCCTTCGCCCCGGCGTCAGCCAGGCGGGATTGAATCGCTCCCACGCCATAACCGGAAAAGAGGGGAAGGATGACGCCGCCGATTTTGGCAATGGCCAGCAGGGCGACGACGATTTCCGGCGTCATGGGCATGTGCAGGCCGATACCATCGCCTTTGCCCAGGCCCAGGCTGCGCAGAGCGTTGGCGCATTGGTTCACCTGGCGCTGGAGTTCGGCGTAGGTCAGGCTGCGGGTGTCGCCTTCTTCGGATTCATAGCGTACGGCCGTTCGCCCTGCCGCTGCCTCGTTTTCCGCCCACTTATCGACACAGTTGGTGACGATGTTCAACTCGCCGCCGACACACCATGCTGGCCGTTGAATGCCGCCTGACAAATCTACGACCTGGGAATAGGGTTTTTGAAATTGAATGTCGAGGAATTTGAGGACGGCGTCGGTGAACCAGGCTACATCGGCCGTGGAGCGATCCATCAACTCATCAAACGAACCAATGCCATGTAAATCCATGAACCGCTTCAAGTTGCTGTGTTCGACGTATTCAGTCGTTGGTCGCCAGACAATCTCGCCACCAAAATCAAACTTTTCAGACATCGCAGCCCTCCGCAAGAAATAATGGGAACCAATATCAGTCAATAAATGGTAATGCAAAGGAGCCGAGTTGCAAAGTGACACAGCAGTCAAGTCGGGGTAAAGTTGGGGGATGGAATCCTGGAAAACATTAAACCGACGAACGATACTCAACCACAGCAAATTTTTGCGCGTGGAAAGCCACACCGTCCAACTGCCGGATGGGCAAATTATTGAGGATTGGCCCTGGGTGATTACACCTGATTTTGCCAATGTGGTGGCCGAGACAGTGGACGGCCGTTTCCTTTGTTTCCGGCAGGTCAAATACAGCATCGACGGGCCAGGACTGGCTCCCATCGGTGGCTACCTGGAACCAGGCGAAGACCCGCTCATCACAGCCCAACGGGAACTACTGGAAGAAACCGGCTACGAAGCCAATGAGTGGATCGAATTAGGCCACTTTCCGGTCGATGGCAATCGCGGCGCGGGCACGGCCCACATGTACCTGGCCCGCGGCGCCCGCCAGGTCGCTGAGCGAAATGCCGATGATCTGGAGGAGCAAACCCTGCTCTTGCTCAGCCGCGCCGAGATGGAAGCCGCTCTGCTGGCCGGTGAATTTAAGCTGCTGCCCTGGGTAACGGCCGTGGCCCTGGCCCTACAACATCTGCCAGATTGACAATGATTATGCCCAAATCGTATAGTATTGTTACAGAAATTCTAAAGGGAATATTGGAGCCACATCGGAAACGGCCGTAACTCTGCCGCATCGCAAAATCTAACATCCCCAACATATCCCGTCATCAGAAATTCGAAGACGTCTATTTTACAGTTTACCCAAGTCAGATTATTTTGGAGGTGGACTCATTCCCAAGTTCACCACAAAGGAGGTTCAAAAATGAAAAGTCAGATCGAGAATATCACACTGTTCTATGAGGTTTATGGGCAGGGAAAGCCAATCATCATGTTGCATGGATGGAGTCTTGACC
Source organism: Promineifilaceae bacterium (SeqCode) (assembly GCA_050301775.1). Classification (GTDB taxonomy): domain Bacteria; phylum Chloroflexota; class Anaerolineae; order Promineifilales; family Promineifilaceae; genus JACKCC01. The sequence goes on from JBNKZT010000251.1 coordinate 6,101, forward strand.
ATCGCCATATAGTAAGCTCTTTGGAACCCTGTTTCCAAGGTCGTGATCAATGGCAAAGAATTTATGTGGATATGCCCGGTCATGGCAAAACACAAGGAGTAGACGGGATTAACAACATGGATGATGTGTTAGATGTTATCCTAAAATTTATCGATAACATTATTCCCGGTCAACGATTTGTTTTGGCCGGTATGTCCGCAGGGGGTTATTTGGCTCGCGGTATTGTTTATCGAAAAAGCGAGATGGTGGATGGGCTGCTTCTGTTTGTGCCCCGAATCCTGGCGGACGATGAAAAGCGCACATTACCGCCACAGGTAACACTGGTCAAAAACCCTGAACTTCTCGCGGAGCTGAGTCCAGAAGAAGCAAAAGCATTGCAAGGGGCCGTCATTCAAAATCAAAAAGTGGTGGAGAAAATGCGTAATGATGTATTCCCAGCCTGGTCGCTAACAAATTGGGAATTCTTGCAAGACCTCTGGAAACCAGAGAATTGGGGATTATCATTTGATGTGGACGATCTGGCAGAACCGCTTCCTTTCCCAGCGCTTATCCTTACCGGAAAACAGGATGACGTTGTCGGCTATCAAGATGCATGGCCTATCATTGACAACTATCCAAGAGGTACTTTTGCCGTCTTAGATAAAGCTGGGCATGGCCTCGAAGTGGATCAAGAAAAACTATTTCATTCCCTGGTCGATGAATGGCTAGATAGAGTGGAAGAATACGTAAATTGAGATGGTATAGATTCAACATCAACCGCTCTCGAAAGTATTTTTCCCGTTATGATGAGGTAAGATGATGGAAAAGTTAATTGGTCAAGTCACTCATTATTACAACCATATCGCTGTCGCTGTTCTTGCCCTCCAGGAAGGATTGAAAATAAGCGACGAAATCCACATCATAGGCCACACGACAGACTTCAAACAACAAGTTGACTCTTTAGAAATTAACCATCAACAAGTGCGAACAGTTGGAGCAGGGGCTGATGTAGCCCTGGCTGTTAACAGCCGCGTACGGCCGGGAGATAAGGTCTATCTAGTTGGTAGTAAATTCACCCCGTTTTGATGATTGACAAGACATATTTCTCACCCAAGGAAACGGCCGTTTACCTGGCTCAATACCATCCATAAAAATTAACACCTCATATAAAGCAAAGGTATAGTGTAGCTATACATAAATCTTATGGGGAATTGGAGCGTAAGGGATAGTCAGCCATCCTTTAGCCAAGCATACACATACCAGACTCTCATACACCCCAAACCCTACCTGACAAAATGCCATGTCGGACATATTGGGCGTCCAATACGAACCAAACGTCATCACCACTATCGGCTTGATCATTGCCGTCGTCTTTCTGGGCAGCAAACTTTTTCAGCGAATCGGCATCCCCCAAGTCGTTGGCTTCATATTGATTGGGGCGCTCCTCGGTTCATCCGGCTTCAATCTCGTTCCACAAAAACTGGCGGAAGAACTCACCTTCATCAGCGAAATCGCTCTCGGCCTCATCGGGTTTGACATGGGCAGCCATTTGCTAATGGATGAACTGCGCAAATTAGGCCGGAGCATCCTTTTCATCCTTTTGTGCGAAGCGTTAGGAACTTTTCTGCTGGTAACGGCCGGTATCTACCTCATCACCCACGATTGGATAACGGCTCTGATATTTGGTGCTTTATCTTCAGCCACTGCCCCGGCCGCTACCATCGACGTATTGGCCGAATACGACGCTAAAGGTCCCCTCACAACCAGCATTATCGCCGTCGTAGGCCTGGATGATGCGCTGGCCCTGCTCCTGTTCAGCATCGTGGCTTGCAGTGCCGAAGCCATATTTACCCATTCGGCCACACCTTCATTTTTGCAAATAGTCAGTCTACCGTTGGGGGAAATTGGCGGATCGGTTGTCCTGGGAATCCTCCTGGGGTTAGCCTTAAACAGCATTTTGCATCGAATGAAACGACACCACGATGGCATGGCCATATCCATTGGATTTGTCCTGCTATGCGTCGGCTTGGCACAAGCCATCGGCAGTTCACTTATCCTGGCCACAATGATCATGGGCAGTGTCGTGGTAAATCGTCATACAGAACACAGCAAACACATCCGTTACACCATTGAACAGGCCGGCCCCGTCATTTATGTTCTGTTTTTCGCCCTGGTCGGCGCTCGCTTCAGGATTGATTTACTGCCGTCAATGGGACTGCTGGGCATCGCATACGTCCTGCTGCGCAGCGTGGGCAAATTTGCCGGAGCCTGGACAGGGGGAACAATAGGCCGGGCAGTTCCGGCAGTGCGAAAAAACTTGGGCTTGGGTCTATTGTCCCAGGCGGGGGTCGCCGTTGGCCTGGCCATTTCCGCGTCCTGCCGGTTCGCAGAACATGGCGAAGTAGGAAAAGCACTAGGCCAAACCATCATCAATGTCATTACTGCAACTACCTTCATCGTCCAGATCGCCGGTCCCATTGGCGTTAAGTTTGCCATTGGCCGAGCCGATGAAATTGGCAAAGCCCGACAAAGTGACGAGGTTTGGGCTTCAGAAGGGGTGCCGAAATAGAGGAGTGTGACGTGCTTTCGCAAAACCAAACTAATCAAATTTTGCGGATTATAGCTAAAATCTGGAGTGTCCTCAGCATAGTTTTTATGCTGGTGATCGTTATCGGCGAGAGTCTGGGTGGCGAAGATAGGATGCCTGCGGCAGTAGAATGGGTCGGGTTGATGCTCTTTTCCATTGGCGTTATGATTGGGTTGGTGCTAGCCTGGTGGCGTGAAGGCTTGGGCGGGACAATATCCGTTCTTTGCCTGATTGCCTTCTACATTTGGGATTTTGTACGCAGCGGATATTTACCTGGCGGCCCGTTTTTCCTTCTGGTGACTGCGCCAGGGGTTCTGTTCCTAGCCTGCTGGTTTTGGTCACGGGATCATTCGGAGATAAGACATGCCTGAACCGTTAAAAAATATGTTTAATGAGCAGTCGGTAACGGCGCTGGGCGAGGCCAT
>JBNKZT010000252.1:0-9087 GCA_050301775.1 Promineifilaceae bacterium (SeqCode)
ATCTACAAAGTGCCAGCCAAAGGGCGTTGTCGGATCAGGTTCGTCAGTGATGGCAACGGCCGTTTCTTCTCGCGCCAGCGCCCGGCGCACCAGTTCCGGGTCAGGCAGCGGATCCAAAGGCAGCCCGCTGGGAACCAATTCAGGAACAAAAGCGCTCAAATCTTCGGCTGCCGGATCGGTTAGAGCTTGTAAAAAAGCGACCAAATCGGCCACATCTGCTTCGGAGAGCGGCAGGCCGTCACGAAGCTGTGGCGCAGCCGAATGGCCCTGCTTTTCCGGTTCAAAAGGGCGCACGCTGCTGTAATAAGCCGGTGGCAAATGGGCCGACGGGTCGTAATTAGCGGCGCTTTCCCATATGTTGGCGTGATGCCAGATCGTCGCTTCCAGGGTGGCGTAAGCGCCGCTGTGGAAATAGGGCGCGGTCAGTGTCCCGTTGCGCAGACTGGGCGTGCGGAAGGTGTACTGGTCGCGCCGGTCGTGGCTGACCTGGCTGCGGCCCCAATCTTCACGGCCGTTTTCCCCTACCCCTTTACCCGGCCCTAACTGGGGCACAAGCAAATTGTAGTACTGCATATCGGTAAACAGGTCGCCCTGATGACATTGGGCACAGTTGACGTCTGGATTCAAATCGCCGAAAAATAAGAGCGCGCCCCGCTTTTGCGGCGCGGTCAGGGCGCTGACATCCCCGGCCAGGTAGTCATCCCAGGGGGCGTCGGTAAAGATGAAACGGCGCTCAAACGCGCCAATGGCCAGAGCAAGCTGAACAGCCGTTATCTCTCCTTCCCCAAAAATCGTCCTAAACTGCTCCTGGTAGGCCGGGATATTTTGCAAGCGGGCAATAAGGATGCTGCGAATTTCCTGCGGAGCCAGATCACCCAGGGTTGCCCCGGCCATCTCGTTCAGGCTGGTGATGGGGAACAATGCCTGCGCCGCCAGAGCGTCGGTCATGTCAAAATCGTTGACGACCTGTTCCTGGGTGGTGATGGGCTGGCCGAGGGCGTAACTCTGGACACGGCCGTCCCAAAACTGAGCCGGCAGCAGTGCCGCATTCAGCACAGTCGGGCTGTTGCGGGGCACGAATTGGCCCATAAACGGATTGGCCACCATCACGCTGCCGGTCATCGGGTTCAACGTCCCGGCCAGCCGGCGCGGCGTGCTGGCTTCCGGGCCAAGCACGACCTGCTCGACAAAATCACGCTGCGGCCCCAGTTCTACGCCGCCGACGCCAATGGGCAGGACGCGGGCATCGGCCATCGCCAGGGCCGGATGATGGCAGGTGGCGCAGGAGGTATTCAGGTCGCCGGAAAGGATAGGATCGAAAAACAAATCCTGGCCCAATTTAGCCAACGGTGTGTCTCCTTCACGCAAATCGGCTCCGGGATTGGGTTGGAGATTAAGGCGATTGATAACGGCCGTTAACGCCGCATCCATATCCGCAATCTCACGGTACGTTGGTTCTCCGACAACAACCTCCGGGATGCTTGGCGGCTCCGAGAGGTTAGCCGTTTCTTCAACAAAAGTGATGTGGAGGAGACGGCCGTTAAACACTTCCGTCACATATAAGCTGCCATCCGGCATGGGCAGCACCGCCCCTGGATAATTCAGCTTATCTACGACCGTTTCCAACGTGCCATCTTCAGCCATACGGCTTAACACGCCCGTAAATTGCTGGTAATCCATCCCTGAAAAACAATCACCCTCCGGCGTGAACGTGGCAAACTCCAGCAGCCAAATCGTACCATCCGGCGCCTGAGCTACGTCGATGGGCATGTTCAGACCATCCACCACCGTGCGCTGATTGCGAACCTCGTCAATCGCCACCAGTTGGCCGCTCTCCGGCGGATAGGGACAGCCGCCCAGCAGCGTGACATAATATTCTTCGCCCACGCGGGTGATGCCTGTCGGCACGGGGTCAATGGTCATCTTTTCATTGGCCGGATCCGTCAGCGCAGCAAAGCGATGAAAGAAGCGGGTTGTGCCATCGCCGGTCTCTTTGGCCACCCCATTGCCGGATGCATCACTCACCACCGGCACGCCATCCTCGTCGAAGGTCATGTCAAAGGGGTTGGTCAACATGACATTGTTCAACGGTTTCATGACCTGGCCCAAATCATCAGGCGTGTAGGGCGTGGCCGGCAGGGGCAGCTTGCGGCGCGGCTCCAGCGGAAACGTCCACAAATGCCCCGCGCCAAAGTTAGCCAAATACAACGTCGTCTCGTCCGGGGAAACGGCGACCAGCGGCACACCGGACAAGTCGCCGGCGTCACGGCCGCTGGGCAAACCAGAAATGAAACGGCCGATTTCGCCATCTGGCGTCATCAAACTCACCCCGGCACTCAAATCGTTACCGCCCGTGCCTTCTTCGGCGATAAACAGGCTGCCATCGGGCAGCGCCGCCAGGCCCAACGGGTTGATCAGCCCCTCGGCTACAATTTCGACGTGGGGAACCAGGTTTTTGGGTTCCCGGTTACAGGCGGCGAGAAGGAGAAGAACGGCCGTTGCCAGAACTGCCCAGAAAATATAAAAGTGGCTCTGTTTTTTCGACATGAAAATCCCCAATGTTTACAAATAGCAAACAAATCAATCTTCAATCATTTCCCAACGCCAACAACACATCCGGCCGGTCGCTGATAATGCCGTCCACGCCCATCTCAATCAAGCGGCGCATATCGGCGGCATCATTCACCGTCCAGGGCACAACCCGCAGTCCAGCCTCGTGCGCCTCGGCCAGCCGCTGCGGCGTCACATCGCTGAAGCGCGGCGACCAGATGTTGGCTCCGTTGGCGGCGTACTCGGACAACTGCGGCTTAATGCGCGAAGTCAGTGCCGCCAGCCGGACATTACTGTTGACCCGGCGAATGGCCCATATGGATCGATGGTCAAAACTCTGAATGATTACCCGATTTTCCAGGCCGCGTTCGGCGATTAAGTCGAGAATGGCCAGTTCCAAAGGGCCAGGCTGCACGCCGTCAAAGCCATCGTTGATGGTCTCAGGGTGTTCCAGCTCACGCTTGGTCTCAATGTTAAACTGGACTCGCTGGGCATTAGCGCGTTGGGCTGGCGTTTTCTCGGCCGATTGGCTGTACCAATCCACAAAATCGAAAAGCTGGGCCAGGCTGACGACGCGGTACGGCGTGCCGGGCAGATAACGGCTGGCCAGGCCGGCGGTATCGCTGTTTTGGTCGGGAAACAGGCCGGGATCGGGGTTAAGGTCGCAGGTGTAAGGCGCCAGTTTTAGCTCCTCAAATGCGAGTTGGCTAATCAGCACATTGCCGCTTAACAGGCCGGTTTCCAATTCCTGGAACCGCTCCAGGTCGTTCGGACCGTATGTCGTGCCAATTTGCCCCATATCCAGCCGGCATTTTTCTGGGCTAAGGGCGGGATCGTGCCAGATGACAACGACATGATCGGCCGTGAAATGAACGTCCAGTTCTAGCGTCGTTACGCCCAAATCGAGTGCTGTTTCAAAGGCGGGCAGGGTATTTTCCGGCTTTAAGCCGCGTGCGCCGCGATGGCCTTCTACGTCAAATCCATCGGGTAATGCGGTATTTTTGTTTGGATTGAGTGTGGGTGTCATGGTGTTTGTTGGGAGAACGGCCGTGTCCATGCAAGCTGCTAAAAACAACAGGACAGCAACCGCTGCCAAATTTATTCGGTTAATCAATAAAAACACGATTGGATTGACTCCAGCAATTATGATCAAGAACCGGGATTGAAGGAACAGGTGTTTATGCCTGTCACCTCCAATCCCGGCCTGATTCAGATTTTCAACTACCCCAAAGCGGGTTCAAATTACTGGAAGAACGAATTGTAATTTTCCAGTTGTTCGTTAGCTTTGGCGGCTGCTTCATCCAACGCATCTTGCGGTGACAAACCATCATCGAGGACACGGCTGTAGGTTTCCACAATGATTTGACGAATGGCCGGGGACGGACCCGATCGGCCGCCTAATACGGCATAGTTGGGGCTGCCATCATCCAGCGTCGTTTTGGTGGTTCCCAACTGCTCAATGGCAGTACGGAAGTTGGGGTTTGCATCCCAGAAAGCATTCAATTCCGCATTGTCCTGCAAATCGACCCGCACCGGGAAGTAACCGGAGCCGGTGTGCCAGGAGATCTGCTGTTCAGGGGCAGCCATGAATTTCATGAACTGCCAGGCAGCCGCGTTTTGGGCGTCGTCACCAGAATCAATCAGCCACAAAGCCGCGCCGCCGATGACGACACCATTACGCTCGCTGCTGTCGCTGTGCGGGATGTAGGCAGTACCCACATTGAACTCACTGTTTTGGATAATGGAAACATCCGATGTGGAGTCAATCATGATCGCTGCCTGCTGCGTAATGAAGGTGCTGTCCGTTTCTGTCCAGGTGCTGGCCAGATTGGGTGTATAGCCTTCTTTGATGAGGTCGGTGAGGAAGGTGAAGACTTCCACGCCCTGGCCCTGGTTGAACATGACTTCGGTGGGACGTCCGGTACGGCCGTTATCATTGTTGAAGTACAGCCCGCCACTGTTAGCCAGAATCTGCTCGAAATACCAGCCTACCTGCCCATAGGTGAAGCAGTAAGGCGCGACTTCAGCCGCCATCAATTCATCACATAAGGCCTTAAACTCGCTGAAGCTCAAGCTGCCTTCAATCGGATCCACGCCAGCAGCCTCAAACATATCGGCGTTGTAATAGACGAGCGGCGTACTGCTGTTGAAAGCCAACGCCATCATGCCATCGGCATCTGAGTAATAATCGCGCACGGCCGGGACGATAAGATTGGGATCAAAACCATCCGCTTCCATCAGCTTCCAGGCCGGGATAATACGGCCAGTATCAATCATTGTCTGCGAAGCCAGGTCGAAGTTCTGGATGATGTTCGGCTCCGTGCCAGAATCAAAAGCAGCCAGCAAAGCGTTGTAGGTATCATCGTAGCTGCCCTGGAAGGTAGCGTTGACCACGATCTGGTCCTGGCTGTCATTAAACCGGGCGACCAGTTCATCAACCAATTCACCCAGATTACCACCCATGGCGTGCCAGAACTCAAGCGTGATAACTTCACCTGCCGGCGCTTCAGCGGCCGGTTCTTCAGCGGCTGGTTCTTCGGCCGCCGGTTCTTCGGCCGCCGGTTGCTCGCTAACCGGTTCGGTCGCTTCTTCCCCGCCACCACAGGCAGCCAGGAAGAGCATGACGATCAACAACATACTCATCAACTTAATAAAATGTTTCATATTCCTTCCTCCTTATGAAAGGTAATATTGCTTATTTCCCCAAAAAAGTAGGAAACAGCAGGATAATGGGATAGGACAACGGCCGTTAGCCACTAGCTAATATTCAGCCGATTGTTCACAAAAATAAGATTGTCCAAATAGCGGCGGATTTCTCTAGCCTTTGATGCCGGTCATGGCAATGCCCTTGACCAACTGTTTTTGTGCCACCAAAAAAGCAATCAGGGTTGGCGCAGACACGATAATTGTAGCCGCCATAACGGCTCCCCAATCCGCACCCCGTTCAAGATTAGTCATGAAAAAGCGGATACCAATTTGAGTGGTACGCATTTCAACTTCAGACGTAATAATTAAAGGCCAGAGATACTGGTTATAGGCGCTTAGAAAAGCAAAAATCGCAAAAGCGCCAATGGATCCCTTGCTCAAAGGAACAACAACCTGCCACAAATAACGCCAATTACTGGCGCCATCCATTCGCGCGGCATCATGCAAATCGGTAGGAATCCCCAAAAAGAATTGACGCAGCAAAAAGACACCGAAGGCACTGGCCAGGAACGGCACAGCCAATCCCTGATATGTATTGGCCCATCCCAGCGCTGAAATAAGCTGAAAATTAGGGATGATCGTTAGTTCAAATGGCACCATCAAACTAGCCAGTATCGTGTAGAAAATGAAATTACGACCGGGAAAATCAAGTGTGGCAAAAGCATAAGCAGCCAAAACACTAAAGAGTACCTGCCCTATCGTAATCAAGCCCGTTTGGATAAGACTGTTCAGTAAAAAGCGCCCAAACGGGTTACTGTTCCAGGCCGAAACAAAATTTACAGTTGTCCACGTTGAAGGGAAAATGTGGGGCGGGTAAGTGATAACCTCTTGTGGTGGCTTAAAAGAGGTGAAAAAGGCAATTAGGATGGGCAAGGAAATCATTAATCCCACGCCAATCAATAAAACATGAAGCAAAATAGTATTGAGCGAAAATGATGATCTCGGTTGGGATTTTTTGATCGGGTTTATCGTTGTCATTACTGGTAATGCACCCTTTTGTTTAAGCTTCTGTATTGAATAAATGACATGATCACGACCATGATCGCTAACAGATAAGCCTGCGCCGAGGCAATACCCCGCTGCGGTGTACCCACAAAGGCATCGTAAAAGATGGAGTAAACCAGTGTATTGGTGGCCTGACCAGGTCCGCCTTGGGTCAGGATGTGAATTTCGCCAAAGGTTTGGAAACTGTTGATAACGTTAATAATCAGGAGAAAGAATAATGTGGGGGTCAATAAAGGAATCGTGACATTGAAAAAGCGTTGGATAGCATTGGCGCCATCCACTTTGGCGGCATCATAAAAAGTAGAATCAATATTTTGTACGCCGGCCAACGCAATGATGACGTTAAAACCCAACTGTCGCCAGATGGAAACCAGGATAATGGCCACCAAAGCCCAATCCTTTGAAGTCAACCAATCCGGTCCTTGAATGCCGATGAAACTTAACCAATAATTGAGATAGCCAACAACAGGATGATAAAGCCAGCGGAATAACACGCCAGCTACCGCACTGCTGATAACGACAGGAACGAATATAAGAAGCCGGTGTAATCCGGAAAGATGCTGAACAGGATGAGCAAGTGCAACAGCCAACAATACCGCCAAAACTAACCCGGTGGGTACGGTACCGAGTGCAAAAAGCAGGGTAATCCGAATACTATTCCAATAATCAGGGTCTTGAATGAGATGCGCGTAATTATCCAGACCGACAAAAATTGTCTGATTACCAAAGGGCGCTACCCGATTCAGACTCAAAGTAAAAGAGGTAAAGATCGGAACAAAAACGAAAATGGCCAGGATGATTATCGTCGGGGAAAGATACAGGTACCCTTCTATTGCCGCCTTGACCGTTCTCCAAGTTCGACCTTTTTCCAGACGAGACGAGGCTTCCGCCGCCGTTTCAACAGACATTGATTGGCTCATAAGACTTATACAGATGATTCAATTATAGGTAAACAGTGTTTTTGTATCAGGATAATGAAGAAAAGTATAACACGAAGCACGAACCTTTCAAGCATTTAATAGATTGTTATTATTTTTACCAACTCAATGCTTTTATGGCAGGCGGGTTTTGGCTCATGATGTTGACAGAGAATAAGGGACGCTGAGGTTGCTTTCGGCAATACCGGGTATTTTATTTCTTGGAGCAACCTCAGCGTCCCTAACTCATCATGCTACGCGTCTGAGCCGGCCATGAGCAGGCCAACTCTTTCCCGCGTTGCTTCGGCGATGGGCAGGGTTTTGACGATACGGCCGTCAAATATCACCGCCACTCTATCAGCCAAACCCAGCACCTCATCCAGTTCAGCCGACACCAAAAGGACAGCCACACCATTATCCCGCTGGGCCACGATCTGGTTATGAATAAACTCAATCGAGCCAACATCAATCCCGCGCGTCGGCTGATTGGCAATGAGCAGCTTCGTCTCCCGCGAGAATTCACGGGCCACAATCACCTTCTGTTTGTTGCCGCCGGACAGGCTGCTGGCGGGCGTGTAAACGCTGGGTGTACGCACGTCAAATTCCTTTACTAGCGCCGCCCCATCCTGATCGATTTTTTCCTGATTCAAGATGATGCCATTGGCATACGGCTTTTGGTAATAGCGGTTCAAAACCATATTGTCAGCCAGCGTATAAGACATCACCAGGCCATGCTTTTCCCGGTCTTCAGGGATATGGGCGACACCCAATTCGGTGATAGTGCGCGGTGCGGTATGGGTAATATCCTGCCCGGCAATGACTGCCTTGCCGCTGACAACTGGCCGCAAACCGGTCAAGGCCTCGACAAATTCGCGCTGACCGTTGCCCTGCACGCCAGCCACACCCAAGATTTCACCGGCACGCACTTCGAGATTTAGTCCTTCCACCGCGATTTGGTCGCGATCATCTTTTACTTCCAGGTTTTCGATTTTTAGCACGACTTCACCCGGATTTGCTCTGGATTTATCCACTTGCAAGATGACCTTGCGACCAACCATCAACTCGGCCAGACTGGCCTCGGTTGCTGTTTTGGGATCAGCCGTGCCCACATATTGCCCACCGCGCAAAACGCCCACGCGGTCGGCAACAGCCAACACTTCTTTCAATTTATGCGTGATAAAGATGATGGAGACGCCCTGCGCCGTCAGGTCGTTCATGATACGGAAAAGCTCGTTCGCTTCCTGGGGGGTGAGAACGGCCGTTGGCTCATCCAAAATCAAAATGTCAGCGTTGCGGTACAGGGCCTTGATGATTTCCACCCGCTGTTGGGTACCCACAGGCAGGTCTTCGATAACGGCCGTTGGGTCCACTTCCAGCCCATATTGCTGCGAGAGTTCACGGACTCGGTTAACGGCCGTACGCTGATCCAAATGAACCCCACGCGTAATCTCTGCTCCCAACATCACATTTTCCGCCACCGTCATGACCGGAACCAGTTGGAAATGCTGGTGAACCATCCCTACCCCACGAGCTATGGCATCGCCCGGATTATTCAACTGAACTTTTTCACCCTTAATCCAGATTTCCCCTTCATCCGGGTGATACAGGCCGTAAATCATATTCATCAGCGTGCTTTTACCGGCCCCATTTTCACCCAGCAGCGCCAAAATTTCTCCTTTGTGCAGATTCAAATCCACATGGTCATTGGCCAGCACACCGGGAAATCGCTTTGTCATCCCCTTTGTTTCCAGAACAATCGGTGCATCTTTATTAATCATTATTTCACCACCTCTTACTCTTTCTCATATGGGATGCCTTCCGCTGCCGGTGGGCGGGAACGACCCACAAAACCGGCCAGGACCACAATGGTCAGCAGATAGGGCAGCATACCGATAAATTGATGCGGAAT
>JBNKZT010000253.1:0-9042 GCA_050301775.1 Promineifilaceae bacterium (SeqCode)
CTGGCCCAGGCGGACGGGGCATATGAAAAGGCCGAGGAACATTACCGGCAGGCCCTCAAGGTAGCGATGGAGATTCAATCGGCCCCTGTGGCCCTGGCGATTCTAGGAGGGTGGGGTGAACTTCTGGCCCAGGAAGGAAAGCAGGAACAATCGTTGAAATTGTTGACTTATGTTTTGCGCCATCCGGCAGCCGAAAAGCAAACACAAGACAGAATCGCCGATTTTTGGGCTGAATTCTTCCCCCATTACGCCCTTCCAACGGCAGGGTCTGCCGCAAAAGGGGATTTGCCTGCGTTGGAGGCAGTGGCCCAAACGCTGTTGGCGTGATCGTTTTTTGTTCCCTTTGTCACCGGTTGATGTGATTGAAGTCCAGCTTGGTCTGCTGGCATGGCTGTATAGTCGGCGGTAGTCAATTGGTTCAAAACGCCCAGTTAGTCTCAGGAGAAAATGGATGGATTCAGTAGGAAAAATAACACTGCGGGATGTGCAAGAAAATGATCTGGCTGTATTTTTTGAGCATCAGTCAGACCCAGATGCGAATCACATGGCCGCTTTTACCGCCAAAGACCCGACCAATAAGGATGTTTTCACGGCTCATTGGGCCAGGATTTTAAGTGATGAGATGATCACCGTTAAAACCATCCTCCTGGAAAAGGAAGTCGTTGGTCATGTTTCAAGCTTTGTACAGTTTGGAGAGCGGGAAGTCAGTTATTGGATCGGCAAGCAATTTTGGGGGAAAGGTCTGGCTACCCAGGCGCTGACTAAATTCCTAGCCGATTTTACAGAACGCCCCCTCCAGGCTCGTGCCGTCAAAGACAACATCGCGTCGATCCGCGTGCTAGAAAAATGCGGTTTTACGATTTGTGGCGAGGACAAGGGGTTTGCCAACGCGCGTGGTGAAGAAGTTGAGGAGTTTGTTTTTAAGTTGGAATAAGCAGGTGTGTAGGGGAAACGGCCGTTACCGGTACTTCTCCCTCAATGCCCGCTCCATGCGCCGCTCGTCATCCTTCTTAGCCAAATCGGCCCGCTTGTCTTGTTTTTGTTTACCACGGGCCAGGGCAAATTCCAGTTTAGCCCGGCCGTCTTTCAGGTACATTTTAGTGGGCACGGCCGTTAACTTCTTCTGGTTCATCTCATCAATAATCTTGTTAATTTCCCGCCGGTGCATCAACAATTTACGCGGCCGGGTCGGCTCATGATTCTCCCGGTTGCCGTGTTCATACTGGGCGATATGGGCTTCTAACAGCCACAACTCATTACCCCGCGCCTGCACATAACTGCGCCGCAAATTAACCCGGCTGGCACGCACCGATTTAATCTCGGTTCCCGTCAACACCAGGCCGGCTTCAAAGCGGTCGAGCAAATGAAAATCAAATGTCGCCCGCTTGTTGTTTGAAACAATTTTAATTCCTGATTTCGTCTGCATCTCTGAGTTCCCGAAAAAATGAACCGCAAAGGCGCAAAGGACACAGAGTTTTGTAAACGTTTAGAGAAAAATCTTTGCGTTCTCTGCGTCTTTGCGGTGAAAGTTATTTTTCGGTAGGGTCATCCTTCGATATATGTTACTGTCCCGTTTGCAAAAACTCCACCGCCCGCTGAATTTGTGGGTCGTCGTCTTCGCCAATGATCAAAGGAGATTCTACTTCAATATCCGGCGTAATGCCTTCCTTATCTATGCTGTAATTGCCGGGCGTGTACCAACGGGCAATAGTAACACGCAGTTCAGAGCCATCGGACAGCGTGTGAACCGTCTGCACCGACCCCTTGCCAAAGGTCGTCGCCCCAATTATTGTACCACGGCCGTTATCCTGAATCGCCCCGGCCACAATCTCCGAAGCACTGGCACTGGCCTCGTTCACCAGCACAACCAGCGGGATCGTTTCGGCAATATCACCATCATCAGATGTAAACGTCTGATCCAGGCCGCTGCGATTGCGCTCGTAAACCACCACCCCCTGCGGCAAAAAGATATCGCCAATGGCGATAGATTGGTCGAGAAAACCGCCAGGATTGCTGCGCAAATCCAAAATCAGTCCCTGCGGATTTTGCGCCAGCAGTTCATCGAGGGCATCCAGCAGTTTCACATCCGCGTTACGGCTGAAATCTACCAGCCGGACGTAGGCAATATCGCCATCCAGCATTTCCCACTCGACTACCGGCACTTCAAACGTGGCCCGTACAATCGTGAATTCCAGCGGTTCTGGCTCACCCTCACGGCGCACGAGCAGATTTACTTCAGTCCCACTGGGACCGCGTACCAGCAAAATTATCTCGTCAAAGCTCAGGTCAATCACCGATTCACCATCAACGGCAATGATAATGTCACCCGGCAGTAACCCGGCAGCCATCGCCGGCTGGCCTTCAATGGGGGCAACGATTTCAAACAAGCCATCCTCGTTTTCGTTGACAAATGCGCCAATGCCGGAGACAGCTCCTTCCATATCTTCGCGCAGTCGGGCGGCCACATCAGGTCGAATGAAAGCGGTGAACCGGTCATCCAGCGCATCCAGCGACCCTTCTATAGCGCCGTAAAGCAGCTCGTCATCGGCCGGTACAGGGCCGTCAAAATCACGCTCAACCCTGTCCCATACTTCGTCAAAAACAGTAAAGTCGAGGGTGTCAGAAGTGATGGGCGGCACGGCCGTTTCCCCATCCACAATCACATCCTCTTCCGGCAGCAGCGGCGGCGGGGTGGGAACCTCCGGCGAAACAAACACTTCCCGCGTCACCTCTACTTCGACCTCCACCGGCGCCCGTTTGGTCACAATATCAGTCATCCCGGCTGACAGCCCCAACGCATAACCGGCCATACCGGTAAGAATACTTACGGCAACGGCCGTTAACCCCACCAACGTAATCCAAAACACCCGGCTGCTGCGTTTACCCTTTTGCTCATCCATTCTCTAATTCCTCAATCGCTCGCAGCAGCACCTGATCAATGCCGTTGTCAATCGCGTCTTGCGTCACTTCCACCACAATTTCCGGTGATAACCCTTGTTGATCAATTTGATGCCGATCCGGTGTGTACCAGCGCGCCGACGTCACATGCACTGACGAACCATCACTCAAATCAAACACGAGCTGTACCGACCCTTTGCCAAACGTGGCGCTGCTGCCAATCATGATCGCCCGACCTCGATCCTGCAAAGCCCCGGCCACAATCTCGGCGGCACTGGCTGTGCCGCCGTCTACCAACACCACCAACGGAATATCTGGCGCAATGGTCTCATTCGTAGCCGAGTAGACTTGCTCCCCTTCACCTTTACTCTGCTGGTATAAAATTGGGCCGTCAGACAGAAAATGGTCGGCTACGTCAACGGCCGCATCCAACAAACCACCACCGTTATGCCGCATATCCAAAATCAAACCCTCCGCACCCTGCTCCAGCAAATCAGTAATCGCTGATTCGACTTCCTGACTGCTCTCGCCGCTAAACCGAGTCAGACGAATATAACCAATCGTTTCATCCTCAGCCAAAATGCGCGAACTAACCGACGGATCGAGAATGCGGTCACGGATAATCGAAATGTCCACCGGCTCCGTTTCATCGGCGTGGCGCACCGTCAGCACCACCTCCGTTCCGATTTCACCTTTGATCAATTCAGCCACTTCGCCAACGGTCAGTTCCGGCGTGATGAGTGTGCCATCGACTGCCAGCAAAACATCTTGCGACCGGATGCCGGCCGCTTCAGCCGGATTGCCAGGCATTGGCTCCAACAAAATGTCGCCATCCTCTTCGGGGCGAGATAAAAATGCACCAATTCCGCCAAATGTGCCTTGCAAGGATTGAATTTCCTGCTGCCGGGCCACCGGTTCTACAAAAATCGTATAAGGATCATTTAGCAAGGCCACGGCTCCCCGAATCGCGCCGTAGGTCACTTCCTTGGAAGTAGGGATTTCGCCAATAAAGGCGCTTTCAATCCGCCCCCATGCTTCCCCAAACAGGTCAAAATCATTTTGATCACGTACCAGTGTCCCGCCCATGCGCAGCTCAACGAAATCGTTCATGAAGTAACCGGCAACAAAAGCACTGACCGCCAGAGTTGTCAGCAATAATATGGCCAATAAGTTTCGTAATCTCTCGCTCATAACTTGTTTTACCTGATGAAAAAAAACCTGAAAAAATCAGGGACTGGAGAGCGGAAAGTCATTCGTCTCCAGTCCATAAAATCTAACAGGTCTTTCCCAGGTGGTTAACCATGCATAGAACCGGGTGAAGACCTGTCAAGTTCCTTCTAAATCCAATAATTTTCATAACTAAGGTCTCTCTCGACTGTCATACCCGCGAAGGCGGGTATCTATGCGTGTGGATTCCTGCCTTCGCAGGAATGACCTGTACAGTTACAAATTTTGATTCTAACACAGGTGTTCTGTGAAGCAATCTACGGTATAATCTTGTCAGCGAAACTTAATTTGAACAATGAAAAACGCCGCATTGCCCCTTGTTGAGTTTCACACAAAAATATTCAACCGAGATGAATTTAACTAACACAGGCCAAAGGTTGTTTTGGGGCTGTGAATTGTACGCATGATCGATTTGTTCCGGCGAACAGGCCTGGCCGTCGCCTTCTTGCTTTTATTGCTGCTTTCCGGCACACATCCAACGGCCGTTGCCGCGCAAACGGCTGCCGCCCAGGAACCCAATGATCCTGCCCAGGCTCTGCTCGATTCGATGACCGTTGAAGAGCGGGTGGGGCAGTTGTTCCTGGTAACATTTGAAGGGGACACGGCCGTGCCCGAAAACAGCATCACCGACCTCATCCTCAACTACCGGGTGGGCGGCGTCATCCTGCTGCCGGAAAACGACAATATCACCGGCTATGGCAACCCGGCATTCGCACCGCAGCAGGTCAACGAGCTAACCAATGTTTTGCAGCAGTTAGCGCTGCTGGGACCGGAAATCATAGCCACCGATGGCAGCGATACGCCGGTAGAACCGAGTTTAGCAGCCACGCCGCTGCCCAACCGGGCCAGCATTCCCCTGCTCATCGCCGCCAATTACGAAGGCGACGGGTCGCCCAACAGCGCCATCCTCAATGGACTCACACCTATTCCCAGCAACATGGCCATTGGCGCAACCTGGCAGCCACAGTACGCCCAGCATGTCGGCGAAATCGTGGGACGGGAACTGTCAGCCATTGGCATCAACCTGCTGCTTGGCCCATCGCTGGATGTGCTGGAAAGTCCAACTTCCGGCGATCCCAGCGACCTGGGGGTGCGTACCTTTGGCGGCGATCCATACTGGGCGGGATTGATGGGCCGCGCCTACACTGAAGGCATCCACACCGGCAGTAACAACCAACTGGCTGTTGTCGCCAAACATTTCCCCGGTAATGGCAGCAGCGACCGCCCTGTCGATGAAGAAGTACCTACCGTACGCAAATCGCTGGAACAACTCAAACAAATCGAGCTGGCCCCCTTTTTTGCGGTGACCGATGTGGCCGGGGAAACGGCCGTTATCGCCGACGCGCTTCTGGCCACCCACATCCGCTACCAGGGGTTTCAGGGCAACATCCGGGCCACCACCGCCCCCGTCAGCTTCGATCCGCAGGCCCTCAACACCTTGATGACCCTGCCCGAATTCAGCGCCTGGCGGCAAAACGGCGGCGTCATCGTCTCCGATTCACTTGGCGTGCGGGCCGTCAAACGGTTTTACGACGACACCGAGCAAGAATTCCCCCATCGCCGCGTGGCCAAAGATGCCCTTCTGGCCGGTAACGATTTGCTGTACCTGTCCGATTTTGCCATTGGCGACGCGCCATACACTGACCAACTGGCCAACATACGCGACACCATCATCTGGTTCCGCGAAAAATATCTTACCGACCAATCATTCCAGCAGCGGATTGACGAAGCCGTCCTGCGTATTCTGCGATTAAAACTGAAGTTGTACGATAATGATTTTTCACTTAACAGTGTCATCGTCGATCCGGCACAACTGGAAACGGCCGTAAACCAGGATAATGTCGATTTATTTGTTTTAGCTCAGGAAGCCATCACCCTCATTTCGCCCAGCCAGGCCGAATTAGTCGAACGAATGGCCAGTCCGCCTGGCGTCAACGATACGATCACCATCTTCACCGATTTACGCCAGACACAGCAGTGCAGTTTTTGCCCGCCGCAGCCCTACATCAGCGAAACAGCCCTGGCGGAGCGGATTTTGGCCTTGTACGGACCAGAGGGCAGCAACCAGGTTCAGGCAGACCAAATTCAAAGCTTCACATTTGCTGATTTGCAAGATTTTCTGGATGCCGGCACTGACCCCATTCTGCTGCCGACACCTATCGTCACTGGCACACTCACGGCCGAGGCCAATCTCACGCCGCTCGTGGAAGATGACGATGCTACGGCAACTGCCGTGCCCACACCCACACCGCCGCCGGGATACCTGGTGCAGGAAGCCTTGAGCGAAACCGATTGGATCATTTTTGCCATGCTCGACGGCACGCCAGACTCCCAGGCGCTCAAAAATTTCCTATCCCAGCGTCCCGACATCGTGCGCAACACACGGGTGCTGGCCTTTGCCTACAACACGCCTTACCAATTGGACACAACCGACATCAGCAAATTAACCGCTTATTTTGGCGTCTACAGCAAAACGGCGCCATTCATCGATGCCTCGGTACGGGCCTTATTTCAGGAATCGCCGCTAAACGGGGCCTCGCCGGTAGACATTACCGGGATTGGCTACCTCCTGTTCAGCCAAACCCAACCCGATCCAGTCCAGGTCATCGAGCTGTACATTGATGACAACGGCAATATCCAATCGCCGCCCAGTGAAGCGCCGCTGGAACAAGCCATCGGCGACACGCTGCATTTACAAACCGGTGTCATCCGCGACCGCAACGGCAATCCGGTGCCTGACGGCACACTGGTGCAGTTCATTCAGGAAGACCGGATTCAACGATTGATCAGCATCATTGCCGAACGGCCGACGGTTTCTGGTGTGGCCCGGTTGGATTATGTGCTGGAAGCCCGCACCGGACCGGGGCAGTTTCGGATTACGGCCGTTTCCGGTGAAGCCACTGGTTCGCAGCAGGTCGATATCGCCATCGAAGGGTCAGCCCAGGTCGCCATCCTCATCCCCACCCCCACGGCCACCGTCGCCCCGGAACCGACAGCCACGGTCACGGACACGCCGGACCCAACCGACACACCGCTGCCGCCACCAACCATTACCCCCACTCCCACGCCGATCATCCCGGCCGAACCGACCGTTCAAATCGCCTTGTCGGAATTTCAGATGGTGCTGGCCATGTTGGCCGGACTGATTGTGGTCGGCCTGGTTAGCACATCGGCCGGCCGGCAGCTACCCATGACGCCGGTTATAAAGGTTCGCGGCCTGTTTTGGGGACTGGCCGGCAGTTTGCTGATTTACAATTATTTTGCGTTGGGATTACCGGGAACGGCCGTGCTCATTCCCTATGGCAGTTGGGCCGGGCTGCTCACAACACTGTTGGGCGGCGCCATCGGCATCAGCCTCTTTTGGCTGCGCCACTTCTGGCTGCAACGGCAAAATCAAAAATAAGTTCACTGAAAAAACGAACCGCAGAGGGCGCAGAGATATAGAAAATACCCGAGAAAAACTCCGCGCTCTCCGTGGTAAAAAAAGTCCTTTTTCAGAAGACTCAAAATTTTTCAAGGAGAATTCATGACCCACAAAAACCCCTTTCTACACATCGATCAGCAAATCATGGGCGACGTTTACACCACCACCGAAGCGATGGATAACCTGACCATTTTGTGCGACGAGTTTGGCTCCCGCTTTGGCGGCACGCCCGGCGAAAAACAGGCCGCCGACTTCATGAAAGCCAAACTGGAAGCCTATGGCCTGCAAAATGTCCACCTGGAACCAATCGAGTATATCGGTTGGCGGCGCGGCGAAGTCAAGTTAGAAATCGTCGATCCGATTCAAAAAGTCATCCCCTGCATCAGCCTGCCCCACTCACCGCCTGCTAACTTGACGGCCGTCATCGTCGATATGGGCGACGGCGCGCCGGATGATTTCGACGCACGAGCGGCTGAAATCGCCGGTAAAATCGTGCTCACCAACAGCGAGGTCAACCCCGGCGGTGTGAAGCGCTGGATACACCGGAATGAAAAATACGGCCGTTCCCTGCTTGCTGGAGCCGCTGGATTTATCTTCGTCAACCATTACCCCGGCTTTGGCCCGGCCACCGGCGGCATTGCTCCTGAAGATGGCGGCGCAGCCCTCATCCCCGGCATTTCCGTTTCCTACGAAGACGGCGCTTACTTGCAGCGGCTCGTCAAACGGCACGGCACGGTCAAAATCCACATCAGCAGCAGCGACGTGTGCCAACCCATGACCTCCTGGAACGTCATTGCCGATTTGCCCGGCCAGGCCGAAAACAGCCAAATCATCATGCTGGGCAGCCATTACGACGGCCACGACATCTCCCAGGGCGCAGGCGATCCGGCCTCGGGCACAGTGGCCGTACTGGAAGCGGCGCGGGTGCTGGCCCAATACGCTGGCAACCTGCCCCACACCATCCGCTTTGCCCTATGGGGTGTGGAAGAAATCGGCCTGATTGGCTCCACGCAGTACGCTGAACAGCACAAGGAAGAATTGGGCCAGATTCGCTTTTATCTGAACATGGACAGCGCCGGCGCGATTCCCAATAAAGGCATTGTCCTCAACCAATGGCCTGAACTGGCAAACTTGTTCAAGGATTGGTCAGAGGAAATGGCACTGGCTTTTGGCCTGGAGCAGTCGGTCAACGCCCATTCGGATCATTACCCATTTTTGATGGCCGGCGTGCCCACCGGCGGCATTGGCAGTGTCGGTGGCAAGTTTAGCGGTCGCGGCTACGGCCACACCCAATATGACACGCTGGATAAGGTCACCCAAACCGGCTTGCGCGAAGCGGCCGTTTTGGCGGCGCGGCTGGCTTTGCGGCTGGCCAGTCTGGATGTGTGGCCAGTACAGCAGCGGAGTCAGGAAGAGGTAACGGCCGTGCTTGACAACCCTGACAACAAAGAAGAAACCGAGTTATTCGGCCGTGTCCATGCCTTTTACCAAAC
>JBNKZT010000254.1:0-9042 GCA_050301775.1 Promineifilaceae bacterium (SeqCode)
GCCAAATTCGGCCAGCATGTCGGTGTAATCCATCAGAGTGTCCTTGAAGAAGAAGCTGGGATGATTGTTGTGAGAGGGCACGGCCGTATCCTCATCACTCACACTACTTTCCGGCGGATTGGCCCAACCATAGGGATGCGCCCCAATCGCATCGACAAAATCGGCCACGCCCGCTTCCAGCATCTGGCGCAGGAAAACCCGGTCATCAATGGCAATGAGGCCGTCGTTGATGCCAGTCGTTGCCGGCGCACCGCTGATGAGAATGGCGGTCGGGTCGGCAGCGCGTACACCGGCGGCTCCCTGGCGCATCAGGTTGACAAAATCGGCGGCGTTGAGGGCACGGCCGTTGCGGACGGAGCCGTCCGACCACTCCCGCTGCAAATTAGGTTCATTCCATA
The DNA here is from genome assembly GCA_050301775.1 of Promineifilaceae bacterium (SeqCode). Taxonomy (GTDB): domain Bacteria; phylum Chloroflexota; class Anaerolineae; order Promineifilales; family Promineifilaceae; genus JACKCC01. The sequence goes on from JBNKZT010000254.1 coordinate 399, forward strand.
ACTCGTAAGCCGCCACCTGCCCCTGGTAACGCCCGGCCAGATAGGCCATGAAGTCGCGGTACAGACCATAATCAGATGGTGGCCCGTCCATTTCCGTCGTCGGGCGGCTCCATTCCGGCGCTTTGCTGACGCTTAGCAGCACAGCAATGCCATCCGAGTTGGCCCGTTTAACCAATTCATCCAACTCGGTAAAGTGGTCATCAGAATATTGATCAGCGTAAGGCTGGTACAATTTCCAGGAAACCTGTACCTTCACCCAACCCACGCCCAGTGCATCTAAATGCTCGAAAATTGGCCCTAAATCTTCCTGATGAATGTGAATCTGAACGCCGAAATCGGAGCGTTTGATGGGCGGGCCGGTGTAAAGTGGATAATCGGGAGTGGCCGTTGGGGCTGGTGTTGGGGAAGGCAGAACTTCGGTAGGAACCGGGGCCTCGCTGTTACCGGCAAACGGCAGAAAGGTCTGGCTGGCATTGTCGCTGGTCGGGGTGGCCGTTGCCGGAATTGCCGGGGGAACGGCCGTATTAACGCTGGTTGGTGTTGCCGTTTCTTCCGGTGTTCGGCAGCCCAGTAACAACAGCCCGAGTAATAAAATAAAAAAGTGACGCATCCTGGCGATTGTAAATCACACCAGCTGCGTCACCAATTCTCTTAAGTTGCAGCTCATTGACCAAAACACCTGGTCAACCAGCCACAACGATTTCTATGAAAACAAATTTATCCCTTCAACGACCCGGCCAATAAACCGCGCAAGAAATAACGCCCCAGGAAAATATAAACCAGCAGCGTGGGAACGGCCGCTAAAAACGAGGCCGCCATTTGCACATTCCATTCAATAATTTGGCTGCCCGCCAGATTATTCAATGCTACCGTCACCGGCCAGTTATTGTTATTCGTCAGCACAACCGCAAACAAGAAATCATTCCATGCCTGCGTAAACTGCCAGATCAACACCACCACAAAACTGGGAATCGAAAGCGGCAGCAAAATATGCCAATATACGCCAAAAATACCGGCGCCATCAATCCGGCCCGCTTCCACCAGCTCTTTCGGCAGCCCGGCATAATAATTACGAAACGTCAGCGTCGTAATCGGTATTCCATAAATCACATGCGTCAAAATAAGTCCCGGAATACCGCCATACAGATTTATCCGCCTCATAAATTCAACCAACGGAATCAAAATACTCTGGTAGGGAATAAACATGCCAAACAAGATCAACGGGAAAATAACATTCGCTCCCCGGAACTTCCATTTAGCCAACACATAACCATTTACCGATCCCAAAATAGAGGAGATAATCGCCGCCGGCAGTACCAGTTTGACACTATTCCAGAAATTTGGCGCCAAAGCCTTATACGCTTCCACAAAATTTTGGAACGACAAATGCGTGGGCAACTGCCACATCGTCTTCAGGCTCACTTCCTCAAACGGTTTGAACCCGGTATTCAACATGATAAAAAGCGGCAGCATATAAAAAATCGTCAACAAAAACAGGGGAACATACAACCAATGACGTCTTTCCAATCGGATGCTCATAGTTCGGCCTCCTCGCGCAAAGTGAAGTACAGGTAGGGAATTACCAGCACCGCCACGCTCACCAAAAGCAATATACCGATAGCGGCGCCACGGCCGTAGAAATTACCGTCAAAAGTAGTCGTCCACATGTAAATAGCTGGCACATCCAGCGCCACCTGCTTGCCGGCCACAGCAATAATCAGATCGAACACTTTAAGGGAAATATGGCCCAGAATAATCATCGCGCTTAATGTAATCGGCCGCAGCAGCGGCAAGATAACCCGACGATATATCGTCAGTTCGTTCGCACCGTCTACCCGTGCTGCTTCACGCAGTGAATCAGGAACAGCCCGCAGTCCACCCAGATACAAAGCCATCGTATAACCTGACATTTGCCAAATAGCTGGCAGCGCGATGGCGGCTATGCCCCATTCGGGTGTTGTGTGCCATTTGTTTATTAAAAAATCTAATCCTATCGAGTCAAAGAGTAAATTCAGCCCACTTAAGCGCGAACCCTGAGCCGGATTCATCAACCAGCGCCAGACCACACCGGTCACGATGAAGGAAATGGCCATGGGAAACAGGAACAGGCTACGGAAAAAACCCTCGCCGCGCAGTCCCTGGTCAAGCAAAATGGCCATGCCCAACCCTAATGTCAAACAGCCCCCCACAAACAAGACGGTGAAAATGATTGTATTACGAATATCAATATGAAAACGCGGGTCAGCGAATAATGTTCTATAATTTTCCAGGCCGACCCATGTGTAGTCAGGTAAAAGGCCTTTCCAGCCGCTCAATGAAACCCGAACCGACCACCCAATAAAACCATAAACGAAGATAAGAACGGCAATGATCGAGGGTGAGACAAGGGCAATCGAAATAGCGGTTTCTTTTTTGATGTGCATCGGCGGCACCTCCTGATAAATGGGGAGAGATACGGCCGTATCTCTCCCCATAAAAAACCTAAATCCTACATACCCGAACTTTCGTACGCAGCAACCAGTGCCGCCTGGAAAGCAGGCACATCCTGAGTCGTCAGGAACAAACCCAAAGCCGTATCAATCTCCGACTTCCAGGAATCATTAGCCACAACACCGTGTGTCAAACTACCCACCACCGTGTCATTCGACCAATCATCCATCGCCGACAACAGATACTCGCCGTACAGGCTGCGGTCGCCATCAGTGCGGGCCGGGATCGAGCCTTTCACCGGATTGAACGCATCCTGTCCCTCAATGGAACCGGCTACCTTCAACCAGGCAATCGTCGCGTCACGGTCCGGCGCACCTACCGGTAGAACAAAACTATCCGACAAGAATTGGAAAACGCCGCCTGTCCCCGGTACTGGTGACCAACCATAATTTACATTCGGCTCCATGCCGATTTCGCGGAAAAACCCTTCCGCCCAGTCACCCATCACATTGAAAGCCGCATCGCCATCAACCACCAACTGCGCTGCATCCTGCCAACTCAAAGCCGAGGCATCACTATTGGTATAGGTTAAAACTTTAGCAAAATCATCCAATGCCTGTGTAACCTCTGGGCTGCCCCAATCGGTGCTGCCATCCCAGAGACCATTGTAAGCATCAGGACCAAGCGAAGCCAGCAAGACGGTTTCCATCAAGTGCATGACAGTCCACTGTTCACCCAACGCCAGCGGCGCATCCACGCCATTGGCTTGCAAAGTGTCCATAGCGGCAAACCATTCTTCCAGCGTCGTCGGGACATCCAGTCCATTTTCGGCCAAGATGTCGGGGTTATTCCACATGACATTGGCCCGGTGAATGTTAACCGGCACAGAGTAGATGTTGCCATCAGCCGAAATCTGCGGGATCAAGGTTTCGGGCATCACATCAAACCAACCTTCTTCTTCATAGAGGAAGTTCAACGGTTCAAGCTGTCCAGCCGCCACATAGGTGCCGATGAGTTCCTGACCGGCGTGACCTTGCCAACTGCCCGGAGGATCACCAGCTTGCAAACGAGTCGCCAACACCGCGCGGGCATTGGTACCGGCTCCACCAGCCACGGCCGCATTCACAAACTCAACATTGGGGTATTTCTCGCCAAAAACTTCAATCATGGCATCAAGGCCGGCCGCTTCGCCGCCACCCGTCCACCAGGAGAAAATCTCTACCGTACCGCTGAGATCGTCACCAGCCATCGGTTCTTCACTCTCGATAGCGGCCTGTGTCGCGCCAGAATTCGTATAAGCCGAGACCAATCCTGATTGTAAATTGTCAACATCGCTGTCAGTCAAAAACAAACCCAAAGCTGTGTCAATTTCTGATTTCCAGGAATCGTTGGCAACAACGCCGTGCGTAAGGCTGCCTACCACTGTATTGCTGGACCAATCATCCATGGCCGACAGTAAGTATTCGCCGTAAAGGCTGCGGTCGCCATCGGTGCGGGCCGGGATAGAGCCTTTAACCGGGTTAAACGCATCTTGACCAGCCTGAGAACCAGCGACAGTCAGCCAGGCGATAGCCGCATCACGATGAGGGGCGCCCACAGCCAAAACAAAGCTGTCGGAGAGGAACTGGAAGTTGCCACCCGTTCCCGGTACAGGTGCCCAATCGTAGTCGGTGCGCGGCGCTTTGCCGATTTCGCGGAAGAAGCCTTCGGCCCAGTCGCCCATGACATTGAAAGCCGCATCGCCATCAACAACCAGTTGGGCGGCATCCTGCCAGCTCAAAGCCGAAGCGTCACTGTTGGTGTAAGTGAGGACTTTGGCGAAATTATCCAGAGCCGCGCTTACATCAGCGCTGCCCCAATCGGTGCCGCCTTCCCAGAGGCCGTTGTAAGCATCCGGGCCGAGAGAGGCCAGCATGACGGTCTCAAAGAGATGCATGACAGTCCATTGCTCACCCAAGGCCAGGGGGGCATCCATGCCATTGGCTTGTAGAGTGTCCATCGCCGCGAACCATTCATCCAACGTGGTCGGGACTTCCAGCCCGTTTTCGGACAGAATGGTGGGGTTAATCCACATGACATTGGCGCGATGGATGTTGACGGGCACGGAGTAGATGTTGCCATCGGCCGAAATCTGCGGAATCAAGGTTTCGGGCATGACATCGAACCAGCCTTGTTCTTCGTAGAGGAAGTTGAGTGATTCGAGTTGGCCGGCAGCGACATAGGTGCCGATGAGTTCCTGACCAGCATGACCCTGCCAGCTATCGGGTGGATCGCCCGCCTGAAGACGGGTGGCCAACACAGCGCGGGCGTTGGTGCCAGCGCCGCCAGCTACGGCCGAATTGACGAATTCAATGTCAGGGTATTCCGCATTAAACACGCCAATCATGGCTTCAAGGCCAGCCGCTTCACCACCACCTGTCCACCAGCTAAACACTTCAACCTGGGAGCCGTCCATCGCTTCTTCGGTTGTGTCGGTTGTTTCAGTAGTGTCAGCAGGAGCCGTGTCCTCAGTCGCCGTTGTATCGGCTGGTTCTTCAGCTGTTTGTTCGGCCGTATCGCCGCCGCCACAAGCCACCAGGAATAACAACGCTAATATGAGTGTAAACAATATCCAAAGTTTGGATCGCATTTTTTCTTCTCCTTAATCTTAAAAGCTAAACATTTGCTTATTGAACTTGTTGAAACGTCTTTGAATCTAACGTATGTGGTTATTAGTTTGGGAAATAGGCACCTCCTTTTATAGGCAATTTCAGGTCATCCTTTCAATGTTTGCATGAGGCGAGAAGGTTGAAAAGCATGTTGCATAGCCAGGGTGGCCGCGCCAACGGCAACGGCATCATCCCCTAGAGAACTAACCATGATTTTGACTTCGCTGGATGCTTTAGGCATGGCCCGGCGAATGACAGCGGCGCGTACTGCGTTAAGCAGCAGGTCGCCGGCCGCAGTAAGCTCACCTCCCAAGACGACCAGTCCCGGATTAAACACATTCACCAGGTTGGCGATGCCAATGCCCAGAAAACTACCGGCGTTGGCGATGATGCTGCGAGAAGTCGGATCGCCGGATAGGGCGGCCTCAATGATACTGTCGATGGTGATGGGAGAATTTGATACCCAGTCGGGTCGATCTTTGCGGAGGCGCTGCTCCGCTTCTTTGATTATGGCCGGAATGCCAACCAGTCCTTCCAAGCAGCCTTGATTGCCGCAGCGGCAAGTAGGCCCAGTTGGATCGATTGTCGTGTGCCCAATTTCCCCAGCTGTCCCGCCATCGCCCCGGAAAATTTCGTTGTTGAGGATGAGACCACTACCGACGCCGGTACCTAGTTTGATGTAAGCAAGGTTGCTGTAGTCACGGCCGTTCCCCCACCATTTTTCAGCAATAGCCCCGGCGTTGGCATCATTTTCTATGTACATGGGAATGTCAAAATGGGGGCGGATACTGGCTCTAATGTCATAATTCTCCCAGGCTGGAAAAAAAATTGTGGTCAGGCGATCCAAATTCTCGCCGGCCAGCGGTGTGGGGAGGGTAAGGCCCATCCCAACCACAATTTTTTTGAACAATCCCTGTTGAGTTAATAACCCTCGTGCCATCTGACTAATGATATCGATGGTACCGTCAGGGTCATTGATGACATCGTATTTGATATGCTTGCTGGCCACAACACACCCTTGCAAATCCATAAGCACAGCCATGATATGCGTTGCCCCCATATCAATACCCAGGACATACCGTGCCTTGTAATTAAATTGCAGCAAAATAGGGCGGCGGCCGCCACTGGATTTTCCAGGGCCGGATTCATGAATAAACCCGTTTTCCAGCAGGATATTGGCCAGATTGGAGATAGTACCAGCACTGAGGCCTATTTGGCGCACGAGAGCAGAACGGGATACCGCACCAGCTTGCCGAACCTGGTTGAGTACCAGGCTCAGATTGTGATCACGGATTGAGGCTGAATCAATGGCTTCTAACCCCTTCATAACCAACCTGTGCCAACTTTGTTCAGAGGGTAAATAAAGTGCGTCGATATTCTAGGTCGATTAGCAAACTTTGTCAATCCTGGGAACAAAGTTTCGGCGGTTAAGGAATCGTTTACAAATAACTTTTCAAAAAGAAAACGATTCCTCTCAAGCAAGCGCAGTTTTTTCGCTCAAAATGCACAAGTTAAAAACTGCGCTTGCCTAAGGTTTACCTGCGTCCAGCGAAAAAATGGTAAACTAACATCCGTTACGGAGGCTATCATGACCAATCAACCCCAACTGAGAACAGAACGGTTATTGTTACGGCCGTTTACCCTGGCCGATGCGCCGGTTGTCCAAGAACTGGCCGGAAACAAAGCAATCGCGGCTATGACCCTCAACATTCCCCATCCCTACCCCAACGGATTGGCTGAAAAGTGGATTAGCACCCACGCGCCCCGTTTCCGCGACGGTCGGGGAGCCATTTACGCCATCACACTGCTCGAAAACCGGCAGTTGATCGGCTCGATTGGTTTGGTGGCGGTCCCCGACCATCAACGGGCCGAATTGGGGTACTGGTTAGGCCAACCATACTGGAACTGGGGCTACACCACCGAAGCTGCCCGCGAACTGCTGCGCTACGGCTTTACTGAATTGGAGCTAAACCGCATTTACGCTTCACACTACGGCCGTAACCCGGCGTCGGGGCGGGTGATGCAGAAGATCGGGATGCAGTACGAAGGCACTCTGCGCCAGCACATCGCCAAGTGGGGCCAGTTCGAGGATATGAAGCTGTATGGCATCCTGCGAAGCGAATTTGAGGAGCGGGGATTGGAAGATTAAGGGATTGTTTTTTGCATCCCCAAATCTGCGCAATCGGCGAAATCTGTGGATTAAAATCGCAGCGACATACAGGTCAGACCGCCATCCATTTTGGCGGCTTCACTCACGTCCAGTTCCAGGACGTTTGCGCCCCAGTCGAGCAGTTTTTGTTTGGTTTGCGGATAGCCTTGGGGGACGAGGAGACGGCCGTTTACCCACAACACGTTAGCCGCTGCTTCCTCGCCTGCTGGAACCACGATTTGCTCATAATCAGCCAGTTCGGGCCGTCCGGCAAACTCGGCCGTCACCAGCAGCGTTTTATCACCCACCCAATTGACGTTTGATTTGAAATGGAGACCGGCGGCCACGGGAACGGCCGTGCATCCATAACCATGATCCCCCAAAATCCGCACCAACTGGCCCGCCCCCGCCGCATTCGTCCGCTCCGAGAGGCCCACAAAACAGTGGCTGCCCACCAACAGCACATCCCCGCCATCCAGCGTCCCCGGCGATTTAATAGGCGCAACAGGGCGATATTGGCTCAGCTCCAGCGTCATCGCCGCCTCTTCACCCTGGCGGGACGGCGCACCGGGCCGGGTGATGATGGCCACTTCCGGCGTCATCACGGCCACATCCTCCACAAAATACGCATCCGGATAACCGGGCAGCGCATCTAATTCAATCGTCATCAATCCCAACGTGCGCAGCGCGTTAACATAGGCAGCATGCTGCACCAACATCAAGTCATAATCCGGCGTTCCCAGCATGGCCGTTGTAAGGCCCTCAGCAAAGTCAGGACCAGGTTTCCGTGTAATTGCATGCGTAAACATCATAACCTCTCATCTTTTACAAATTGCTTCCCCAACCCCTCATGTTATACTTTTTGAGGTTAATTGACCAATGAATGTGTATCTTGCCGCCCTTTTCGGGGTCAAATTATCATTGGTTACTAACCTGGAGAAAACAAATGGAAGCTATTTTGAATGCCGAGCAGGAAGAACTGCTAAAACGAACCCGTGATGTGCTGGGTCAACTACGTGATGTACTGGGCGATACGGCCGCATCCACCGAAGACCGGGCTGCCCTGGCCGAATCAATCCGCCAGTTAGACGAACTGTTTCTGCTGGTCCTGGCCGGAGAATTCAACTCCGGCAAATCTTCGTTCATCAACGCCCTGCTGGGTCAGCCGCTGCTGGAGGAAGGAGTCACGCCAACCACCAGCCAGATTTACCTGCTCAAATACGGCGATAAAGCCGAGCAAAAACCGGTCGAAAAAGGGGTCTGGATGCAAACGGCGCCGGTCGAACTGCTGCGCAAAATCAGCATCGTCGATACGCCGGGAACCAACGCTATCCTGCGCGAACACGAGGCGCTGACGGCGGAATTCATCCCCCGCAGTGATCTGGTCCTCTTCATCACCTCGGCCGACCGCCCTTTC
>JBNKZT010000255.1:0-8998 GCA_050301775.1 Promineifilaceae bacterium (SeqCode)
CAATCCTGATCTGGTTGCTTTAGGCAAAAATCCGTTCCAACTGGATTCGCGGGAACCAAAACTGCCGCTGGAAGAGTACATGTACAAAGAAGGTCGCTTCCGCATGTTGACCAAGAGCCACCCAGAACGAGCCGCCAAACTGCTGGAATTGGCCAAGTCCGACGTAGCTGGACAGTGGGAAAGATACTCGCAATTAGCTGCGAAGAATGGTAATTAATAAAACGTGAAACATGCGTCATACGTCATGCGTCAGGGAACTGATAATCATGACGTATGACGCATCACGAATGAAGGAGACATGATATGGATTTAACAACCACCTACATGGGTTTGCGACTAAAAAACCCGCTTGTGCCATCCGCTTCGCCGCTGATGAGGAACCGGGATGATGTGCGCCGCATGGAAGATGCTGGAGCCGCAGCCATTGTCCTGCATTCGCTGTTTGAAGAGCAAATCATGCACGACAGTCAAATGCTGGACAGTTATTTGACGCAAGGCACGGATACGTTTGCCGAAGCATTAAGCTATTTCCCAGAAGCAGCTGATTATCCAATCGGGCCGGCGGCATATCTGGATCATGTTAGCTGGGCCAAGCGTGTTTTGGATATTCCGGTAATCGCCAGCCTGAATGGCGTTTCGACCGGCGGCTGGATTAAATATGCCAGCGAATTGGAAAAAGCGGGCGCCGATGCGCTGGAATTGAATGTTTACTATCTGCCGACCGATATGGAACTGGGTGGGGAGGAAGTGGAACAGATTTATCTAAATGTGTTGAAGGATGTGAAAACGGCCGTTTCCATCCCCGTCGCCATGAAATTGAATCCTTACTTTAGCGCGATGGCCAACATGGGTAAAAAACTGGGTGATGCCGGCGCCGACGGGCTGGTATTGTTTAACCGCTTCTACCAGCCAGATTTGGATCCGGAATCCCTGGAAATTGTGCCGCACCTGGTGCTGAGCAATTCCAATGAACTACGCCTGCCGCTGCGCTGGATTGCTATTATGTACGGCCGTGTCCAATCCGACCTGGCCCTCACCACCGGCATCCACACCGTAGAAGACGTCCTCAAAGGGCTGATGGCTGGCGCATCCGTCACAATGATGACCTCGGAACTGCTGCAAAACGGCATCGGCCGCATTGGTGAACTGCTCATCGGGCTGGAAACCTGGCTCATCGAGCATGAATACGATTCAGTCGCCCAGATGCAAGGCAGCCTGAGCCAAATCAACTGTGCTGAACCAGCCGCGTTTGAACGGGCCAATTACATGCGTGTTCTGAATTCATTCAAACCGGAACGGCTCTAAGTTTTTCTGCTTACAAATTCTCGCGAGGCGCAAAATGGGCATCCTTTTTGCGTCTCGTTTGCTTTATGACTTTTGCCGTGTACCGAAGTGTTTTTCATCACTTCACGTTGGGACGGAAGCAGTATAAATTGGTGATGGGAGTCGGAGAATGAACTACGTTTTCGGCCCGGTGCCGTCACGTCGGCTGGGGCAATCACTGGGAATCGATACCATACCGCTCAAAACTTGCAACTGGAACTGTGTCTACTGCCAGTTGGGTCGGACCGTGCCCCTGACCAACGAGCGGCGTGAATACATTCCCAACGATCTCATTTTAGCCCAGGTGAAAACCACACTGGAGGCCCGCCAATCGGGCGAAATCGACTGGATCACCTTTGTTGGTTCCGGCGAACCAACCTTACACAGTGGTTTGGGACGCCTTATTCGAGACGTGAGGGCACTCGCTAATTTACCAACAGCCGTCATCACGAATGGGGCACTTCTGTATTTACCAGAAGTACGTCAAGATTTGACCGCAGCCGATGCCGTTCTACCCTCCCTCGATGCCGGGTCGGCCGATTTATACCGCCGCCTCAACCGCCCCCACCCTGAAGCAACATTTGAACGCCTGATAGACGGTCTTATTACCTTTCGCCAGGAATATAGCGGCAAACTGTGGCTGGAAATCATGCTAGTGCGCGGGTTAAATGACACCCTTAATTCACTACGCGAAATATTTGCCGTTTTAGAACGCATCAAACCGGATGAAGTTCACATCAATCAGCCCACCCGTCCGCCAGCCGAAACCTGGGTGCTGCCGCCGGATGATGAGGGATTGATGCGGGCAACGGCCGTTCTCGGAAAAATCGCTCGTGTTGTCTCACCAGCCCAGGGACATTTTGATTTGAGCGGCTGCCATTCTATCCCGGAGGCGATCGTCAATATCATTACCCGCCATCCGATGAGCCAGCAGCAGATCGAAGAGACGTTGGCCGACTGGAAACCAGCAGCGGTGCAGCAAGCGTTGAACGAGTTGACAGCAAGTGGTCAAGCGCAGCTAGTTGAGCGATTGGGCGTCCAGTTTTGGAGCGCAGCACCAGCACATTACCCTGAGGATGCTCAGAGCCAAAAAACTGCGCCCAAAACAGAGCAATCATAATTTTTGAAGAGGATCTTGGAATGAAAAAACGTTTTTACCTGACATTAGGGCTTTTACTTTTTACTTTTTTGCCCGCCCAAACCATCAATGCCCAAACGGCCGTTTCCCCGGCCATTCAAGCCATTTTATTTTACTCACCCACCTGTCCGCACTGCCATGCTGTTATCAATGATTTGCTGGTACCGATGCAGGAGCAGTACGGTGACCAACTGCAAATTTTAGGCGTGGATGTCACTCAACCTGGCGGGTCGCTGCTTTTCACCGAGTCGCTCACTTATTTCGGCTGGGTGCCGGAAGAAACCGGCGTGCCCACCCTCATTGTGGCCGACAAGATACTGAACGGCAGTCTACAAATTCCAGAAGAATTCCCTGGTATCGTTGAGGCTGGATTGGCCGCTGGAGGCATCGGCTGGCCGGACATTCCTGGTTTGCAAGAGATGGTGCCGGATTTGCCGCCATCCGCCGCGCCGCAAGCCACCGAAGTTATCCCGGACACGGCCGTTACCAATACTGAGGCAGAGATAGAGCCAGAAACAGAAGGTATCCAAACTGGCGTAAACAGCGAAATGACCAACAGCAACCACCCCGTTGATGGGGCTTGGTTGGCCTGGCTGGTTATGGCACTCTTGGTGGCTGCCATTGTGTACACCGGCATTCATTCGATGAGCGCTGGCAGTACTTTCCTGAAACGGCCGTCAACCAATCAAACCATTGTTTTTACGCTATTAATACTCTTGGGATTGATCGTCGCCGGTTACCTGGCCTATATCGAAACAACGCAATCGCTGGCCGTCTGCGGCCCGGTTGGCGACTGCAATACGGTGCAAGCTAGTGACTATGCGACAATTCTCAGCATTCCCATCGCCATCCTCGGCCTCATCAATTACATCGCTGTCGGGCTGCTCTGGTTCATACAAAGCCGGGTGCAAGGAGACCAGCGTCAGCTTGTCTGGCTGGGGCTGATGGGTTTGACCTTCGTAGGCGTGCTTTTCTCCATTTACCTGACAGCATTGGAACTGCTTGTCATCCGTGCCGTTTGCGCCTGGTGTTTAACCTCGGCCGTTGTCAGTGCCTTGCTGCTCATTGTCGTCAATCGTCTGATCGAAAACAGACAATCAGCTCTGGCCATATAAATCATACAAGATCAAGATTTTCGACACGAATAGCACGAATCTCACGAATTAGTGGTCTTAATTTGTGTAATTCGTGCCATTCGTATCCGGCTATCTTAACAATTCCCATATCTCCCCCAAATCAATTCTGCCACCCCATCCGGCTTAAACAACAACTACGAAAACGCCCTCTCCGTGCAAGGGCAACTGGCGCTGGGCACAATCCAACTGGCCGAACGAAAACGATCTAGCCGTGGATGAAACCCAGGCCGCCGTATGACGGTTGAACAAATTCAAGCGATTGCCGCTATGTCTTTGACGGCCGAGGACATGGCAGCACTCATGCCAGGCGGTCTTTCCGGTGACATGGGAGACGTAACTTCCAGCCAGAGCGATAGCAGCAGCGTCATGGCCGCTCCGGCTGGCGGCGATTTTGCCGGTGGCGCTCCTGGCGAAATGCCCGCCGATATGGACTGAATGGCTGGTACGAGCGTCTCCAGCGGGAAAGCGTCAGACCCCAGTCAGACCGGCGGTGGCTCGGAAAATATGCAGGAGACAATGCTGCCCCATGCCGTTATCAGTTTACTAACCGAAACGGTCACCGTGATGGAAAACTGAAACACATTTGGGGAAGAAGTGACAAATGTTACTTCACACGCCGCAGTTTTTCTTGTAAGCTGAAATTAGAATCGGTTGATGAATGTGATGAATGGTTTCCGAACCTTCGTTATCTGTTGGAGGTGAATCATGAATCAGTTAACCAATGACCCTTCTTATGGCCATTCCTCTGGCCATTCCTCTGGTGATGTCAATCAACTGCGCTTTGTGGCTAAATCGGTCGGCATTCTGGCCTTGCTGACTGGCCTCATTTACCTGCGTGTCGTTGGCGTGGAGAGTCTCAGCGCCATCCGCACCGGGCAGTGGGGACAAACTATCGTCATCCTGTTCTTCATGATGATTTTGGCTACGCTGGGATTGTTCTGTGCCTGGCGGCTGGAAGCAGTGGGCGGGGTAATCGCCCTGATCAGCGGCCTGGGCGTGGCGATTTTGACCTATCTCACGTTTGAGCAGAACCGGCTGTTCACGACCTTTGCCTACAGCTCCCCGTTTTTGGTGGCTGGTGGCCTATCGCTGGCCTGCTGGTGGCGGAGTCGGGATTGAGAGAAGGGCGGGGATTGGAAGATTAGGGGATTTTTTGATTTTATCCCCCAATCCCCAAATCCCCGCTTATAAATCCAGTTTTTGCATCATCGCGGCCACGGCCGTATACACCGGTGAGTCGTCGCCTAGTTCAATTAACGGCCGTCCACTAAACTCAAAAGCCATCAACTTTTCATCCGAGGGGATGACGCCCAGCAGTGGGATGCCCATCCCGTCGATGCGCGTTTTGAGCGGCGCAGGCATCCCATCCGGCATCCGGTTCACAATCAGCCACGTATTTTCGATCTTGATGTCCAACTGATGGCGGAAGCTGGCGATGCGTTCGGCCGCCACCAGCCCGCGCTGTGTCGGGTCACTGACGATGAGTAGATGCTGCACGTCGCGCGTCGTTCGCCGGCTGAGGTGTTCCATCCCCGCTTCGTTGTCGATGACCACGTAACGGTAATTTTTGCTGATCGAATCGACCACTTCGCGCAAATTGTGGTTGACAGCGCAGTAACAGCCCGGCCCTTCCGGCTTGCCCATCGCCACCAAATCAAAGCGATCGCCTTCGGAAACGGATTGGCGAATCTGGTAATCGAGATATTCCCGCTTGCTGACGCCGCCTTGCAGCGCTCCCATCGCTGCGCCGCCAGCCAGCAGTGATTCTTGCACCTGCTCCAACAGCCCTTCGCGGATGTCGCCCACCGTCCAGTCCAAATCCAGCCCCAGCACCATGTTCAAATTGCTGCTGGGATCGGCGTCAATGGCCAGGATAGCGCCCGGCTGGCTTTGTATCAAATATTTAATGACCATTCCGGCGGTCGTCGTTTTGCCCACGCCGCCTTTTCCAGCTAATGCGATGGTTGTTGTCATAGCTAACTCCAAATGATTGATCTTTAATTCCGCAATATTATCGGCAAGAAAATATGCCGCACAAACTCATCTGCGCCCAAATCGGGGGTTCCTAAACGTAAATCACCATCAATATCATCCACTACGCCGGTGCTGACGCCTTTATTTTGGGCCGCCGAGGTGATGTTGATATGGTAATCCCAGCCATCGGGATTGACAAATGCGGGGGAGCCAGTGTAGGCATGGCTGACGGTGACAGTCCCACTGCCGCCAACATTGGCGGTTGTGTTGCCGTGCCACAATACGCCATTTATCGTGGCCGTATTGCTGATTTCGGAATAAAAACCTATTGACTGACTGACTAAAATCGTGTTAGTTAAGGTAACGTTGCCAGGGTCTCCAAGATAATCCCTGAGATACATACCGCTTCCGTCGCCGCCTGTGTTTTGGGCCAGGGTTGTATGAACAAGGCGCGGCGCGCCGCCCCAAATATAAATGCCGGTACCAGATTGTCCGCTTCCTACCTGATTTTGAGCCACGATGTTGTTCTCGAGCAATCCTTCGCTCACGTTGAGCAGAAGTCCACCGCCGTCGTTGTCGGATGTATTGGAAATCACAGTGTTGGCCCGGAACACGGCCGTATCCCGCGAAAGGAACACACCACCGCCGTAATAGGTTGAATGGTTACCCACAAAATGATTGGACGCGATAAGGGGGGAACGGCCGTTAACATACAGCCCACCACCATTAAACCCAGTCGAATTGCTCATTATCTGATTGTGGATGATCGTTGCCGCGCTGGCCATGAAGATGCCACCACCATCATGACCGGCCGTATTATCAACAAACACATTGTCCGACAGCACGGTAGTAGAGATTCCATAAGCCAGATATAACCCGCCACCATTAAATCCTGCGGTATTGGATGAGACGCTGTTATGGCTAAGGGCAGCCATTGAGGGGCTGGAAATAAACAATCCCCCAGCATTTGCAGTGATAGCAACATTAGCCGTAATCACGCTCTCCTGCATAACAAAGGCGCCGCTATTGACATAAATACCACCAGCCGACACAGCAACATTGTCGGCGAATTGGCAGTTGCTGATGGTAACCGTGGCTCGGTCAGCATAGAGGCCGCCGCCTGAGTCCAGATAGGAAGGAGAGCCGCCGCCGCCGAAACCGGCTGCGTTGCCATCTACCAGTTGCAGTCCTGTCAACGTAACGGCGACGCCTGGCGCGATGTACATTCCTCGGCCTTGTCCTTGAGGTGATAGTGTGGAAACGGCCGTCGGCGGGTCAGCAAAGTCATTGGTGGTTGTGTAGCCGCCTTGAATGGTAACGGCCGTACTGATGTAAACCACCTGGGTCACAATTTCTGAACCGTAATAGCCGGAGGGGGACGGCCGTTCCTGCACATCAGAATAGGTTCCCGCCGCCACCTTGATAACATCCCCCGCCGCAGCCACATCGACCGCCCGCTGTATCGTCTGGCAGCGGGCGGCGGCGCTGCTGCAATCATTGGCATCCGCGCCATCCAGAGCCACATAACGGACACCGTTAGCGGCAAAAACCAGCGCTGTCTGGTCGAGCAATCGCAATAATCCTAAAGTTAATCCTAATCCCAAAGCTAGAATGATAGGTGCGGTGATCATAAAACGTTTCATGTTGACCCCCTATTAACCCAATTCTACACGCCAATATCCTCGTCGAGTTTCTGCGCCATCGCTTCGGCCGCCTGGCGTAATTCCGGTACATGGTCGTATACGGCCGTACCCAAACGATCCGCCTCTTGCACAGCTAAATTGGCCGGTAACATCCCCAATACAGGCAAACCGGGTGACTCATTTCGCAAAAATTCGGCCTCAGCCTCGTTCATGACTTTGTTACCCACCAGCCACAGTTTTTTCAAGCCGATGTCTTGGGCCAGTTTTTTGATTTGGCTTGCCGTCCCCAAACTGCGTCTTGTCGGTTCCACCACCACAATCATCGCATCCACAAAATCCACCGTCGCCCGCCCCAGATGCTCCACCCCGGCGTACATATCCAGAATGAGCACCTCGTCGTCGCGGAACAGCAGGTGAGTGAACAGCGTCTTAAGCATCGCGCTCTCCGGGCATATGCAGCCCGACCCGCCCAAATCCACCGACCCCATTTCCAGCAAGCGCACACCGCGATGGGTGACGCTGAACCGTTCCGGCAAGTCATCCACCCGCGGATTGAGCGTAAAAAAGCCGCCCACCGTCCCCGGTTTGGCTCCGGTGCGCTCTTCAATCAGTGCGTCCATCTCAGCGATAGGATGCAGCCTGGCCCGCAGTTCGTCGGGAAAGCCCAACGCCCCTGCCAGGCACGGCGACGGATCGCCATCCGCCACCAGCACATCCCGGCTCTGGTCGGCATACACCTGCGCCAGCAGTGCCGCCAGCGTCGTCTTCCCTACACCACCTTTTCCGCTAATTGCTAATTTCATTTTTCACCTCTGCCACTGAGCTAATTCTACGCCCAGATTGGTTAATTCTTCAAGCCGCTCTGCCTCAATAGTCCCCAATGCCGCCAAATACAATCCGTTTGGCCCCAAGAGCACAACCAGTTGGTCAGACACAGTCTGTTTGAGCGGATATTTTTCGGCCCAGGCGCTCAAAGCAGTTGCCGCCCAGGCATTCAGAATGGGACGGGCAACCCGCTCGTCGCTGGTATGGGCGATAAAATTGTGGGAGAGACGGCCGTCAAACGAAACAGTCTCCGCATTCTCAATACCGGGCGTATCAGACTTGTCAAATCCATACATAGTCAACAGAAGCGATGGCGAAAAGAAATTATCAGCCACCATCTGCATCAACTTATTACTTTTTTGTTCGGCCATCTGTTGTGCCAACAGGAGAAAATGGTTCGGAAGCGCATAATCTGACACCACCCAGCGCGTGATAGGAGATGCCCCAAATGTTACCGTCTCAACTCGCCAACGGACACCCTGAGTTTCATGAAACTCAGCCTGGTCGCCACTGATTGCCTCTTGCTTAACCCGCATTTGGGATTGCGCCACCTGGGAAATCAAATCAACCATCCCCCCCATAGATGTGGGCGCGCCGCTAACGCCGACAAACTCACGCAACGATTCAACCGTTTGCGCCTTCCGTTTACGCCCGCTGGAATAGGAATGACGCAGCGGAACAACGCTGCCATCGTTGAGCCAAATTTCAACGCGGTATGAGGTGCTTTTAGAACCTTCATCATGGCTAACACTTGTACCAAGCTGGATAGATTCAATCTCATTAACGTAAATCTGGCGTTCATAACGCCGCAGCAAGCCGCGACGGGAGATAGTCAATGTCCCTGTCAAACGGTCGGCTTGCACATCGAGTACCGTAGACAAAAGTATGATGAGCAACGTAACGCCTGCGGCAATAGCCAGGAGAATCCATTGGTCGTTCTTCCAGTAAAGGTAAATGCC
>JBNKZT010000256.1:0-8957 GCA_050301775.1 Promineifilaceae bacterium (SeqCode)
CAGCACCGCCGCCGTGAAGAACGCCGCAGCGCCGGATTTGGCTTGTGGGGAAGGAATCCAGTTATGTAAACCGAAATATCTGGGTTTTTTGGAGGATTTTCTACGGATTCTGGTATAATTGGGGCCAATTTATAATGAAAATCCGTGACGCGATTTGCTAAATCGCGCATCGAATTGGCAATTCGATTTACAAGGGAAAAGGAGATCACATGGCTACCCAGGCAATCGCTGCCGAAAATTTAACCTATCGTTATGGTGAGTTAACGGCCGTAGACCACATCAGCTTTCAAGTAGCTCCCGGCGAGGTATTGGGTTTTCTTGGCCCCAACGGCGCCGGCAAATCCACCACCATCAAAATGCTCACCGGCCAGCTCCGCCCCCAGGAAGGCAAAGCCACCCTGCTGGGCGAAGACATCACCAAACGCGCCAAACAGATACAGGCCCACATCGGCGTCTGTTTTGAAATCACCAACCTGTATGAGCAGATGAGCGCCATCGAAAACCTGGCCCTTTTTGCCCGGCTCTTTGGCATCAAAGGGTTCCAGGCTGAACCTTTGTTGGAGCGTGTGGGACTGAACGGCCGTGGCCAAGACCGCGTCGAGACCTACTCCAAAGGCATGAAACAGCGGCTCATGGTCGCCCGCGCCCTCATCAACCAGCCCCAAATCCTGTTCCTGGACGAACCAACCGAAGGGCTGGACCCCACTTCAGCCGCCGCCATCCGGCGCATCATTCGCGAAGAACAAGAACGCGGCGCGACCGTTTTCCTCACTACTCACGACATGATAGAAGCCGACAAACTGTCCGACCGCGTCGCTTTCATCAACCAGGGGCAAATCGTCGCCCTGGACACACCCCACGCCCTCAAGCAGCAGTTTGGCAAGCGCATCCTGCGCGCCGAAATCCAGGCAGCCAACGGTGACCTGGAAATCCGTGAAGTGATTCTCGACGAACCGGGAACGCCACAAATGGTCGAAAACTTGTTCCGCCAGGAACAAGTTATCACCGTCCATAGTGAAGAGGCAACCCTGGAAGACATTTTCATTGAAATTACCGGACGGGAGTTGGTCTGATGAACACCCAACTTGTCGGCACATTGGTCGCCAAAGACCTGAATCTGTTCTTCCGAAACCGGTTCTTCGCCTTTATCACCATGTTGGGGCTGGTGTTTTACATCGGTATCTATTTCCTCATGCCCCGGCAGGTAGATGAAACACTGAAACTGGCGATTTACGCTCCGGACATTCCCGTCGATTTGTTCAGTGAAATGGAGGAAGACGGCCTGGAATTCATGGACATGGATTCTGAAGAGGCATTGAAAGAGGCCGTGATGACCGGCGACATTGGTGTGGGCGTAGCCCTGCCGGAAAACCTGATCCAGCGCATCAATGCCGGTGAACTGCCGCAAACAACTGTTTATTTCACGCCAGATGTCCCCGAAGAGTTCCGCGAAATTTATATGATCCTGGCCCAGGAATTGGTATTCACAATTACCGGCGCGCCGCTCTACCTGGAAACCACCGAGGAGATAATCGGCGTGGACATGGCCGGACAGCAAATCCCGCCCCGCGACCGGATGCTGCCCATGCTGGCGGTATTCGTTCTGATGATGGAAACGTTGGGCCTGGCCAGTCTCATTAGCACCGAAGTAGAGGCGGGAACCATTCGCGCTTTGCTCATCACGCCGATGAGCGTCCCCGATTTGTTCCTGGGCAAAGCTATCACCGGTATCTCCCTGGCCTTTATCCAGACAGTGCTGCTCATGCTTATTACCGGCGGTTTGGCCCATGAGCCGGTGTTGATTTTGCTGGTACTGCTGTTGGGTTCGATATTGGTCACCGGGATTGGTTTTTTGATAGCTTCGGTTTCACGGGATATGATGTCGGTTTTGGGTTGGGGCATCCTGGCCATATTAGTGATGGCTATCCCCAGCCTGGTGATATTCCTGCCGGGCATTGCCACGGATTGGGTGAAGATTATCCCTACCTTTTATTTGACTGACACGGTTTACCGGGTGGTAAATTTTGCCGTAAGTTGGGGCGATGTCTGGCAAAACCTGGCGGTGATGCTGGCCTTTGCCGTTTTGTTCGTGGCGCTGGGCATCATCGCCCTGAGGAGGAAATTCTCATGAGTCTGAGACGTGTTGGCGTACTGTTGGGAAAGGAATTGGTGCGCGGACCGCGCAGTTTTGTGTTTATCATGGCTCTGGTTGTGCCTGTGGTGATGACGCTGTTGATTACACTGCTTTTTGGGACTGTTTTCTCCGGGAAGGCACGTTTGGGGCTGGTCGATGAAGGCCGTTCCCAATTGGTGCCGTTGGCCCAGTCGCTGGAATCGTTGACGGTGAAAATGTATGAATCGGAGGCGGAACTGAGTCAGGCAGCCGCCATTGGCGCCATAGACATCGGCGTGGCTTTGCCCGATACCTTTGACCGGCGGATTGGCAGCGGCCGGGCCACCACGCTTACCGTTTACACCTGGGGTGAAAGCACACTCAGTGACCGGGTCGTGGCGGCGACAGCATTGGGTAACATGATTCGTGAAATCTCCGGGCAGGAATCGCCGGTAGAATTGGTGACGGTCGTCCTGGGTGATGGCGAAAGCCTTTCCTGGGAAGAGCGCCTGCTGCCCTTTATTGTGTTGATGGCCGTTATCTTTGGCGGGACGATGGTTCCGGCGACGTCATTGGTCGAAGAAAAACAAAGGCGCACTTTGCGTGCCCTGACCATTACTCCCACCTCGCTGGGTGATGTGCTGTTGTCAAAAGGGTTGTTGGGCATCATTATGGGTGTCGTGATGGGGGTGGCGACGCTCGTGTTGAACCGGGCATTTGGGCAGTCGCCGGGCTTGCTGGTGCTGACTCTGGCGCTGGGGGCGACGTTGTCGGCCACGCTGGGTGTGCTGCTGGGAGCGTTTATCAAGGATGTCAACACCTTGTTTACCGTGATCAAAGCGGGCGGTCTTTTTCTGTATGCGCCGGCGCTGGTTAACCTGTTTCCGTCAATCCCAGAATGGGTAGGCAAGATATTCCCCACTTATTACATGATTCAGCCGGTGGTGGAGATTACACAAAAGGGTGCGGGCTGGGCGGATATTGCGCCAGAACTGGTCATTTTGGTGCTGTTGATTTTGTTGATGCTGGGGGGGATAACGGCCGTTGTCCAACGCGCCGCCCGGTTTGAAGGCACACTCAATATGGCCTGATTTTGCATTTGTAAAAACTGAATAGAGTCGAATATAATAGGCATTGGTTTTGAAACGATGTTTCACAT
The DNA here is from genome assembly GCA_050301775.1 of Promineifilaceae bacterium (SeqCode). Classification (GTDB taxonomy): domain Bacteria; phylum Chloroflexota; class Anaerolineae; order Promineifilales; family Promineifilaceae; genus JACKCC01. Next base: position 3,273 of record JBNKZT010000256.1, read on the forward strand.
TGTGAACCGAGACAGATAACCGTCTAAAATGGAGGACCAATGTCTGGAGCTATCACACTAGGCACGGCAACGGCCGTACCCGGAACCATCCAATACGGCCAATGGGACTCCATCAGCCACCCCACCGGCCACGACGATTTTCTGCCGGTCATCATTGCCCAGGGTAAACGTGACGGCCCCTGCATCTGGCTAACTGCCGGCATTCACGGGCCGGAACACGCCGGGCCATCCGTCCTCTACCGGCTCATCACCCAGGAATTAGTCGATCAACTGCGGGGCACAATTGTGGCCTTGCCTGCCCTCAGTCCGGCTGGGCTGCGCACCAAAGCATACGTCCCCTACCACCTGCCCAAAAACCCCAACCGCATGTGGCCTGACGGCAAACCGGCCAAAGAACAAGACCCCGATTTAGACCCGCCGTCTTCGGTAGAAACAGCCTTTGCCCGTCTGTTTGCGATTATTCAGGAAACGGCCGATTACATGATCGACTACCACAACGCCTGGATCGACTCCATCTCCTTCGTTTTTCAAGACCGGGTGCTGTACCGCACCGATAGTGACGTAGAGACCAACAAAGCCGCGGCCGAGGCGCTGGCCATCCAGCAGCAGGAAATGATGGATGCCTATGGCCATACCATCGTCACCGAATTTCCGGCCAAATATTACATCAAGCAGGATTTGCACCGCTCGACGACCGGCGCGGCGCTGCTGGTGGGTGGCATTCCCAGTTTTACGGTGGAATTGGGCACCGGTCTCATGCCCGATCCGGCGATTGTGGCTGCTTCGGCGGCCGGGACACGCAATGTTTTGCGTTGGGCGGGGATGTTGGACAGTCCGATGGAGCCGATTAATGGGATTAAGATTGTCGATCCCGGCTTTCGCACCCGGCGCAGCGAAGCGGCCCGTGTGGATGATGCCTGCGTCGTTTTGCATCTGGTGCAGGCCGGCGACATCGTGCAAAAGGGGGATCCGATTGCCGAGATTCATGACGTGTGGGGACGGCCGTTAAACGGCGGCCTGTTACGCTCCCAACAAGACGGCTTCGTCATCGGCCGGGCGCACGGCATCTACTTCTACCCCGGCGACACGGTCGTGGCCCTCTCTGTCCGCGACGAAGATCCAATTGTTGCCCCCTATCCTGATGATTTTTACGAGAAGTGATTGTCACCTCCCAGGTGACAGTCACTTTAAGGAGCCGCTATGCCTAAAAGTGAACCACAATCGCCCGATCCCTTGAACGTCAGCGCCCGACCATCGGGCTACCGCATGTTCAGTGACAGCCAACTGGCTGACATTCACCACGCCTCGCTGGAGATTTTGCGCCGTACCGGCGTACGCGTCTTTGAGAGCGAATCGCTGGCTCTGTTGCAAGAAGCGGGGGCCATTGTCAGCGATGGCAATCTGGTCAAGTTCCCGCCAGCGGTGGTGGAGCAGGCCCTGGGTTGTGCACCGTCGCGGATTGTGTTGTGTGATCGGAACGGCCGTCCACACCTCTACCTCGAAGGCCACCGCACCTATTTCGGCACCGGCTCCGATTTGCCCAACTTCCTCGACCTGGAAACCGGAGAACGCCGTCTCTCCCGCCTCTCCGATGTGGCCGACATGGCCCGGCTGGCCGATGCCCTGCCCAATCTTGACTTCATCATGTCCATGGCCCTGCCCTCCGACGCGCCCATCGCCACCTCCGACCGCCACTCCTTTTACACCATGCTGACTAACTCGACCAAACCCATCGTCTTCACCGCCTGGGACGAGGCTGGACTGGCCGACATCATCAAAATGGCCGAACTGGTCGCTGGTGGGCCGGAACAACTGCGCCTTAATCCATTCTTATTCGCTTACCTGGAACCGACTTCGCCCTTGCAGCATTCGGCCGAAGCCCTGCGCAAAGTGCTGATGATGGTCGATCATGGCCTGCCGTTTGTCTACGCGCCGGGGCCGGTCGATGGCGCATCGGCCCCGATGACACCGGCTGGCAGTCTGGCGATGGCCAACGCCGAGGTGTTGAGCGGCCTGGTCATTGCCCAGCAGCGCCGCCGGGGGACGCCCTTCCTCTGGGGGTCGGGCAGCGGGCCGATGGACATGCGCCACACGACGGCCACCTACGCCAGCCCGGAATTTATGTTGCACACGATGGGCATGGCCGAACTGGCCCATCATTATTACAACCTGCCTGTCTGGGGCTTCTCCGGCTGTTCCGATTCCAAGCGGCCCGACATCCAGGCCGGTGTCGAAAGCGCCTTGTGGATTTTGTGGACGGCGCTCAGCGGGGCCAATCTGGTCCACGACGTAGGCTACGTGGAATCGGGGCTGACCTGTTCGCCGGAAATGATGGTCATCGGTGATGAGGTCATCGGTTTTGTGCGTCTTTTGCTGGGTGGCATTCCGTTGACGCCGGAAACGCTGGCCCTGGACGTGATTGATGAAGTGGGTCCCGGCGGCGATTTTTTGAGCCACGACCATACGTTCAACTATTTTAAGGAAAGCTGGTATCCGCGCCTGTTTGACCGGCGGATGTATCAGGAATGGGACGACGCCGGGCGGCCGAACGCGCTGCAATCGGCGCGGGAATTGGCTCGCGAGATCGTCGCCAATCATCAAATACCACCCCTGCCGGATGAGACGCTGGCGGCGCTGCAAGCTATCTTGCACGAAGCCGACATCAAAGCCGGAGTGAAATAAAAAGACTTTTCCGCAGATTTCACAGATGACGCAGATTAGTTTAAGCGAAGCGAAAAAATCTGCGCAATCTGCGTAATCTGTGGATTTTTTTCAAAGGAGAGCTGCATGACTGAATCATTGTTTAAAAAAATGGCGCAGAGCATCATCGACGGTGAGGTTGAGGATGCGGAGGCATTGGCCCATGAGGCGGTGGCCAGCGGCGTAAATCCACTGGATGCCATCAACGAGGGCTACGTCAAAGGGTTGGATTACGTTGGTGAGGAGTTTGGCTGCGGGGCGATGTTCCTGCCCGATTTGGTATTGGCGGCGGAGGCGATGAAAACGGCCGTTGCCATCCTCGAACCCGAATTAGCCCGGCGGGGTGCGGTACGAGAGGTGTTGGGAACGGCCGTTATCGGCACAGTTGAAGGCGACATCCACGACATCGGCAAGACGCTGGTGGGAACGATGCTGTCGGCCAGCGGCTTCAAGGTATACGACATGGGCGTCAACGTCTCCCCGGCAGCCTTTGCCAATAAAGCGCGCGAGGTCGGGGCCAATCTGGTTGGTTTGAGCGCCCTGCTGACGACGACGATGGTCAAACAGCGCGACGTCATCGAGGCGCTGGACGACATGGGGCTGCGCGGCCAGGTCAAGGTGATGGTCGGCGGCGCACCGGTCACCAAGGAATGGGCCGCCGACATTGGCGCCGACGGCTACAGCGAGGATGCGATTGGGGCGGTGGCGTTGGCGAAGCAGTTATTAGGCAGCAAGTAACAACAATAAAAAACCAAGGATTACAAAATAAAACATATATGAAAGAGAAAAAAACAGAGGAAAGATTGAATGTCGATAGTGGAATTTATGTTGGGGGTTCCCCATCTGATTCAAAAGTAACTTTGTGCATTTATGCCGACGATTTAGATCCGTTAGCATTGACAAAAAGAATCGGTTGTCAGCCAACAACAGCACGCCGCAAAGGGGAATTAGATAAAGATCGACCCAGAATTCGACCAGCACCAATTGGACAATGGTTTCTTAGCGCACCGAAAGAACTAACATTTATCCAAAAGATCGAGTATCTGTTTGAATCGACTGAATCTGCTTCAGTTTTGTGGCAAGAGATTAGTCAAGCACACGATATTCAACTGAGATGTACGATATTTCTTCATTCATGGACAGAAGGATTTTCATTTTCAACAGAAATCCTGAAAGAGATGGCAAACAGATACTGGAAATTCTCGCTGTCAATGTACAGTGCTGAAGGAGAAGAAATTGTCGATGCATTCTTAAATAAACGAGATGATTCATAATAGGACAATGAACTTGTGTGATGTAAAAAGCCGCCAAACAATGCTTAAGCCAAGCGGTGAGTAGCAGGCTCATTTAGTATGTTCCGTTTAGGAAATGAGATCGTCCGCCCCGCCGCTTGTTGAAGCGGGCGTTAGCGGCGTAAGTGTGAGGGGCCGAGGAGCTGGGTTAAATGATTTTCTCCCAGATTCCTTACCTTACAGCACCTTAGCCCAACAAAGGAGTCATTATGCAAACACAACCCATCAAATCTATCAGCAGCCCCAGGCTGAGTTTGAACATATTGAATGTGGACGAGGTGCAGCGGATTCATGAGGCGACGCTGTGCGTCATTGAAAAAACTGGCGTGCGCTTCCCGTCGCAGCGGGCGCTGGATATTTGGGAAGAGAGCGGCGCTACCGTTGACCGGGAGAGCCAGATTGTTAAAGTGCCCGGTCATCTCATCGAAGAAGCCTTGAAGCACGCGCCGCCGGCTTATGAGTTGGCAGCCCGCAATCCGGCGCAGGATTTGCCGCTGGACGGTAATCACGTTTTTGTGGGCACGGATGGCTGCGGCGTGGAAGTGCTCGATTTGTACACCGGCCAGCGGCGGACTTCCTGCCTGCAAGACGTGGCCGACATCGCTCGCGTCGCCGATTATTTGCCGGAGGTGGGCTTTCACTGGGTGGCGGTGTCGGCGCAGGATAAACCGCCGGAGACGCGCAGTTTGCACGAACTGCTGGCCATCTGGCAGAACTCGACCAAACACGTCCAGACGGAAAGCGTCTATTCGGCGGCGGAAGCGAGAGTGGCGGTGGAAATGGCTACGGCCGTTGCCGGCAGCCCCGAATCTCTCCGCCAGCGCCCCATTCTCTCCATCATGCAGTGCACCGCACCGCCGCTGGGACAGGATGGCGGCAGCCTCGATGCGGCGCTCATCGCTGCCGAGGCGGGTCTGCCCACCGGTTTCATGACCATGACCTCCTGCGCCTCCACCGCTCCGGCAACGTTGGCCGGGAATCTGGTCGTGGGCAATGCTGAAGTCATCAGCGCCCTGGCCTTAATCCAGTTGGCCTACCCCGGTGCGCCCGTCTTTTACGCGGCGGCGCAGACGGCGATGGATTTACGCAGCGGCGCTTACACCGGCGGCGGGCCGGAAGATTTCCTGTTTGGCGCGGCGACCAACGTCCTGGCCGACTTTTACAACGTGCCTTTGTCGATGGGATCGTTTGCCACCGGAGCCAAAGAACCCAACTGGCAGGCGGGCATCGACAACAGCCTGTCCACCTTCATGGCCTCGATTGCCATGTCCGACATGCTGCTGGGCGTGGGCTTGCTGCACGGCAGCCGCATCTGGTCGTATGAGCAGATGCTGATGGACTGCGAGATTTTCGACATGGTGCGGCAGACGCTGCGCGGTATCGAAGTGAATGAGGAGACGCTGGCGCTGGATGTCATCGATGCCGTTGGCGCGGGCGGCCATTATCTGGCCCAAAAGCACACCCGCAAACATATGCGGGAATTGTGGCTGCCGAAGTACATGGATCGACGGCCGTACACCGAATGGCAGGAAAAAGGCGACAACGCCCGCGACTGGGCCAACGCCGAAGCCCGCCGCATCCTGGAAACCCACCAGCCGGAACCGCTGGAGCCGGGTTTGGCGGCGGAGTTAGAAAGGATGATTGTGGGGTTGGAAACGGCCGTTGCCGCGTGAAACGTAAAACGTGAAACGTG
>JBNKZT010000257.1:0-8877 GCA_050301775.1 Promineifilaceae bacterium (SeqCode)
CTTTCGGTATGGATAAAGAAATCCACAGATTACACAGATTATTTTATCTGCGCAATCTGTGTGATCTGTGGATTATTTTGAAGGAGATAGGATGAAGATAGTAGCTTGTATTAAATACTCGCTGGATGTATCGGAGGTGAAGGTGGACTCGGCCAGCAAGGAATTGAAAATGGCGGGTGTGCCTTACAAGGTGGGCAATATTGATAAACATGTGTTGGAAACGGCCGTTCGCCTCCAAGAAGCCCACGGCGGCACCGTTCACGCCATCACCGTTGGCCCGACCAAAGCCAAAGAAAGCTTCCGCGAAGCATTAGCGATGGGGCTGGAAGATGTGACCTTGATCGAAAATCTGGTTGAGGGTCAGGTAGCGCCGGAGGTAACGGCCGTTATCCTGGCCGCAGCCATCAAAAAATTGGGCGACGTGGATGTCATCGTTTGCGGGGAAGTCAGCGACGATGGCTTTACCTATCAAGTGCCGCCCCGGCTGGCCGAAGCACTGAACATACCCCAGATTTCATTCGCCCGCACAGTGACGGTGGAAGACAGCCAGATCGTGGCCGACCGCGATTTAGAAGACAGCGTACAAACCGTATCAGCGCCCTTACCGGCGCTGATTAGCGTGATGGAAGAATGCAACACACCGCGCCGCCCCACTCTGTTGGAAGCCATGAAAGCGAAGAAAAAGCCGGTCAATATCTGGAATGTGGAAGCTGACCTGGGCCTGTCGGCGGCTGACTTGCAGCAAAAAGCGGCCCTTAAAAAAGTACGCGCCGAAGGTGTAGTCGTCCACCGCAAGCAGCAGATGCTGCAAGGGGATAACCTGAACGCATTGTCCAATGAATTGGTAGATTTGCTCCTGGCAAATCACGTCATCGAAGGAGGAGCCTGATGTCGGGGATTTTAGTTTATTCGGAAAAACAGCAAGTCGTCCGCGAACTACTGGGTAAAGCACGGCAGGTGGCGGATGAAAAGGGAACGGCCGTTGCCGCTCTCTATTTGGGTGAATCCATCCCCGATAACCTGGCCGATCTGGGTGCCTGGGGCGCGGATACCGTTTACACCGTCGCCAGCCCCCTGTTGGCTGGTTTGAATCCCGAAACCTTCACCGATGCCCTGGCTGGCGTCATCGCTGAGGTGAAGCCGGAATTGGTTTTGGTCGGGGCGACCAAACCGGGATTGGAAATTTCGGCCCGCACGGCCGCCCGTTTGGGTGCTGGCATTGCTTCTTTCTGCATTGATTTCGACCTGGATGCCGACAATACAGTAACGGCCAAGTGCATGATTTACAGCGGTGTGGGGATGAACACGTACAAAATCAAAACCCAACCGGCGATGGCAACGGTGGCTCCGGCTGTGTTTACGGCCGTTGAGAAGGGTGGTGTGGCTGCGGTAACGGCCGTAACCGTCCCCATCAATCCGCCGGCCATGAAAGTCATCGAATATAAAGAAAAAGCCGCCGCCGGTGTGCGCTGGGAAGACGCACCGATGATTGTTGATGTCGGTCAGGGCATGAAAGAAAAAGCCAACCTCGTCATCGCCGAAGAGTTGGCAACCCTTTTTGATGGGCAAGTGGCCTGTTCCCGACCGGTTTCCTCCGAACGGGACTGGTTCCCCGAATGGCTGGGCCTGTCCGGCAAGAAAATTCGCGCCGATTTGTGCATCACGCTGGGTATCTCTGGCTCCATTCAGCACGTCGTCGGTATCCGCGATTCCAAGACCATAATCGCTGTGAACAGCGACGAAAACGCGGGCATCTTCTCGCAGGCCGATTACGGCGTAGTGGCCGACCTGCATGAATTTGTTCCCATCTTCACTGCTGCCCTAAGAGCCAAGTCGGTCAAATTGGCCTGATGTTATTTATTATTTGGGGTTTGTAGATTGTTTCATAAGTCATCCGTCATCAAAACATTTCACATATGACTTATGACGCAAGAACAATCACCCCGTATCTTGAATCGAATTTTTGAGAGGTAAAAATGTCTAAAAAACGCGTAGGTATTGTTGGTGGCGGCATCATTGGCACCGCAGTTGCATATTTTTTGAGCCAGAACGAAGAGGCTGAGGTCTTTTTATTCGAGAAAAACACACTCGGCTCAGGCACGACGGCCAAATCGGCCGGGACCCACTGCCTGATTGACGATTCCCTGCCCCATGAGTTCTGGTCAGTACGTCTCTTTGGTTTCAAATTCTATATGGGTTTGGAAGAAGAAGAACCGGGTTCAGCCGGGTTTGAGAAAACCGGCACCCTGCTAATCGCGCCTTACCCCGAATACGAGATGTACGGCCTGCAAGCGGTTGATTTAGCCAAAGCCTCCGGCTACACGGCCGAATACTGGAAAGACCCAGAAAAAATCCGCCAGATCATCCCCGATCTGACCCTGGATGGCGTTTTGGGCGCTGCTTACTCTCCTGATGATGGCTTTGTTGATCCGACGATGATTTCCAACACGCTGGGCCGTAAGGCGCGGCAAAATGGGGCCACCGTCATGATCGGCACCGAAGTAACCAGCATCATTGTTGAAGATGGCAAAGTCACTGGCGTTGACACCAACAACAAAGGCCATTTCGATCTTGATGTGATGGTTGATGCCACCGGCCCGTGGACGCCCTTCTTCGGCAAACTGGCTGGATTGGACCTGCCCATCATCCACACCAAGGCTGAAGTGTTCATTTTGGAACCGCAGCTGGCCCTGGGCTATCCATTCCCGGTTTTGAAATACCCCCGTTTCTACGCTCGCAAAGACAAGGATAACGTCTTCATCTGCAAAGCCCACCTCACAATGGACTTGAATAATCCGGAACACGCCGGCGTCTGGAACCCGGATGAACTGCCCATGACCGGCGGCACCGATCCCTATTTCTGGGACTTCCTCACCGAAGAGCTGCTCAAGCATTACCCGCGTCTGCTGGAATCTTCGTTGGCCAATGATTGGGTTGGCTACCGCGCTGAACCGAAGGATTACATGCCGATTTTGGGCGAAACGCCGGTTGAAGGGTATGTGTTGGCCGTCGGCGCCGGCGGTAATGGCGTTATCGAAGGGCCGACGATTGGCCGCGACATTGCTCACTACGTCATGACCGGCGAAAAATCCTGGTTTATGGAAAAACTGCCGTTGTCCCGTTTTGAAAGCGGTGAAATTGAACAGCATCACAAAGTAACCTGGTAACAAATCACTAGAATAGGGCATATCCAATGTGCCCTATTTCTCATCAATCAAGAAGGGACAGTACAGAAGAAGATACGCCGTTCGTCAAAATCTACTTCTGCTGTCCCTCTCTTTGATCAAAGGGGGTGTGGATGATGTCTGAACTCGTCTACCAACTGATTCAAAAAGAAGAACAACGTCAAATAGAAAAGATAGGATTAATACCTTCAGAAAATCATATGTCACCCCAGGTGGCAAAAGTGCTTGCCTCTTGCTTATCGAGCAAATATTCGGAAGGCTATCCTGGCAGGAGATACTATGAAGGCAACCAGATTATTGACCAGTTGGAAAACCTGGCAATCGATCGCGCTAAAAAGCTCTTCGGGGTTCCGTTTGCTAATGTGCAAGCTTATTCCGGTTCACCGGCCAATTCAGCCATTCAATTTGCTTTGTTGGAACCGGGAGATACGCTTATGGGTTTGCGATTGGGCGGAGGCGGTCATCTAACGCATGGGCATCCTAAAGTGACCTTTTCCGGCACGCATTACCGTTCTGTCCAATACAGTTTGAACGAAAGCGCCCGCATTGATTTTGACCAAATGCTGGCATTGGCTAAAGAATATCGGCCAAAGATGATTATTGCCGGGACGACTTCTTACCCCTTAACACTGGATTTTGCCCAATTCCGTGAAGTGGCTGATGCGGTGGGAGCCTGGCTGGTGGCTGATATTTCCCACATTACCGGCCTTATCATCGGTGGTGAGCATCCTTCACCGATACCCCATGCTGATGTGATCATGACAACCACCCATAAAACGCTGCGTGGTCCACGCGGCGCAATTATTTTGGTGACGGATCGTGGCTTGGCGCGGGACCCGAAATTGAGCGGTAAGATTGACAAAGCGATTATTCCCGGTTTGCAGGGTGGCCCGCACAATGCCACCACGGCCGGTATCGCCGTTGCTTTGGAAGAAGCAGCCCAGCCAGGTTTCCGGGAGTATGCCCGGCAAATGCGCCGCAATGCCGATGCTTTGGTGGCATCACTGTGTTCAGAGGGTTTGAAATTGGTGGGCGGCGGTACGGAAAACCACTTAATTGTCGTTGATTTGACGCCATACAGTGTGGGTTTAGGCACGCAAGTGGCCTATGCGATGGACGTGGCCGGCATGTATGCCAATCGAAATACGATACCTGACGAACCTGGCTCGCCCTTTTATCCGTCTGGGTTGCGTTTGGGTACGCCCCTGGTTACGACGCGAGGAATGAAAGAAGCGGAAATGATCCAGATTGGGCGGTGGATTGCCCAAGTAGTCGAACACGTTAAGGGTGAAGCGCTGCCAAAGGACTCTAAGCAGCGCGCTGCTTTTGTGAGAGCATTTAAGGCACAGGCTGAGGAGGACCTATTTTTATTAGCTGTGGGAAAAGAGGTCAAGAAGATGGCAACGCAGTTCCCGTTATTTCAGGCATAGTGATGACATTATCTGGTTCAGCAATTTAGTAGTTCCTGATTCAATAGTTTGAATAATCGAAAAAGGGAATGGAGATGAATAATGACAAAAGCAAATGTTTTTGAAAATGTTAGACAGCAGTTTAATAAAGCGGCTGACCTGATGGGGTTGGAATCGGACATCCGCAAAATATTGTCGATGACACAGAATGAAGTCATCGTCAACTTCCCTGTGAAGATGGATGATCACCGGGTGGAAATGTTCACCGGCTACCGAGTCCAACACAATGATGTGGTGGGGCCGTATAAAGGCGGGCTGCGGTATCACCCTGCTGTTGATATTGATGAAGTACGGGCATTGGCAGCCTGGATGACCTGGAAAACGGCTGTTGTCAATATTCCTCTGGGCGGCGCAAAAGGGGGCATTCGTCTGGACCCGGCCCAATATTCTTTTGCCGAACTGGAGCGAATCACCCGCCGCTTCACCTTCGCTTTAGGCAGCAACATTGGCCCTGAATTCGATATTCCCGCACCGGATGTCAACACAAATGCTCAGATTATGGCCTGGATATTGGACACCTATGTTTCGATGATGCCGCCTCAGGAACGCCACCGTAACATGCACGTAGTTACAGGCAAGCCGATCGAGTCCGGCGGCAGCGTTGGCCGGGAAAAAGCGACCGGTCAGGGTGTGGTCTTCTCTATCGAAAAGTGGGCCGAAGATAACCAGTTTGCTCTGAATGGAGCCACCTATTTTGTGCAGGGGTATGGCAACGTCGGTTCCTGGGCCGCCCGTCTGCTGAAGCCGCATGGGGCCGTCCTCCTGGCAGCGGAAGATGCGACCGGGGCCATTTATCACGTCGGTGGCATCGATGCTGACGATCTGGCCGATTACGCGGCCGCAGAAGGCGGCGTGGCAGGGTACCCCCAGGCGCAGGTGGTCGATCATGAGACGTTTATGCGCACCCAAGCCGATATATTTATTCCGGCGGCGTTAGAAAATCAGATTACCGGCGAAACAGCGCCTTGGCTGAACGTGAAACTAATCGCTGAAGGCGCTAACGGTCCAACCAATCCGGATGGCGACCGGGTCATCCAGGAAAAAGGTATCGCCCTACTGCCCGATATTCTTTGCAACGCTGGCGGCGTCGTCGTCAGTTATTTTGAATGGTTGCAAAACAAACGCAGCGAATATTGGGATTTAGAACAGGTTGATACAAAGTTGAAAAACCGCATGTTGTGTGCGTATGAACGGGTGGACACTGCGGCTAAAAAGCACGACACGGATTGGCGAACGGCCGCTTATATCGTAGCGTTGTCCCGGTTAGCAAGAGCATACAAAGAACGCGGCATTTTCCCATAAATATAAGGGGTATCCATGATCGATTTATTACTAAAAAATGTTCAGATTGAGGGTGAAGCGACATTGGTCGATATTGCCGTTGATGGAGGTTTGATCGTGGATCGGGGGCCAAACCTGGATTATGGAGCACGGCAGGAGATTGATGGCAACGGCCGTTTACTCATCCCCGGTTTTGTCGAGAGCCATCTACACCTGGACATCGCCTTGATGAACGATTGGCAAACACCGGGCCGGCCGGAGCCGTATTTGTCTCATTATGGCCTCAATGAATCGATGGAACGCCGCCGTCGCGACTTTACAGTTGAAGATATTGAACGACGGGCCAGCACGGCACTGGAACTGGCCTCGCGGCATGGCGTGACAGCGCTGCGGGCGCAATGTCATGTTGACCGAGAAATCGGTCTAAAACATGTTGAAATATTGCAGCGGGTAAAGGAAAAATATGTTGATCGGGTCACAGTGCAGATCGTGACCTTTCCTCAGCAAGGGTTAGTCAATCATCCTGATAATGCTGAATTGTTTCGAGAATCATTTCGCATTGGTGCAGATGTGATGGGTGGAGCGAGTAATTTAGATGTGGGGAGTAACGGCCGTTTCCACTGGCAGGGCCACATCAACACCGCCTTCGATCTGGCAATGGCACTGGACATTGACCTCGACATCCACGCTGACCTGAGCATCCCCCAAACCGTCACATTCGACGAATTAGAAACCGTCTACATCGCGCAGCAAACCATCGAACGCGGCTACCAGGGGCGAGTAACGGTGGGTCATGCCTGCACGCTGGGCGTAGCCGCGCCGGAAGTGGCTGCCGAGGCAATTGCCCTGATCAAAGAAGCCGAACTCAACATCATCAGCCAGCCCGATTTGTACCGCTTGGGCCGGGATGACACCCACAACGTGCGGCGCGGTCTAACTCGCGTCAAAGAACTGCTTGCCGCCGGTGTAAACGCGACCTACGCCTCCAACAATGTTCGCGATGCGCTGCGACCGATGGGCAATTTTGATTTGCTGGAAGAGGGGCTGATTTTGTCTTACGGGGCGCATATGGACACGGTTGAAGAGTTCAACACCATCTTACAAATGAGTACATACAATGCTGCCAAAGCCTTGCGTCTAGCGAATTACGGTTTAGAGATAGGTTGCACGGCCGATTTTGTAATTCTCGATGCGCCCACCCCGTCAGCCGCGATTATTGGGCAGGTGGAGAAAACGGTGGTCGTGAAGAACGGCCGTGTCATGGCCACCAACCAAACCTTCAATCAGCTTTACAACGGTTCCCTTGCCGCCAATCTACTCAAAAATGATTAGATTGTGATAGGGGCGATGTATACATTGTCTCTACACTTCACGTTAATCTTTACGGATTCCTTACACCTCCCTTATGCATCCCAAACACCCTTTGTGATAAAGTGCACAAATAATAAATGAGTAAATTTAGTGCTGTTGAACAAGGTTTGTGCAAGAAATGAAATATTGCTCCTTGAGTATTGAGGGTTTTTAAATGGGATATGATTTTGATTTTAGTGTGATCTTTAAATACTGGGATCTCTTTTTACTAGGGGCGCTGATGACGATAAGGATCACAGCGATTGCAACAGTACTAGGAATACTGGTCGGTGTGGCCATGGCCGGGCTACAGTTGATAAAGAATCGCATACTTTCCGGCGTTATCCAGGCCTATATCGAGATTATCCGCAACACACCATTCCTTGTTCAATTGTTTTTCGTTTATTTTGGTTTACCCTCCCTGGGTATTTTGATCCCGGCGTGGCAGGCGGCTTTAATCGCCCTCACCATCAACACCGGCGCATATGCAACTGAAATCGTACGGGCAGGTGTTGAGGCGATTACGAAAGGGCAGATAGAAGCGGGGCGAGCATTGGGACTCTCCGGTCTTCAAATCTTCCTTTACGTTATCCTTAAACCAGCTTTAATGACAATTTATCCGGCGCTTACCAGCCAATTCATTCTCTTTGTTTTGAACTCTGCAGTTATATCTGTGATATCAGCAGAGGAATTAGCTTACCAAGCCAAGTATGTAGCTTCAAGGACCTTTCGGAATTTTGAAATTTATCTTTTAATTACGGTAATCTATTTGGTCATTGCTCAACTTTTTCGCGGCACGTTTCAATTGGGATCTAAGTTGATGTTTGGGAAGGTTCCGGTTAACTCACAATGACAGACTTTAAATTTTTCGAAGTATTATTTGCACTGATAAAGGCTCTGCAATGGACAGTGATTTTATCTCTGATTGCGTTTACTGGTGGCGGCATTATTGGCATGTTGCTCACCATAATGCGTATTGCTAAAAATAAAATCCCTAGACGTACTGCTCAATTCTATATCTCATTTTTTCAGGGAACGCCTTTATTGATGCAGTTGTTTCTTATCTTTTTTGGAATTCCAATTGTTTTAGGGTTCGATGTGCCGGCTATTGTTTCTGCCAGTATTGCGTTGATATTTTATGCTTCGGCCTACCTGGCAGATATTTGGCGAGGCAGTGTGGAATCGATCCCAAAAACACAGTGGGAAGCCGGCACAGCGCTGGGCTTAAGCTGGCTAGAACAATTCCGCTTTGTTATTCTGCCTCAAGCTGTCAAAGTGTCTATTCCTCCCACAGTTGGTTTTCTTGTTCAGGTTATCAAAAATACCTCGCTCACTTCAATTATTGGCTATGTCGAATTGACACGCCGCGGTCAAGTTTTGAACAATTTAACTTTCAAGCCATTTATCATTTTTACAATGGTAGGCTTTCTTTATTTTATAGTTTGTTATCCACTTTCACTGTACAGCAAGCGTTTAGAAACCAAATTGACTGTAGAAGCTCGGTAAAAAAAGTGGCAAATAGAAATTTCGGCATGGTTCATTTTAGAGGCAAAGCACCTTAACATTGAATGAGTTTGGAAGGTTCCTTAAGA